>CAYNWZ010000014.1:0-18384 GCA_964401085.1 uncultured Gammaproteobacteria bacterium
GAGGCTGTCGGTGATATCTTTAACCACCGTTTCCACGCCGCCCAACCACGGGTAATAGAACTTATTGATCTGTAAGATTTTTTGAGCCATAACTTTATTTGCCTTCCCGAGACAAAACCGTCGTCAGTGTTTTTAAGATAATTGTCAAATCAAGATAAATGGAGCAATTTTTCAGATAAAAGAGGTCGTGTTGTAATTTCTTATAGGTATCCTCTAGCGATGGCGAATGATATTCGCCCGACACTTGATCCCAGCCAGTAATACCGGGGCGGATTAGGGTACGAACATGGTAGAAAGGTAAAGCATTGGCTAAATTCTGAATCAGTTCCGGCCGCTCTGGTCGGGGACCGATAAAGCTCATATCGCCCCTGAGAATATTGACTAATTGAGGGATTTCATCCAATCTAGTTTGCCGCAGCCAGCGGCCACTGGCCGTGATGCGTTGCTCATCGGTCATTGGTTTAGCCGGATCAGGCACGCGCATCGTGCGAAATTTATAGATTGTAAACAGTCGGTTATCGCGTCCGGAGCGCTGTTGGGTTAGTATTATCGGTCCGCGGCTAGCTAGTTTGACCGTTAAAGCTATCAGTGGCCACAGTGGCGCGCTAATGATTAAGCCGACAGCCGCCATACAGATGTCAAAGCCGCGTTTAGCTGTTAGATACCAACGCTTCTCGGTTAGATTTAGATTTTCCAGAAACCATAATTGGCCGATGGCTGCCAGCGGCACCTTGCCGGTCAATTGTTCGTAAAAACTGGATAAAGTCAGATAAGTCAGATTGAGCGGTAATAAGCTGAACAGAATCTGATTAATCTGTTCATCAGCTCGGTAGCGGTCAGCGATGACTAGCGTGTTAATATGGTAATCTTTAATAGCTGCTGCTAACTGGTCGGTCTGGCGGACTACTGTCCAGTCGGCTGTCGGCTGATCATTGCTTTGAGTAAAGAGTAGCGCCGGCCTATAGCCGAGATGGGGGGCATTATTCAATAATTGCCATAACTCATCGGCCATTTGATCATAACCAATCAAGAGGACATTATTGCGTGGCAAAGTTTTGCGTAGACTATGGCGCCAGAGGTGCCGCCAAGCCAGAAAGGCGCCGGTATAGATTAAGCTAAAAATTAGCAAATTGGTTTTGGGCGCAATCGTTGCTGCTGGCAGTAAATAGAAAATAATTAGCGATAATAATCCAGCCGGCACAATCGCCTTGATGACTCGCTCGGTAAACCGCGGTCCCTTAGCCAGGATATTGAGATTATAAAGATTGGCCACATAGAAAATTAGCAGCCAAACAATGAATAGCCAATTAAAGATGATGGTATGCTGCTGCCACAAATCATTTTCCGGCCAGCGGCGATAGCGGATTAATAAGGCCGTCGCCAAGCTGGCGTAAAGTAGTAGCCAGTCACCGAGCAGCAGTATTAATTGTCGTAATTTACCTTTTGTGGTCATATGATTTTATTATAATCGCCGCCCACAAAAAAGCAAGCAATTTTTATCTAGTTTTGGCTGAAAAGATCGGCCAAAAAACCTTTGGCTGTTTAATTTAGAAAACTGTTTATTATTAGCCAAGAAAAATTATTTGCCCAAGTCGCCGGTCTGTATTATAATGGCTTTAGTAAGCTAGCTTAACCCCTCATCTATGATTTGCACCAAGTGCAATCGCCAAATGGCCGATAATAGCACGGTTTGCCCTAATTGCGGTCAGCCGGTTATTGCTCCTGAACAAATTATTAAAGAAGTTAAGGTGCGCCGTCTGCAGCGCTACCTGTTTTATGCAATCGTGGTGATGGTGGTGATTGCCGCCGTGGCCATTATGGTCCGGATTTACAATGCCAACACTAAACTGTTATTAGAAGTCAGTCAGGTTAAACAAGGATTGGAAGGCGCTCAGGGCGAATTGACGGCTGCTCAGACTGAATTGGCTCAAAAGAAGAAGGATTTAGCCAAAGTTCAAGCTGAGTTCGAGGCCAATAGTCAAAAAATGCAAGCCGCTGACAGCCAGCTTAGCCAGAAGACTGCCGCCTACCAAACTCTTTTAGATGAAAAGACTAAATTAGAACAAGGCCACGAACAGTGCCGGATGGACCTTAATCTAGCCGATGCCAATATTTATGGCTTGATTATTAAGTTGGGTATCGGTGTGACTAACAAGAATTTAGCCAGTATTCCTTTGGCCGATGCCAATTTGGGCGGTCAAGATGCTGATAATGATGGCCTATCCGATACGATTGAAAAGTCTTTGGGCACCAATCCCAACAAAGCCGATTCTGATAATGACGGTTTTGATGACAAGCGCGAAGCTACGACCGGTTACAATCCTTTAGGTAAGGGGATGCTGCCGATCAATCCACAGTATGTCAATTCAGTTAAAGGCAAGATTCTTTTGCAAATGGAGGGTGATAAGTCAGCTTGGTATGTGGCTGGTGACGGCAAGCGTTATTTCCTAGGTAATCCTGGTGATGCCTATGGTGTTATGCGCCAGAATGAATATTGGACCAAAGATTGGCCCGGTCAAGCCACGCCGCTGATTGGCACCAGCAGTAGTTCGACAATGACTGAGGTGGTAGAATAGTTCAGCACCCTTGTATGTTTAATCTTAGGCGGCTTATAAGCTTGTTAATGAAACCGCGAGGCAAGTATTATTTCATTAATTCCATTGTCCCGAATGGTAGGGTTCTGGATGTTGGCTGCGGTAACAATGGGCCATATTCGTTAAAAACAAAAAGACCGGACCTCTATTATGTTGGTTTAGATATTGGAGTTTATAACCAAACCACCGACTACGCCCGGTACGCTGATGAGTTTATTTTAACTGAGCCACAAAATTTTGCCAAAAAGATTGAAGAGTACCCCAATACTTTTGATGCCATAATTTCAACTCATAATTTAGAGCATTGTGATGATTATGTTGGTGTAACATTAGCTATGATAAAAGCCTTAAAGCAAGGTGGAACAATTTATATTGCTTTCCCTTGCGAGGCTAGTGTTAATTTTCCAAAACGGATTGGCACTTTAAACTTTTATGATGACAGTACACATAAGAACCTTATACCATATTCGTCTTTTATTTCTTTGTTAAAAGATAATGGTTTAGAAATTATTTTTTCCGCCAGAAGGTATCGGCCATGGATGTTGTTTGTTATGGGCTTATTGTGCGAACCAATTTGTCGTATGACGCATCGGCTGGCTCGGGGGACATGGTCTTTGTATGGCTTTGAAACTATTATTGTAGCTAGAAAAAAGTAAAATAAATATAATAATTAGGGGGGGCAAACAATCTGCGTCCGCGGGTTGTTTTTATTTGGCGGCCCGGCCAGACTGGCTTAAGATTAATGTTTAAGGGGGGAGCATTAATCAGTCGCTAATCTGGCCGGGTGGCTTAATAAGACTCCCCATAGTCAGTTATGTGGCACAAGTTTTTAACCAGACCTTACGTCTGGTGGTTAATCATCGCTTTGGTAATTATCTTAGCGGTAATCGGCCTCTTATGGCTGCCGTCAATTCAGCGATCTGTTCAACAGCGGCGCTGGCTGCAGCCTTTTATTGATGATGCCAACAATAGCTTGGGCGGCGATAGTCCGCAAGCGGCCTATCAGCAATTTTGGCAGGCTCTGCAGAACAATCAGCGCGACACAGCCTTGGCCTATATTATTGGTTTGCGCCGTGATTATTATCAGCGGGCCTGGCAAGATCCGCAGTTGTGGCAACTAGATCAATCGTTGCCGCAGCAGGTTAGTTCGGTTTTTCAGGGTGATTGCTTGCCGGAGGCGGTAGCCTGTCAGCAGCGGGCAACGCTTATTTATACCACTGATAACGGTCGCGATGGTCGACTGGAAATGTATCAAAATTTGGCTGGTCGTTGGCAAATTGGTGATATTTACTAATATGTTGGTTAATTATTGTCGCCGCTGGTGGGCTGTTTTATTATTTTTAATTACTCCTTGGCCGCTTCGAGCCTATGATCATAGCGTAACCCATCCGCGGCTAACCGATTGGTCGGTTCAGCTCTATAATCAAAAATATTCGCTACAGATCAGTGACCAGCAGAAGAACTGGCTACTGCTTGGCGCTACTGCCGAAGATCAGCCGCTTTTGCGAACCATGCATCATTTTTGGTGGCCGCAAACCAATCGGCCGCTCAGCGCCGGGGCCTATCAATTGATGTCTTTGCAAACCGCTCCTAGTTGGGGCTTGGACGGTCGAGCTCAGGCTAGTTTTATTTATGGCTCAATTTTTAGTTGGAATCAGGCAATTTTAGCTTATCGGGCCGGTGATTATCAGCAAGCATTCATTAATTTAGGTCATGTTTTGCACCTACTTCAGGATAATAGCGTTCCGGCTCATGTTCGCAATGATCCGCATGAATTAGGCGACTCTATGGAGAATTGGGTTTGGCAAAATCGTCAGCAATTATCTCAGCGGCCAGCGGTTATTCATCCTAGCTGCGCTAGCTATCAGGATTGTTTTCGGCAATTAGCCAGTGCTGTTAATCAGCATTATTTTAGTCAAGAAACCATCAATAGCCCAGTGGAATCGGGTGATTGGCCAAATCAACCCATGGTGGCCGCTTGGCCGGATGACGATGGTTACATAATTTATCGTGGCTATAAACTAGCTTATTATCAATCAGCTCGTCGTCGCCTAATTTTAGATAATCAAGTCCAAGCCGATTATTGGGCCCAGCTAGCGCCTCTAGCTATCGGTTATGGCGCTGAATTATTAAAGGTTTTTCTTTTAACCGCTAATAGTCAGGTAGAGGTGGCGGCCAATCCGAGCTGGTGGTCGCGCTGGTCAGCCACCGTTAAAGCTGATTCGGCTATTCAGCCGGTTGAAGTTTCATCTCAGCCAATAAATAATTCATCATCAGCGCCGGTCGTTAATCCAACTAGCAATCAGCCGGCTATTACAACGACTGCGGCTGTAGTAAAAAGGGTAATTGATGGCGACACCATTGAATTAACTGATGGTCAAAAGGTTCGCTATATTGGTATTGATGCTCCGGAAATAGCTCAAACTTCCGGTCAAGCCAGCCAGTGTTTAGCTGATGAGGCTAAGAAGCGTAATCAGTCTTTACTAAGTGGCGGAGCCTTGAGATTAGTGGCCGACAGTGGTGGCGATAAAGATACTTATGGTCGGCTATTACGCTATGTCTATGTTGGCGATTTATTTTTGAATCAGCAATTAGCCACCGAAGGCCTAGCTAGGGTTTTTTTCTGCGGCACCAGTCAAGATAATTGTCCGCCAGCCATTGATCAGGCTCGTCGTCAGCTTATTACCACCGCCGGTCAAACCGCTAAGCAAAATAAGGTTGGCTTATATAGCAATCAATGCGCGGTTGTTGCCGCTTCATCAACAGCCAAGGCCGTTACCACTTCAGCTCCGGTAGCGTTCAAGGCGACATCTTCGGTGACGAATATTATTACCGCTAATTCATCATCGGCCGCCACCGGTTCTAAAACCCAAGCAACTTCATCTAGTACCACCAAGTCGGAAGCTTTAGATTTAACGCCACCCAATACCATTATTAAGACTACTGTGCCGGCAGCTACCAATACCGGGACGGCTAATTTTATATTGTCTTCCACTGAATCGGGCAAGTTTGAGTGTCAGCTCAATGACCAAAATTGGAAAACCTGTCCCGCCGATTATCAATTAAAGAATCTGGTCAGTGGAGAATACTTGTTGTCGGTGAGGGCGATTGATTTGGCTGGCAATATCGATCCGACGCCGGCTACTTACTCCTGGCTGATTGACAAGAAAAAGCCGACGATTAGCTGGTTGACCAAGCCGTCCAGCACTATCGCTGGCCGCGAGGCTGAATTTTCAGTGGAAGTTAGTGAAACGGCAACGCTGTCTTGTCAATTAGACAATCAGCCGGCCCAATCTTGTCAGGCCGATTTTAGTTACGAGCAATTAGCCGTTGGCCAACATCAGGTCATTGTTCAGGCCGTCGATTCAGCCGGCAATTATTCAGCTAAATTGACTTATAAATGGACGATGCTCGGCGGAGCGCCCGATGGATTATCAATTGATTACCCACCGACTAATCCATGGTGGACCAGTTCAACGTCGATTACGATTAGCGGCCAAGCTGGTCAGGCCAGCCGAGTATTGATTGGTAGTCAAGTTGCCAAATTGTCGGCCAATCAAACTTGGCAGGCTTCGGTTAAACTGGTTCCTGGCTCCAATAATTTGGTAATTTGGCCGGAAAATGAAGCTGGCCAAGCCGGAGCCAGCAGCACGATTACCATTATTTTGGACAATGTAAAACCTAGTTCTGCCGTGTCGGCCTTACCGGAAACTATTACTGAGCTTGGTTTTATCGTGGAATGGCTAGGAGTAGATAGCGGTGATTTAGCTAGCGGCCAACTGGTTTATGATGTTCAATATCGTCTGGATAGCGGTTCTTGGCAGCCGTGGCTTAATGCCGTTGATTATACCAGTGCTATTTTTGATCAGTCGGTAGCAATTGATCAAAAAATTGCTTTTCGCTGCCGAGCTCGCGATCGGGTTGGCAATTGGGAAAATTGGCCGGCCAACTCGGTAGCCGATGTTCAAACTAAATTAGTAGCCGTTCCTAGCGGCCCGCCGCCTAAGATTGTGATCAGCCAATTAGTCACGCGCGGACCGGCTGGCGCTGGCGATGAATTTGTTGAGTTATACAATCCTAATGATCAGGCGGTTAGTCTGGCTGGCTGGCGTTTGCAAAGCAAGTCGGCCAGTGGCGCCACTTGGATTAATCGTTCCGGGGATGGTTTGCCGGCTAGTAGTTCTATTGCCGCTCACGGTTATTTCTTACTTTCTAGCGCTGATTATTCCGGGGAAATAATGCCTGATTATCGCCATAGCGGCGGCTGGGGATTGTCTGATGACGGCGGACACTTACGCCTGGTTGACGGTCAAGATTATTTGTTGGACAAGGTCGGCTATAATCAAGCTAATGATTCTGAAGGGCAGCCGGCGAGCGGCGACTTATCTCAAGAGCACAGTTTGCAACGCAAGGCTCGCGCTGAATCAACGGCGGCTAGTCTAGCGCCGGGCGGGGCTGAAGTTGGGTTGGGTAATGGCTGGGATAGTGATAATAATCAAGCCGACTTTGTTGATCAGTCGGTGGTCCAGCCACGGTCTGGCAGCCAGCAAGTTATTGATTCCGGTGCTGTTAATACTGGACTGGTTCATCTTTGGCATTTTTCCGAATGCCTGGGCACGACTCTGTATGACTATGTTGGCTCGGCTGATATCAATGATCAACCTTTTAGCTGGCGAGTTGGTCCATTTGATTGCGCCGGCTATCAGACCTGGGAGCGGCCGGCGGTTAGTTTGGATTTAACAGCACCGCTTGACCCTAGTCAGGTGACTTTAGCTTATTGGTGGCGCAATGCCTCTCATCCCAATGAGGGCCGCGGCCATGAATATTTACAGGCGGCTGATGGACAGATTGTTTTGGGGCTAACTCCTTCAGCCTCGGGTATGCTGCAGTTTTGGCACTATGGCGCTAATTATCGCTTGGACAATATTATTCCTACCGATGATGATTGGCATTTATTGGTGGCCACTCAGAATCAAAACCAATTAAAATTTTATGTTGACGGCCGTTTGAAATTTCAAGACGCTGCCGAATACAGTCCGCCGCAGCCGATTGTCAAGTTAGACTTGGCTGATGAGAATTATCCAATTGATCGCGATGAAATTGCTATTTGGCAACGATCTTTGAGCTTGTCTGAAGTTAGACAACTCTATCAGTCTAAGCAGCCGCTTAATCCATATCCAGCAAGACCAGCCCAACCAGAGCCGATTGCAGCTTATTATTGGAGTTTTGATGAAGGGGTTTCTAATATTGCTTATGACAATTTAGCCCAAGCCCAATTAGCGCCAGTCGGCCGCTGGATTTATAGTCCCTTTAATCTTGGCGTCCGCCTAGAACACCCTGGCGATTTGCAGGGCGACTTACCACAACCACTAGAGAATCGTGATATCTCCCTGTCGTTCTGGTGGCGTAATATTGCCTATCCCAATGAAAGCCGAGCCAATATTGTTTTAGCTAGTCAATCAGGGCAATCGCTTTTTGGTTTAGGTGTCGGCACCTATGGCCCCAAGATTCATTTTAACGGCGCCAGTTGGTATCCGCTTAATTTGCCGATCAATGACGGTGATTGGCATCAGGCGGTGTTAGTTTATGATTCTTATGCTTATCGCCTGTCATTTTATTTGGACGGTCGTCAACGCTGGCAAAGCGAGCAGACTTGGCTGCTTAATCCGCTGGCTAAACTATTTGCCGCTCAAGATAATTGGCCGCTCGATATTGATGAGTTAACCGTCTGGCAGGGCGCTCTTAACGCCAGTCAGATAGAAACTATTTATGAGTTAGCTCGACCAGAATTAGATAATTAAAAAAGAAGCATCGGCTAGAATGCTTCTTGTGGTTTCTGTTAACTTTGACCGCTAGCCCGGTATCCTGACGATCTTCATACTGCGGCCATAGCCGCAGATTGCGACCTGTTGGCGGAAGAACTTCTCGGCCGCTTGGCTTGGATTGACTAGCCGCCATTTGCCCCAGACATAAAGTCCATATAGGTCGGAGGGGAGATCTTGATGGGTGTCTTTGTTATAATAGGTCAGCACCCTTTCTGACCTTTTGTTGATGTCTGGCCATAAGGCTAGCATCAATAAGTTCCGGGGGGACATTGTCATTCCCCAGAGCTTATAACTGATACCGTTGGGAGCAATAGTGATTTCTCCCTTGGTGGCGATGGTGTATCTCACCATCGCGTTAGCCAGAACAACGGCTATAAAGATAAACAGTAGTCCGGCTATTATTTTTTCCGATTTTGTTTTGGGCATCTTGCCCTCCTTCATTATTTTTATAGGTACATTTAACATTATTTTTTATAACAATATTTATATTTTGTCAATAGCTGTAAGAATATATTGAATAGTCATAACATTGCCAATCCGTCCTAGCCGTGATAATCTAGTAATGTTATGGAAATTCAGGGTCATCAGCTGCATTGGTCGCATGTCGGCAACGAACGGGTTGTTCGTTGTTGGGCCGCTCACTTAGCCTCTCGTCAATTGGCGCAGAGCTATCTTTTAATTGGTCCGGACGACATTGGTAAAGCGACTGTTGCCAAGAATTTTGCCCGCACCTTGGTTTGTCAGCGCCGTGACCAACCTGGCGTCGATTGGCCTTGCGAACAGTGTTCGGCTTGCCGGCAGACCGCTGCCGGTATTTATCCGGATTTTTATGAAGTTGATTTGTTGCCAGACAAGAAAATGATTAGCATTGAGCAGATTCGTCAGTTATTAGAAAAGATTAGTTTGTCGTCGTTTGCCGATAATTACCAGGTAGCCATCATCCGCCGCGCCGAAACTCTAAGCGATTCGGCTGCCAATGCTTTATTAAAAAGTCTGGAGGAGCCGAATCCTAGCGTTATTTTTATTTTAATGGCCGACAGCTTGTCTTCTTTACCGGGAACCATTGCTTCGCGCAGTCAGATTTTTCGTTTTTATCCAGTGTCGGCTGATTTGATTTATGATCATTTGGTTAGTGAATGGGGGGCCAATCGGGAACTGGCCAAGAATTTAGCGCAAGTTTGTCTAGGCCGCCCCAATTTAGCTATTCGTTTTTTTGAACAGCCCGATTTATTTACGGCTTATTGTCAGATGGCCGAAGTTCTATTAAAATTAATAGCGAGCCAATCATTGCCAGAGCGTTTGCTTTGTTTGCAACAAATTTATCCAAAAGCCAATTCTACGGCCGGCGTTGCCGAGTGGCGACTGTGGCAGCTTTGGCTGGGTCTGGCCCGCGATTTATTATTGATTAAGCAGGGACAGCTGCCATTGATTCAGCACTGGTTTCTGCGCGAGCGATTGACAGCAGCCGCTGAGCAGATAGCTTGGCTCAATTTATTAACTATATTTACTAACCTAGGCGTTGCTCGCCAGTATTTGTTAGCCAATGTTCAGCCGAACTTGGTTTTTCACAATCTGGCGGCCGGCAACTAATTATTTTATGTCTAAGTTCTTATTATCATTGCGCTACCTGGTTCTGGGTTTTGCTCTAGTCAGCCTGCTTGGCGGCTGCTCAGTCAGTGTCGGTAAGAGCTCTAATCAGCTTGGATCGCCCGATATCGGCGGCGTTTTTCGTAGCGGTAACCGCGGCGACAATTGGCAGCCAGCCAATCTTATTCCAACTAATACCGGTCGCCCCAGCAGCATTAGCACTCTAGATGCCAATATGTTGGCGCTTGACCCCAGCGATGACAACGCGCTTTATTTTGCCAGCCAGGACAATGGCCTGATGCTTAGTTATGATGGCGGTCAGAACTGGCAAGTCGTTAATAATTTAGGGCGGATTAATGTCAGTTCGGTGGCGATTGATTATCATGATAAATGCACCATCTTTGCCGCTTCAGCTAATCGTTTAATGCGTTCGGATGATTGCAGTCGCAATTGGTCGCAGGCCTATTATGATAATGATCCGGAAGTTGTTATTACCAGCTTATTAACTGATCATCACAATGCCAGTTTCGTTTATTTGGGTACTTCCCGCGGCGATGTCTTGCGTAGCGGTGATAATGGCAATAGCTGGCAGACGGTGAAGCGCTTTGATAATCCAATCCGCAAGATTGTTATGAGTCCGCGCGACAGCCGCGTTATGTTTGTGGCTACTGATACTGGCGGCTTATTTAGAACAATGGATGGCGGCGGCAGCTGGGAGAATCTGAATCAGTCATTGGCCGAATTTGAGATTGGTAATCAGTTTCGCGACCTAGTTATTTCATTAGAGGAACCAGCGGTTATTTATTTGGCTACTGATTATGGCCTTTTTAAGTCAATTAATTATGGCGATGCTTGGACGCGTATCAGTCTGTTGACGCCAGAACAAGCGACCATTATCAATGCCTTGGCCATCAATCCTAATAATAGCCAAGAGATTTATTATGCTACTGACACCACCTTCTATCGTTCGGTAGATGGTGGGGCTAATTGGTCAACTAAAAAATTGCCGACTTCTCGGTCAGGCTGGTCTATTGTTATTAATCCCAAACAACCGGAAGTGGTTTATTTAGCGGTCAAAACTATCAAGCGCAAATAGTCATGTTTCAATTGGATAAAAAATCGGCCGTTTCCGCGGCGCGGCTTGGGGTTTTGACAACGGCTCACGGAGCAGTGCCGACGCCGTTTTTTATGACAGTGGCCACTCAGGGGGTCGCTAAATATTTGACGACTGAAGAATTGCGTCAGTTGGCGGCGCCAGTTGTTTTATCCAATACCTATCATTTATTGTTGCGACCGGGTATTGAGGCTATTCAGCAGCGTGGCGGTTTGCATCAATTCATGGATTGGTCTGGACCGATTCTGACTGACAGCGGCGGTTTTCAGGTTTTTTCATTAGCTGGTCAGCGGTCGGGTGGCCAGAATTTAGTCAAACTGACTGAGCAGGGGGTTTATTTTAGCTCGCCCTGGGATGGCAGCCGCCAATATTTAACCCCAGAATTGTCTTTAGACTTACAAGCGGCTTGCGGGGTTGATATTGCCGTTTGTCTGGACCAGTGCTTAGCTTTGCCAGCCACCGATGACGATATTCGCCAATCAGTAGAGCGGACATCAGCCTGGGCCAAGCGAGCCAAGCAGCACCATGAACAGTTATCTGGCGATAAGCCATTATTATTCGCCGTTATTCAGGGTGGTTTAAGCCAAGATTGGCGCCTACGCAGCTTGAATGAATTGGCGGCGTTGGATTTTGACGGCTATAATATTGGCGGCTTGTCGGTCGGTGAAACGGCTGAAGAAATGTATCAGGTTTTAGATTGGTTAACACCGGCTATGCCTAGCGATAAGACTCGTTATTTAATGGGGGTTGGTTATCCCGACAATATCGTTGAGGCCGTTAGGCGCGGAGTGGATATGTTTGATTGCGTTATTCCAACCCGTGAGGGGCGACATGGCCGTTTATTCTTTTGGCAAGCCGATCGGTCTTTAGTGGATAATCAGGGCCGAGTTCGGGATTTTTACCGCACGGACAATATTAAAAATAGTCAATTTGCTGAGCTGGATCAACCGATTAATCCTGATTCGCGTTTGCCAATCTTGCGCCGTTATAGTTTAGCTTATCTGCATTATTTATATAAGATTGATGAAGCCCTTGGCCGCCGTTTAGCCAGTCTGCACAATTTAGAATTTTATTATGATTTGATGGCGGCTATCCGCCAGGCGATTACTGCTGGACAATTATAATCACTATGAAAATAATCGCGTTATCAACTCGTTTATTATTGCCGCCGCAAGATAATGCCTTAGCGGCTATTATTGATGCTCTAGACCAGGCTGGCGGTCTGCGTAATGGCGATATCTTAGCGATAACCTCTAAAATAATCAGCTTGCATCAGGGCCGTGTCGTGCCGATTAATCAAGTGGCGGATAAGGATCAATTGATTATTGATCAAGCCGAGAGTTATCTGCCGCGTCAGTTGGTCCCACACAATTACGCGGTGCTAACCATCCATAATCATTTAATCGCGCCGTCGGCCGGCATCGATGAAAGTAATGCCGGAGAATATTATATTTTATTGCCGGAAAACCCCGAACAACTAGCTCAAGATTGGCGTCGGCAATTAATTCAGCATTACAATCTGCAGCAGTTAGGTCTAATTATTACTGATAGCCGATCAATGCCGTTGCGTTATGGTGTCGTTGGTGTTGGTTTGGCTTTTGCCGGCTTTCAGCCGCTTAGAGATTATCGTGGTCAGCCCGATTTATTTGGTCGGCCGATGAAGGTTTCCCAAACCAATATTGTTGATTCTTTAGCCGCCGCCGCCGTTTATGCTATGGGCGAATGCGCTGAACAGACTCCGATTGCCCTGATCCGCGGTATCGCCGGGGCACAATTTACCGACCGTAATTGCGCCGATCAGTTGTGGCTCAACACCAAAGACGATATTTACCAACCGCTCTATCAAAGCTTTTTGCCGCGCGGCCGTTCATGATGACGATTATGGCCAATTCTGCTAAAAAACAAAAAATATTAGTCGCTGTTTCTGGTGGTGTTGATTCGGCGGTAGCAGCCCAGTTATTAAAAAATCAGGGCCATGAAGTGATCGGCGTCTTTATGCAGTTTTGGAAAGACACTACGACCGAGACGGCCGAGAATAGCTGTTGCTCATTAGAATCATGGTCGGATGCCCAGCTGGTTTGTCAAAGAATCGGCATTCCTTTATATGCTCTTAACTTTGCTCAAGAATTTAAACGGCGCGTGGTTAATGATTTTTTAGCTGCCTATCAGTCTGGCCGCACTCCCAATCCGTGTGTTTTATGTAATAAGCAGGTTAAGCTTGGCCGTTTAGTAAAATATGCGCAAAAAATTGGTTTTGATGCTGTCGCTAGCGGTCACTATGTTCGCCGTTTGGTTGACGGTACCAATGTCCAGTTATGGCAAGCTAAAGATTTATCCAAAGATCAATCTTACTTTCTTTATCAATTAGATCAGCGCGATTTGGCGATGTTACAATTTCCGCTCGGCGATTTTCCGAAAACCGAAATTCGCCGTTTAGCTGAAAAATTTCATTTGCCAGTAGCTCATAAGACTGAAAGTCAGGAGGTTTGTTTTGTTGGTGACGGTTTGCCCAATTTTTTGCGCCGCCATTTGCAATTTACCAGCGGGCCGATTAAAGACCAGCATGGTCGGCATCTTGGTCAGCATCAGGGCTTGCCGCTTTACACAATTGGTCAGCGCCGCGGGGTTGAGCTTGGCGGCGATGGCCCCTACTATGTCACTGGCCTTGATATGGCCAGTAATACTTTACTAGTTACCAACCAACCTGACGATCAGCATCTTTTTCAGGATAAAATATTTTTACCCCGCCTTTATTGGCTGGACCGTCAACGGCCGCGGCGGCCGCTAGCTTGTCAGGTAGTGATTCGTTACCATCATTCACCGGTTGATTGTCAATTATCTCGTTATCAGGGCGGTTGGCTAGTTGAATTGGCGAGTCGACAACGAGCCATTACTCCTGGACAGAGTGCTGTTTTTTATGATCATGGCCGATTGCTTGGCGGCGGCGTTATTGCTTTAGACCGTGGTTTTTGTTAAACTATGACTAAGTTTATTAAGTTTTAGATTAAATAAGACAAGTCTATGAAACCAGCTCGCAAAGCCTCGCGTTTTTGGCGGCGGCCATCTCGGTCTTCTTGGCCTGAGACCATTATTCAGGTGGTTATATCAGCCATCTTTCTGTTTTTACCAGGATTGTTTATTAATTTCAGCTGGCAGGGTGCCAACTTAGACCGTCTTTATTTATTGGCCTTGCTGGTTATTGTTGGCTTAGCCGCTTGGCTAGCTAAAGTTTTATCGGCCGGTTCTTTGAGCTGGCGCTGGCGTCGTTTTGATTGGCTAGCGGTGGCTTCTTTACTAGTTGTGTCTTTGGCAACTATTTGGAGCCCGGCTTGGCGCAATAGCTTATTTGGTGGCTACGGTCAACCAATGCGCAGCCTGGTTTTTTTCTGGTTGCTATTTTTCTTGTATTTGTTGGTGGTTAATAATTGGTCAGCCAAGCTTCGTCAGTGGTGTTGGCTGGCTACTTTGATTAGTTTTAGCTTAATTGCTATTTATTCGACTTGTCAGTTATTCGGTTTATTCATTATTCCTTTGGCTTTTACTAAAACCATCGGCTTCAATCCGATCGGCTCATTATCCAACCTGTCTTTGTTTTTGGGAGCGGCCTTGCCGTTATTCTTATTGGCTATCGATCACAGTGATGACTTTATTCCCGCTCCGAGCCACCGAGCACGATTGGTCTGGAATATTTGGTTAGGGCTAGCTATTGTTGCTGCTTTAGTCGCCTTGGCCGCCCTCGGCTCCTTTACTATTTGGCCCATTGTCATTTTAGGTCTGTTGATTGTTTTAATTTTTGGCCTGAGCCGTTTAATTAAATTGACTCGCTGTCAGTTAATGGCTGCTATCGGCGCCTTGGCGATTAGCTTTGTTTTATTGGTTCTTGGTAATTTTGGTTGGCTAAAATTAACTTTGCCGAGCGAGGTTAGTTTGTCGCGCGGTTTTTCTTGGCAGATTGCCAAGGCTAGCTTGGTCCATCACCCAATTCTGGGCACTGGACTGGCTAGCTTCAACAGCGCTTTTAGCCGTTTCAAGACCGCTGATTTTAACGCTGCCACCCTATGGAACCTAGACTTTGATTTACCGGCCGGTTGGCTCTTGGAAAGCTTGGTGGTTGTTGGCGGTTTAGGCACTTTATTATTGTTAGCTGGATTAATTTGGGGTTTAATTATTGCTTGGCGGCGGCTCTTAGCTGTTAAAACTGATTTAGAAGCTGAAGATGTTAATTTTGGGGCTAGTCTCTTGGCTGCTATTATGGTTTTGTTGGTTGGTGGTACTCTTTTGCCGTTTGGCAACAGCCTGCTGTTCATTTTTGGTCTATTGTGGATATTGTTGATGGTTATTACTTATCAGCGTCTTCGCCGTGTGCCATCTTGGTCTTGGCAACAGGCCGGCCAGCATTCTAGCGCCATTTGGACGGCCGGAGTTATTGTTGTCGCCATCGTCTTATTGTCTAGCTTAACTTATCTTGGCAAGATTTATTTAGCCGATATTATTGCCGGTCGTTCCATTGGTAATTCGTCTACTGATCAGCAAATCAGCGGATTGGCCACTGCTCAGCGCTTGGCTCCATGGCGTGAAATGTATGGCTTTAGTCTGGCTCAATTGTCTTGGGTCAAAGCCAATCAGATCGCTGAAGCCGCGGCTAGCGCTACTAGCACTGAGGCTCTGGAAGCGCAAAATCAGGCCAAAGCTTATGCTCAACAAGCTAAGCAACTTTTGGATCAGAATGCTAGATTGGTGCAAAACCAACCGGCCGGTCTTAAGACATTGGCTTCGCTTTATGAAATGATTGGCGATTTTGATGGCTCGATGGCTACGCAACAGCGCTTAATCAATATTGATCCGAACAATCCTTGGCCACAGGCCAAACTGGCCCAGCTTAAAGTTGCCATGGCTTATCAGGCCTCAACCAAAGAAGACAAAGATAAGTTGGTTGAAGAAGCATTATCTGGTTATCAGCGAGCTTTAACATTGAAACCAGGCTGGGCTGAGGCTTATTTCTATCGCGCCAACCTCTATCAAGCGATCCAGAAATTCTCCGAAGCGACTGACGACTTGGTGCAGGCGGTTAATTATTCCAATGGCTCGCCAGACTATCAGCTGGCTTTAGCTCAATTGTTAAATGAACGAGCTAAAACCGAAACCGACAAGAGTGCTGATTTCCGATTGCAAGCCGAGCAATTGGCTAAGGGTATCTTAGCTAGCAATTCCGACAACATTAATGCTTTGTATGTTTTGGCCATAATTTATCGGGACGGTGGCCAAACTGATTCGGCCCGCCAAACCGTTGAAGATTTGTTGTCTAAAGCCCAAGACAGCGATAAGTCAATTATTCAGCAACAGTTCGCCGATCTCTTGCCATAAGTTATGTCTCAAATTACTGCCAGTCAGTTACGACAGCAATTCTTAGATTTTTTTGCTTCCAAGCAACACGCCATTATCCCTAGCGCCTCTTTGGTGCCGGATAACGATCCGACTGTTCTCTTTAATACGGCCGGCATGCAACCGCTAGTGCCATATTTATTAGGCGAACCCCATCCGCTCGGTCGGCGCCTGGCTAATGCTCAGAAATGCTTGCGCACTGATGATATTGATGAAGTTGGCGACACCACCCATCTGACCTTCTTTGAAATGCTGGGCAATTGGTCGCTTGGTGATTATTTCCAACAAGAATCAATTGCTTGGAGTTGGGAGTTTTTGACTTCGCCGCAATGGTTGAATTTGTCACCAGACCGATTAGCCGCCACCGTTTTTATCGGTGATCAGGATGCCCCCTTTGATCAGGTAGCTTATCAATTATGGCAAGACGCCGGTTTACCGTTAGAGCGTTTAGCTAAATTGGGTAAAAAAGATAATTGGTGGGGACCGGCTGGCCAGACTGGGCCTTGTGGCACCGATACGGAGATTTTTTATTGGACCGGTTCTGAACCAGCGCCGGCAGTTTATGATCCGCAAGACAAGCGTTGGGTAGAGATTTGGAACAATGTTTTCATGGCTTACAATAAGCAGGCTGACGGTAGCTTTCAGCCGCTAGCCCAGCGTAATGTTGATACCGGTCTCGGCTTGGAAAGAGTTTTGGCCACCTTGAATAATCAACCCGATGTTTATTTAAATGATATCTTTCAACCGGCCATCGCTTATTTAGAACAAGCTAGTGGTTTGTCTTATATTGATAATCCTCGGCCGCTACGAATTATCGCCGATCATCTTCGGGCTAGCATTTTCTTACTGGCTGATGAGAAGGCGATTGCTCCAAGCAACAAAGATCAGGGCTATATTTTGCGCCGCCTGATTCGTCGGGCTGTGCGTTTGGCCCACAATTGGCCGCGTCCAGCCGATGAAGTCGTGGTTGGCGTGGCTGAAACCATTATTCAATCAATGGGTTCAGCTTATTCGGAATTAATCGCTAAGCATGACTTTATTGTTGATGAATTAAAAAAAGAGGTCGCTAAATTCCAGGCGACATTAGATCGCGGACTCAAGGAATTACAGCGTTTGATTGAGATCGGTCAGCCGATTAGCGGCGCTGAAGCCTTTATGCTCTATCAAAGCTATGGCTTTCCCTTAGAGATGACCAAAGAAATTGCCCTTGAAGCCAGCTGCCAAATTGATGAATCTGGTTTTCAGGCGGAATTAGCCAAACACCAAGAATTGTCGCGTACCGCCGCCGCCGGTAAATTTAAAGGGGGGTTGGCTGATGATTCAGTTACCACCACGCGTTTACATACAGCCGCTCATCTTTTATTGCAGGCTTTACGCCAAGTTCTGGGGGCTGATGTTTATCAGCGGGGCAGCAATATTACCGCCGAGCGCCTGCGCTTTGACTTTTCTTATCCCGACAAGATGACCGCCGAACAAATCAACCAAGTAGAAGAGATAGTTAATCAACAGATTGCTTTAGAATTGCCGGTTGCTTGCCAGGAAGTTTCATTAGATGAAGCTCGTCAACAAGGGGCAATGGGTATTTTTGACGCCAAATATGGTGAAAGGGTCAAGGTTTATACGATTGGTTCTGAGTCGCCATTTAGCCAAGAAATTTGTGGTGGCCCTCATGTTCAAAATACTGTTGAGCTCGGTCGTTTCCGGATTATCAAAGAAGAAAGCAGCAGTGCCGGCGTCCGGCGGATTAAAGCTATTTTAGAATAATCTATGGACAAGCCGACTATCTTGATAACTGGCGGAGCTGGCTATATCGGTACCCATGCCGTTAAATTATTTTTAAGCCGCGGCTATCGGGTAGTGGTTTTTGATAATTTGTCCCGTG
>CAYNWZ010000015.1:0-18132 GCA_964401085.1 uncultured Gammaproteobacteria bacterium
AACGACAATATTATTAACTGGTGGTGGCACAGCTGGCTCAGTAACCCCATTATTAGCTATGGCTGAGGTTCTGCGGGAACATTCGGCCAAGCTTGATTTTATTTGGCTGGGCACCGCTAGCGGTCCCGAGCGCCAGCTGGTTGAAGAGGCTAGTATCAAGTTTCAGCCTATTAGTGCCGGTAAGTTGCGCCGCTATTGGTCGTGGCAAAATATTTTAGATATTGGTCGCCTGATTCTTGGTTTTTTTCAGGCCGGTTATTATCTTCAGAAAATTCGTCCCCAATTAGTGGTTAGCGCCGGTAGTTTTGTTAGCGTGCCAGTTGCCTTGGTGGCTAAATTATTTGGTATCCCAGTTATTATTGAACAGCTAGACTATCGTCCAGGATTAGCTAATCGTTTAATGGCGCCGTTGGCCAAAAAAATATTAGTGACTTTTGCCAAGTCTGGCCGTGATTATGGTTGTAAGGCTGTTTGGTTGGGAGCGCCGATTCGCCCCGATATTTTTCAGCCAGTCAGCGACAATCAAATTTTGCCTTGGTCTTTTGATGGCCAGCGGCCAGTTATCCTAATTGTCGGCGGCGGCACTGGTGCGGCCGGCGTTAATGATTTAGTAATTGAGCAGTTATCCAGCCTAATCAGGCTGGCCGATATTATCCATTTAACTGGCCGTGGTAAATTGGGCGCCAAGCCGCAGGCCCATTATCAGCCGGTAGATTTTTTGAATCAAGCGGCGATGATGGCTGCCTATCAGGCCGCTGACATTGTTGTCGCTCGAGCCGGTTTGGGTACTTTAATTGAGCTAGCCGCCCTGAAAAAAGTCAGTTTAATTATTCCCATGCCTGACTCTCATCAATTAGACAATGCTCAGGCTATTAAGCAAGCTGGCGCCGCTATTGTCATTCAGGAGAAAGATTTGGTCAATGGTCAACTGGCCCACCAACTGAAGCAATTATTGGCCGACAAACAAAAACAGGCCGATTTAATTGGTAATTGGTCAAGGGCTATTAAGATAGCCGATCGGCAGGCGATTATTCAGGTTTTTCAAGAATATTTATAATATGGACTGGCTGGCGATTAAAAATATTTATTGTATCGGTATCAAGGGAGTGGGGATGACGATGTTGGCACAATTTTTGCAGAGTCGCGGTTATCAGATAGTCGGCAGTGATGTGGCGGAAAGCTTTATGACCGATCAGATTTTAGCTGACCATAATATTGCAGTGCGAGTTGGCTTTCAATTAAACGATCAATTAAGTTCGGCTGATCTGGTTATTTATTCCACAGCCTATAACCAAGATAATCCGGAGGTTGCCTGGGCGCTAGATAATCGGCCGACCTTGACTTATGCTGAGGCTCTGGGCGATGTTTTTAATCAATATTATGGCATTGCCGTAGCTGGTTCGCACGGTAAGACCACGGTTTCTGCTTGGCTGGGTTTTGTTTTGTGGCATGGTAACCTGAAGCCAAATGTTTTGGTCGGCTCACGAGTGCCGCAATTTAAGGGGGCCAGTTTATTGGGCAGTTCGTCATTAATGGTGATTGAAGCCGATGAATATCAAAATAAATTGCGTTATTTTCAGCCAAAAATGGTGGTGCTTAACAATATTGATTATGACCATGTTGATTTTTACCCAACCCCAGCCGATTACCAGCAAGCCTTTATTGATTTTCTAACCAAGATACCGACTGATGGCTATCTGATTGCCAATTATGATGACCCGTTAATTCGTCGCTTGGCGCCGGTTCATTGCCGCGGCCGAATTATTAGTTATGCCCTAGATAGTGCCGCTGATTATTTGGCTCATGATGTTAAAGCAGTTAATGGTCGGCAATATTTTAAAGTTAAAATGGGTGTTGACCTTGGTGATACTGATGGTGAGGACGAAAAATTAAGCAAATTAGCGGTTAGCAATGCCGGGAATCTTGGTGATTTCAGCACCAGCTTGCCCGGCCGCCACAATGTCAGCAATGCTTTAGCGGTATTGGCGGCCAGTGTTGAATTGGGCTTGCCGTTGTATAAAATTCGTGAGGGGATTGCTGAATTTAGTGGCACAGCTCGGCGCTTGGAAGTCTTGGGGCAGTTTCAAGGAGCGACCATTATTGACGATTATGCCCATCATCCGACTGAAATTAAGGCTAGTTTGGCGGCTTTACGCCAACAATACCCTGATAGTCGTTTGCGAGTTTTTTTCCATCCCCATACTTTTAGTCGCACCCTAGCTTTATTGAACGATTTTGCCGATAGCTTTAATAAAGCTGATGAAGTCGGCATTTTAAAAATTTACGGCTCAGCCCGTGAAGAGGCTGGCGGCATCTCTGGCCAAGAATTGGCTGAGCGGATTAGCGCAAGCCGTGCTGAGGTGGGGATTAGAGAAAAAGCCAGCTATTTTGCTAGCATGGACGAGCTGAATACATATTTGCGTCAATCAGTGAAAAGTGGCGATATTATTGCCTTAATGGGCGCCGGTGATATTTTTCGGATTGGCCAACAGCTTTTAGCTAAATAAATTTTAAATATGCATCAGCAACCAGATTTCATCCAAGAAGCCGTTCGTCTAGCACCGTTAACCACTTATCAGATTGGCGGGCCAGCTCAATTTTTAGCTCGGATTAATTCCTTAGAACAATTAGCCCAAGCGATTGATTGGGCGACGGACGCCAAACTGCCAATTCATTTTTTAGGTGGTGGCAGCAATCTGTTGATTAGTGACCAGGGGGTGGCTGGTTTGGTGATTACCTTAGAGTCGCAAACGCCAATTTTTAATAAAGAAGTGGTGGAGGTTGGGGCTGGTTATAGCTTGTCTAAATTAGTTATAGACTGTATTGATCAAGGCCTAGCTGGCTTAGAATGGGCGGCCGGCATTCCGGGGCAGGTTGGCGGAGCGGTTCGCGGTAATGCTGGTGCTTTTGGCGGTTGGTTGGCTGATAGCATTGTTGAGGTTACTACTTATAATACTCAAACCAAGCAGGCTGAAGTTATTACCATTGAAGATTGCCACTATAGTTATCGTCATAGTATTTTTAAGGAGCGAGCCGAATTGTTAATTTGGTCAGTTGAATTAGCTTTAAAATCTGGCGATAAAGATAAATTACGGCAGATAGCCGAGGAGCATCGGGCCTATCGGCGGCAGCGTCATCCGTTATTGCCAAGTGCCGGCTGTATTTTTAAAAATCCAGCCGTTGATGAGGTAGCGCGGCTGGCGCCAGAATTATTGCAAGCGGCTCAATCGGCCGGAGCAGTCGGTCGTGGCGAAGTACCGGCTGGCTTTATCATTGGACAGGCCGGATTGGCTGGCTATTCAATCGGTCCAGCTCAGGTTAGCCCGCAGCACTCCAATTTTCTAGTCAATAACGGCGGGGCGACAGCTGAGCAGATGGGGCAGTTGATAAAATATGTCCAAGCTGAAATTAGAAATCAGTATAACTTAGAGCTAATACCTGAAGTGGCTTTGTGGTCTTGATGTCGGTTGATTTTTTAACGGTATTTGCTATACTAAACTCAGGCTTTTGGCCTGAGTTTTTCTATCTATTTTTGAATTTTGCATGTTTATTAATCGCATCGCCATCGATCTGGGAACAACCTATACTTTAGTCCATCTACCGAAGAAGGGTATTGTTGTTAATGAGCCCAGTGTAGTGGCTGTTTCCATGACTGATAAGAAGATCTTGGCGGTCGGTGATGAGGCCAAGGATATGGTTGGCCGGACACCGGACACGATTATCGCTATTAAGCCGCTAAAAGATGGTGTTATTGCTGATTATCATACAACTGAAGTGATGATCCGTTATTTTATTAATAAAGCCCTAGGCGGTATCCGTTTGTTCCGGCCGGAAGTAATGGTGGCTGTGCCGGCTGGTATTACTTCGACTGAGCGTCGGGCTGTTATTGACGCCACTTTGGGTGCCGGGGCCAAGGCTGCTTATCTGATTAAAGAACCGGTAGCCGCGGCGATCGGTGCCGGTATTCCGGTTGGCTCAGCTTCAGGGCACATGATTATTGATATTGGCGGCGGCACGGCCGAAATGGCCGTTATCTCTTTGGGCGGGGTTGTGACCGCTACTTCAGTGCGGGTTGGCGGCAACAAGATTGACTTGGCCATTATTGAATATATTCGTCGTAAATATAACTTAGCCATTGGTGAGCGGACGGCCGAGGAAATTAAAATCGGCGTCGGCAGCGCCCTCTATTTAACCGAAAAATTATCTATCAATATTAAGGGCCGAGATATCTTAACAGGCCTGCCCAAAACTATTACCGTTACTTCTGACGATGTTACTGAGGCGATTCAGCACGAATTAGAGGCGATTATCGGGGCAGCCAAGAATATCCTGCGCGAAACTCCGCCCGAATTGGCTTCGGACATTATGGAGAAAGGCATTGTCTTGAGCGGCGGCACAGCCTTATTGCGCAACTTAGATCAATTAATTGCTCGAACGACTGATGTGCCGGTATTTATGGCCGATGACCCGCGGACCTGTGTGGTTAAAGGGACTGGCATTGCCTTAGAGAACTTGGATAGCTATAAGCGCTCAATTTTTGCCACGCGGTAAATATATGGTAATCGGCATTGATGCTTCCCGGGCCAATCGGCCGAACAAAACCGGTACCGAATGGTATTCTTATTATTTGATCAAACAGTTGGCAGCTATTGATCGACACAATCGTTATATTCTTTATTCTGATAAGCCGTTAGAAACGGGTTTAGCTGAGTTGTGCCAGCAGTATCCCAATATTGAGTCTAAAGTGCTCCATTGGCCTTTTGGCCGACTATGGACGCTGGGCCGTTTAACTTTAGAGATGATTGTTCGGCCGCCCGATGTTTTATTTGTGCCAGCTCATGTTCTGCCGTTATTATCTAAAGCTAAACTAGTTAACACCATTCATGATGTCGGCTTTATGGTTTTTCCCGGTCTTTATGGTCGTCAGGCCGCTCGTTATCTGCGTTGGTCAACCAAGTGGGCGCTAGCCAAAGCCCAGCGACTGATTGCTATTTCTGAGTTTACTAAACAGGAGATTCAACGCTATTTCTCAGCTGATTTATCCAAGATTACCGTTGTTTATAACGGTTATGACGGTAAAGTTTACCGGCCGGAGGACGAGCCTGGTCGCGATGGACGCGTTTTGGCCGATTATGATATTAAACAGCCTTATTTATTATATATCGGACGGCTGGAAAGTAAGAAAAACATTACCGGCTTGCTTAACGGTTTCCGTCAATATTGCCAAGATAATCCGCAGAGTCGGCTCAAATTGGTTTTAGCTGGCAAGCGCAGTTGTGATTTTGCTCAGATTAGTAATCTATTAACTGATCCGATTTTAACCGAGAAATGCTTAGAATTGGGCTGGGTACCAGAGACAGACTTGTCTAGCCTACTACGCAAAGCGCAAGCTTTTGTTTTTCCGTCTTGGTATGAGGGTTTTGGTTTGCCGGTTTTGGAGGCGATGGCCGCTGGAACGCCAGTTTTGTCGTCTAACGCCAGTTCTTTACCAGAAATTGGCGCTGAGGCAGTTTTATATTTTGATCCAGCCGATGCTGCTGATTTGGCCACCAAGATTGAATTAATTACTGAAGATAAGGGTTTGCGTCAGCGTTTGATTGAGGCGGGTCTAGCTCGGGCCACTAATTTTAGCTGGACTAAAACCGCCCAGGAAACCTTAAAAGTTTTAGAAGAAGCTCATGTCACAGCGTAGTTATAAAAAAACTTTTGGTATTTTTAACTGGCTGATTTTAGCTTGGCTGGTTTTGTCTGCTCCAACAGCTTTGGCCAGCAATGATTATGGAGCTGCCGATATTTATCGCGCTGCCTTATCGCCATCGGACAGCTATTATAGTAATCAGTGGTATTTGCAAAAGATTAAGGCGCAAACCGCCTGGGAGGAACGGCGGGAGAGTCCAGATATTGTTATTGCCATCATTGACTCCGGCGTTCAAATTAATCATCCTGACCTAAAAGACAATATTTGGCGCAATAGTCGAGAAATTGCCAACAATCGGAAGGATGACGACGGTAATGGCTTTATTGATGATATTAATGGTTGGGATTTTGTTAATAATTCGGCTGACCCTAATCCGAAATTTACTGCCAATTTTGCTGAAGATGGCGTTTTTCATGGGACGATTGTGGCTGGTGTGGCTGCGGCCGCTGGTAATAATGCTGCTGGAGTCGCTGGTGTTACTTGGCGAGCGCAGATCATGCCGCTAAAAGCTCTAGATGACCAAGGAATCGGCAGCACTTTTAGGATAATTCAAGCCATTGATTACGCGGTTAATAATGGAGCGGATATTATTAATTTGAGTTTTGTCGGTTACGGTTATAGTCAAAGTTTAGCTGAAGCGATAGAACGAGCTTATAAAGCTGGAGTTATTGTTGTTGCCGCGGCTGGCAATGAAGAGTCTGGCGGCTATGGCCACTCATTAGATAAATTGCCGATGTATCCAGCTTGTCATGACGGCGATAAGAATATGGTTATCGGCGTAGCCTCGACTGACGCCCTAGATCAGAAAACTAATTTTTCCAGCTACGGATCACGCTGTGTTGATATTGCCGCTCCTGGTGTTAGTGTTTATAGCACGGTGGTTTATGCGCCCAATCAGCAGATCGATGGTCAGCCGTTAGATAAATATTATGACGGCTATTGGTCGGGAACATCGGTTTCCGTGCCGATGGTTAGCGGCGCGCTGGCGCTGATTATGCAGCAGAATCCTAGCTTAAAAAGAGATGAGCTAATCAAGGTATTGCTCAATAATGCCGACGATATTACTCGGCTTAATATGGATTATCTGGGTCAGCTGGGCCGCGGCCGCCTCAATGTCGCGTCGGCCATTAATGATGCTTCGTTGCAACTAGCTGATCAGGTTAGCCGAATATTAGTTGCCCCAGCTTCTTCCAGTAGTCAGCCGATTCGTATTTTGGATGTTAAAGGTAAGGCCTTGGCTGAGTTTTATGCTTTTGGTATCAATTTTCCCTATGGCTTAAAAACGGCTAGCGGGGATTTGGATAATGACGGATCGCCAGAAATTGTCGTTGTCCCTGATAAGGGCGGCCAGTCAGCGGTTAAGATTTTTAATTATAAGGGCAAGTTAGTCGGCCAATTTATTGCCTGGCGCAAAGATTTCACCGCCGGCTTGAGGGTGGCGGTTGGCAATGTTGATAATGATAAAGCCGGAGAGATAATCGTTGCCACCGGCAGCGGTGCTAAAAATGAAGTCAAAGTTTTTACGGCTCAAGGTATTTTGAAAACTAAATTCCGTCCATATAATCAAAACTTTGCCGGCGGAGTTAGTTTGGCCACTGGCGATATTGATGGCGACAATATTGATGAAATTATTACTGGTGCCGGACCAGGCGGCGGTCCGCATGTGCGGATATTTAGCGGTTCCGGCCAATTGAAAGGCGAGTTTATGGCCTATGAGGGCAGTTTTCGCGGCGGCATCCAAGTAGCGGCCGGTAATTTGAATTATGGGGCTAAAGCTAGTCAGGATGAAATTATTGTTTCGCCTGGAGCTGGCCGTCAGCCGCAGGTGCGCGTTTTTAGCGTTAAGGGTCGATTATTATCTAGTTTTTCGGCTTTTAATGACAATTTTCGTCAAGGTTTCAGTGTGGCCTTGAGTGATATTGACAATAATGGTTTGCCAGAGATTGTCGTTTCGGCCGGACCAGGCGGCGGTCCGCAAGTGCGGATTTTTGACGCTCTCGGCGATTTGCGACAATCGTGGTATGTTTATAGTCAGACCTATGAGGGCGGGGTTAATGCTGCCGCACTTAACTTGAATAAGCAATATTTTAACTAAATAAATTTATGTTAGTCCAAAAGATTTTTGACAAGAAGAATGTCCTGGTGACCGGCGGCGCCGGCTTTATTGGGTCACATTTGTGTGATGAGTTGATTAAAGCCAATAAAGTTATTTGCGTGGATAATTTTTCCAGCGGCAACGAGCGGAATATTGATCATCTCTTGGCCAATCCCGATTTTATATTTATTCGCCACGACATGACCGAGCCCTTAGACTTGCTGGCCATTCCAGAGTTGGAGCGGTTTAAGATTAAATTTCAGGGTATTCAGGAGATTTACAACTTGGCTTGTCCGATGTCGCCAGTTGATTTTATGGCTAATCGTTTGGCTAACCTGTTGGCCAATTCAACGGCTGTTTTTCAAGTTTTAGAAATGGCTCGTAATTATCAAGCGAAATTGCTGCATTTTTCTTCATCGGTAGTTTATGGCAGTCGCGAGCAACATAACGGTTCAAAGGTGGCCGAGAGCGAGCTGGGTGTTGTTGATCAGTTATCCGATCGAGCCTGCTATGATGAAGGCAAACGTTTTGCCGAAACAATGGTCAATACTTATCGGCAGTTTCATGGTATCAACGCCAAGATTGTCCGATTATTCCGAATTTATGGTCCGCGCTTGCCGATCAATCAGGGCCACATGATACCGGATTTTATTATTAACGCTCTAGATAATAAAGACCTAGTGATTACTGGTGATGAGAAATTTTCTTCTTCATTATGCTATGTATCCGATGCGATTGATGGCGCTATCAAATTGATGCAGAGTGATTTATCTGGGCCGGTCAATATTGGCTCTGAGGCCGATGTCAATATCACTGATGTGGCTAAAAAAATCATTGAAAAAACCGGCAGTCAATCCAAGGTTAATTATAATGGCAGCTTGTTGTTTATGAGCCAGTTGAACTTACCAGATACTCGTCTGGCGCGTGAACAGCTCGGCTGGATGCCGGTGGTTAGCTTAGACCATGGATTGGACAAAACGATTGAAGACTTGCGTTCGAGCAAGGCAATTAAGCGTTTGCCAACCGATTGGTAATTATGAAAATAGTCTGCGTCATACCGGCCTGGAATGAAGCCAAGACCATTGGCCAAGTGGTGGCCGATGTCAGGTCTCAAGTCGAGAAGGTTGTTGTTGTTGACGATGGCTCGAGCGACGGAACAGTTAATCTGGCTATGGCTGCTGGAGCCACAGTGTTGTTGCACCCGATTAATCGCGGCCAGGGGGCGGCCTTAAGGACCGGGACGCAGTATGCCCTAGATCATGGAGCCGATATTATTATTCATTTTGATGCTGACGGTCAATTTGTCGCTTCCGAAATAGCTGAAATGATCAATCCAATAATTAGTGGGTCGGCTGAGGCTGTTTTTGGCTCGCGATTTTTGGGTAAAGAACATAATTTGCCGCCGCTCAAGAAAAGAGTTCTGTTGCCACTAGCTCGGCTATTTAATTTATTCTTTCTTGGGGTTAAGTTTAATGATCCGCAGAATGGTTTTCGGGCTCTTTCGGCCGACGCTGCTAAGCGGATTAATTGGCAGCAAGACAAAATGGCTCATTGCTCAGAGATTCTGTGGCTAACCCGTCTGACCGGCACCAAATATCAGGAGGTTGGGGTGACCGTTCATTATAGCCATTTTGGCCAGCAGATGTCTGGCGGCTGGCGAATTATCGGGGACTTATTCTTGGGGCGCTTTCTTAAATAAATAACCTAATTATATGTTGCAAAGAATATTGGCATTGGCGGTGATTGCTTTTTTCTTAGCTAAGTTATTCTGGCAGCAGCGCCAGCGCAAAATGGCTTGGACAGAGTTTTTGTTTTGGCTAGTTTTTTGGCTGGCATCAGCCGCTGCCATTATTTTGCTTAATCAGATTGATCGTCTAGTGGCCAGCCTAGGATTTTCTGGTAACGGCATTGAGGTTTTATTATATATTGGCCTGGCTGTTTGCTTATATTTTATTTTTCGCCTGCGTTTGCGTCTAGAAAAAATGGATCGTCAGCTAACCAAGATTGCCAGCTTAATCGCTCGCCAGCAGCCTTTATCTAAAGACTCTAGGGATACGGAGAGGGGGTAATTGTTAAGTATGAGAATCGTCCACCTAGTTTGCACTTTCCCGCCTTATCGGGGCGGCATGGGCGGCAGCGCCCAGCAGATGGTGGATGAATTAGTTGCCAGTAATCAGGCTCATCAGGTCTCAGTTGTTTGTCCTCGTTATGGTCGGGGTCAGGGCGACTCTGGCGAACAGCTGGTTAGCTATCAGGTACTTCGACTGGCTAGTTGGTTTAGTTTTGGCAATGCGGCTATTTTAAAGGGTTTGGGGAAGATTTGGCGCTCAGCCGACATTATTCACTTGCATTATCCGTTTTACGGCACCGATGGTCTTGTTTGGTGGTTAAAAAAGAAGTATCCCAAAACTAAATTAGTGATTCACTATCACATGGATCCGCAGGCTGGCGGCTGGCGCGGCTGGCTTTTTAAGATTTTTCAGAAATTATTTTTAGCCCGATTATTAAAGCAGGCCGAAGCGATTACTTGCGCTTCATTAGATTATTGGCAGTCATCGGCGGCCGGGCGCTTAAATTTAAACCTGGCTGATAAGTTATTTGAAGTGCCTTTTCGGGTGGATACCGAGCGCTTTCAGCCTCGCTCCAAAGATAGTGAATTGATGAATAAGTTCGGCTTAAAACGAGAACGACCGACAATCTTGATGGTTGGCGGTCTTGACAAGGCCCATTATTTCAAAGGAGTCGATGTCCTTATAAATTCTTTAGTTAGCTTAAGGCAGACTAATCCGAAACTAGATTTTCAAGCCGTTATCGTCGGTGATGGCGATTTGAAAAAAGGCTATCAGGCTCTGGCTGAAAGATTAGGGTTGGCTGATCGGGTTTGTTTTACTGGCGCCGTTAGCCCACAACAGCTGCCCGCCATGTATAATATTGCTGATTTATTTGTCTTGCCGTCAATCAACCGCTGTGAGGCGTTCGGTATTGTTTTGTTGGAGGCGATGGCCAGCGGCTTGCCCTGTTTGGCTGCCAATTTACCGGGAGTTAGGCGGGTAATTGCTCCGGGTGCTAATGGTGAATTGATTCAGCCGGCTGATAGCGCTGATTTGGCCGAAAAAATCGCCGATCTTATTGTTGACCAGCCGCGGCTTCAGGCCATGGCAGTTGCCAGTCGTCAACGAGCCGAGCAGCTTTTTTCTCTAGGCCGACCTAGTGAACTTAGCGATATTTACCAACAGTTGGTTATCTTATGAGAATTATTATTGCTAATAATACTTTCTATCCTTATCAGCGTGGTGGTGCCGAAACGATTGTTCGGCGTCTGGCTGAAGATTGGTCAGCCGATGGTCATCAGGTCGTGGTAGTGGCTTTGCGGCCGACGAAGCATCAATTAGAGAGCCATGAATATACGCCCTATGGGTATCAAGTAAATTATTGGTCCAGCCGTTATTATGATCTAGGGGACTATTCTCTTTGGCGCAAACTGTTGTGGCATTTGCCGGATTGGCTGGGAACGCGTTGTTTGTCTCGATGGTTGAAAATTTTGAGCAGTTTCAAGCCGGATTTGGTTGTTGCTAACAATTTAACCGGCCTTGGTTTTAGTCTTCATTTTTGTTGTCAAAGGCTAGGAATAAAGAGTGTTCAGATTTTTCATGATATTCAGTATTTGTTACCCAGCGGCTTATTAATGGTTGGTCGAGAAAAAGAACTAAAGTCTTGGCCAGCTAAAGTTTATCAGGCGATTACCGCTTTTTGGTTTGCCGCGGCTAAATTATTAGTTAGCCCATCCGATTGGTTGGCGAAACGCTATTGTCAGACTGGCTGGTTAGATAAGGCTCATTGGCAGCGCCTAGCCAATCCAATAAGTGTTTGCTTGTCCACTGAGTATCGTTTGCCGGATAAGTTAAGACGAGCGATTTTTGTCGGCCAGCTGACTGAAGCCAAGGGAATATTATGGCTCGCTGATCAGTGGAGTGATTTCAATCGTCGGCTATCGGCGCTTGGATTAAGTGAGGTTGATTTAGTAATTGCTGGGGATGGTCCGTTAAACAGCCACTTGAAGTCATTGGCCAGCCAGGACCGGCGGTTAATTTTGTTAGGGCAACTATCTAGTGAACAGGTGGCAGAACAATTGAAGTCAGCTGATGTTTTATTGGCGCCATCTTTTTGTTATGAGAATTGGCCGACTGTTTTATTGGAAGCAGCTGCTGCTGGTTGCCCAGCTATTTCCAGCAATCACGGTGGTAGTGGTGAGTTAGCGGAAAATCTAGGTTACCTGACTTTTAAAGCCGGAGATTTAGATAGCCTGTTAGCAGTCTGGCAGAAGCTGGCAACGACAGCGGCCAAGATTAAATCCTGGCCGGCTAGTAAAATTGAGGCGGTCAGCAGTCAAGGTTATCTACAAGAAATATTGCTAGCTACGGAAAGATTAGATTAATATCTAAGTATTATTTATAGCTATTGATTAAAAATATAGCTAAAAACGATTGTTTGTCCATCGGCTAGGCTATGCTTGGCGTCGGCTTCCATGGCTGCCTCCTGAGCTATTTTTTCAAAGCCATACCAATAATTATTTAAAACTAGGTAGGCCTGTTTGACACCGGCTAATTCGGCGGCCTCTTGGATGGTGGAGCGTTGAGGATAATCATCAACCATTTTTAAGTAATAGCCATAAAGTTGACCGGATGTCGGTATCGGATAATAGAATAAATCATTAGCTAGATAACGATTATGGCGGCCGGGGTAGAAGCCGTATTCACCTAGCGCGGCGGCGCCAACTTGTTGATTGGCCAGAACGATATAATCGCTGGGCGCATTATTTTCTATCCAGCGGACAGTGAGTAAATCGGCGGCGCTAACTGACAATCCTTTAGCATTAGAATAGTTATCAACTCGAGGATAAGTTAGGTAGAGACCAAAAGTCATGGCGGTCGCTAGGGCGGTTATAATCGGCCAGCTTAGCCAGCGATCTTTAGAAAATAACCATTGGTTTAGCCATTGCCAGCTGGACAGTAAAATGGCAGGCAGATTAATGATTAGGGCCAGCCATAAAAATCGCTGTAGATAATTGTAACGCTCATAATCAATGACAAAATTAAAAGAAACCAGGCTAGTTAAAATTGCGCCAATTAGCAGGACTTGGTTGAGCGGTCGAATAATTCTTGTCCAAATGCCTTTGTCTGGTTGTTGACGCCAAGCTAGCCAGCCAGTGATGACTAGTAAAATTAAGAGTAGCGGCTGCCAAGTTTGATAGCTATAAACCAGATTCAGCCACCAGACTTCTTGGTTAGGCCAGAGATGTTGGTAACTAAAAACTGTAGCTAACCAGCCGAGCAATTCTTTCATTGGTGGCCAAGTTAGTCGCCAGTCAGCGGTTTGTTGCCAGCTGGCGTACCATAGTGATAGCGGCAAGGCAAAGGCAGTGAGGCTGCCTGCCAGCCAGCGGCTGATGGTCGCCTTTGCGCCGGATAAGTTTTTCAAGCTAGCTAGGGCGGCTGTTGTTAAAGCCAGCCAGCCAGCTAATGGTTGGCAGACTAAGCTGGCTAAGGCTGACGACCAGAGCAGCGTCTTATTAATCTTACTCATCGTGGCGCTCAGAATGGTGATAATCAAGAAAAAGTAAGCGCAATTCTGCGGCGTGGTAACAATAAAAATCGGCCAACTAATCATCGGCCATAGCCACAGCAATAATCGTCCAGCGGAGTGATCAAGCTGACGGTTTTTAAACCAAATGGTAATTAGCCAGGGGATAAATAGGGCTATAAGTCCTGGCAAGAGAAAGCGTTCTATTTGACCAATCGATAGATTGGTTAAACGATTAAGGTTGACCACCAGAGCATATTGCCCGAGATAATATGGGGTTTTTGGCGTGATTTGGCCTTGGGCGATAATAGTTTTCTCGGTGGCTTGGTGAACAAATGGATCAAAACCGAAAGCGGAAAAATAAATCAGGCTGGCTAGACTGTAGGCTAGTAGCCACCAAATAGTCACGGTAACTAGAGAAATTCGGCGGCTGGATTTGATTAACCACAAGCCGATAGCGGCCAACAACCAATAAACTAGCCAAAAAGGCCAGTTGATTTCGGTCCAAGGCGATTGTAGGGCGGTTGAGCTTTGCTGTTGCGACAGATAAAATAAAAGGCCGGCCATAATAATTATCAGCGGCCAATTAGTCCAATCCATCCTATTCTGCGACGGCGTTTCGTTTTTGCTTTGCCGTCGTTTTCGGTATATAATATAATAGGTTATTCCGGTTAAAAACCAGACAGTTATTTGGCCGAGCCAATTTAACTGATATAGCCAATAAATCAGCGCTCCGAATAGACTGATTAGGCTGGTAATCAGCAAAGCGTCATCGGGCCATTTAAAATTTTTTAATAATTTCATGTTCCGTCTGCCAAAGATCAATAATTTAATGATTTTTACTGGAGCCTATCTGATTATTGTCGGCAGTCTTTTTTTTGCTGCCACTAGCGCTTATCAATATTGTATCCAGCGCCCTGATTTTGTCAAATGGTCTTCGCCAGACGAGACGGCTAACTATTATGTTAGCAAGCTTTATGCTGAGCATCGGCGCCTAACCACGGATAACCAATTGGATTTGCCGGCGGCGGAGATTGTTCGCCCCAGAAGCTTTAAGGCACCCAATGGAATCATGGCGCCGATGAGTTTCTTGGGGTTGCCGCTGCTTTATGGATTTTTGGCGAGAATTATCTCAATTGGTATTTTACCATACCTGACACCGGCATTTGGCGTTTTGGGCTTATGGTTATTTTTTGGGTTAATTAGGCGGCTATTTAATTCTTCAACGGCTACAGTGGCGACAACTCTGGCGGCGGCCTTTCCAGTTTACTTATATTACAGCTCGAGGAGCATGTTTCATAATATATTATTTATTGTTGCTGGGCTGGGCGGCCTATATTGCGGTTTGCGGGCCCTAGAAATAATGCGCCAAGCTCGTCGGCATCAGCGCCGCCGTTGGCCAGCCTTAATTTGGCTAGCTTTATCTGGATTATGTATCGGCTGGTCTTTAGCCACTAGAACTTCCGAACTTTTATGGATGGCTCCGGTAGTAGTGCTGCTAGTTATCTTTTATTTTAAAGAAATCGGCTGGTATCGCTGGCTGTGGTGGGGGTCTTGGACTTGGCTAGCGATGTTGCCGGCAATTTTTTGGAATGTATCTTTAAATGGACGCTGGTATGGCGGCGGCTATCCAGCCATGGAACAGTCGGTCAATACGCTTAGTCAAACCGGACTATCATTATTTAATTGGCATAATTTATTTAACGGTTCAATTTTGTTGGCCAAATTGAAGTTGTTGAAAGCAACGATTTTTCATTTCGGTTTCTGGCCGCAACAATCTTGGATTGTTTTTCGGCATTATGTTATTGAGATGTTTCCTTGGTTATTGCCGCTAGCTATTGTTGGGATTTTAATTTTTATTTTCAGCCGCCGTCAATGGTCCAAGGAAAAATGGCTTTATCTTTTGAGCTGGCTAGCGATTTCGGTTTTTTTAGTTATTTATTATGGTAGTTGGAAGTTTAATGATAATCCTGATCCCAACAGCTTTACTATTGGCAATTCTTACACTCGCTATTGGTTGCCGATTTATTTGGGGGCGCTGCCTTGGGCGGCTGATGGCCTGCGTCGCTTGATTCGTTTTTTATTCCGCCGTCAAATTGCCAGAACGGTGATTGTGTTGACTGTTTTGGTAATTTGTTTTTATTCAGTTAAGTTTACGGCCATCGGTTCAGAAGAGGGTTTGATTTATAGCGGTTCTCGGCAGATTGCTGATTACCGCCTATGGTCAGAGATAATATCGAAGACTGAAAGCAACAGCATTATCATAACTCGCTATCATGACAAACTCTTTTTTCCGGAGCGTCAAGTTATTGTTGGTCTATTCGATAACGAAGTTATAAATCAGTATTATGGCCAATTGATGGCTAGTCGGCCGGTTTATTATTTCAATTTTCGTTTTCAGCCAGAGGCGCTGGAGTATTTGAATAGCCGCCAATTATTCAAATACGGTTATGTCCTTCAGGAGTTGGGGCAATATGATAAGTTTGCTCTTTACCGGTTAGTTGGCATTAACGAGCCAGTTAAGCAGTTAAGAAAGTAGTATGGTGCAACAACGATCCGGTCAGCGTATTGGCATTGATGCTCGGCTCTATGGTCCGTCCGGCAAGGGGTTGGGGCGCTATATTCAAGAAATCACCGATCGGGTAGTTAGTCTTGACCAAAAAAATCAATATATTATTTTTTTAAGCCCGCAAAGTGCCGGCGATTGTCAGATAAATCAATCAAATGTTGAGAAGGTAGTTATGGCTGAGCGCTGGTATACCTTGGCCGAACAACTGGTTTGGCCGAAACTGATTCGTCACCATCGCCTTGATTTATTGCACGTTCCACACTTTAACGCTCCGTTAGTTTGTCCATGCCGTTTAGTTATCACGATTCATGATCTGATTTTGACCAAATTTCCCAGCCGGCGGGCCAGTACATTGTCGCCGTTATTATATTGGTTAAAGAATCTGGCTTATCGTTTAGTAATTAGTCGGGCGGTTAGGCAGGCAGCAGTCATTCTGACAGTATCTGAATTTACTAAGCGTGACATTATTGAGCAATTGGCAGTGCCAGCGGCTAAAATTGTCGTTACTTATAATGGCCTAACCGATTTTTCTGGTCGCCAGCTAGACAAAATTCCGGCTGACAAACAAGTGCTTTTAAGCTATAATATCAAGCAGCCGTATTGGCTGTATGTTGGCAACGCTTACCCGCACAAGAATTTAGAGTGGCTGATTCGCTTATTTAAAATTTGGTCGGTCAATCATCAGGACTTCAGTCTAATTTTAGTTGGCGGCCATGATTATTTCTATCAGCGTTTAGCTAAATTAGTAGCTGATTTGTGGGAGGGTCAAGCTAATGTGCCGGTTATTTTGCCAGGTTTTGTCCCGGATGAACAGTTGGCCACGCTTTATCATTCAGCGGCGTTGTATATTTTTCCATCACGCTATGAGGGGTTCGGCTTGCCGGCGCTTGAGGCGATGAGTTATGGCTGTCCAGTCGTCTCGAGCAATAGTTCTTGCTTGCCGGAGATTCTTGGCCAGGCAGCGGTTTATTTTGAAGATAATCAGGTGGATTCTGCTATAGCGGCCATTGACCAGTTGTTGAATAATCCTGAGCAGCGTCAAGAAATAATTCGTCGAGGATTTGAACGGATTAAATTATATGATTGGGAGGTCTGTGCCAAAAAAACATTGGCAATCTACCAGCAAACATTAGGTGGTTTAAAATAATATTTACAATGAAAAAAAAGACTTTTTCCAATATTATCTATAATCAACACGGACCGGAGCCGTCAGATTTTTTGTTAGATTTGCGTCAACAAATAATTCATTCAGCCGCGCCGGCTGTTAAGCACCAGCGATCATTGCGGCCGCGGTTGAAATTAAAAATTAATTGGCATTGGCCAAAATGGCCGCGTCGGCGCTTGGTCTGGCAATGGAGATTGCCTAAATTGGTTTGGCCGAAAAAACAACGCCGGTCTTGGTATTTTGGTCGTCCGCAGACATTGCGGCCGATATTAAGCTTAATAGTTGTTTTTTTATTGTTAATTTTGCCATTCAAACTGATTACTTATCTGCAAGATTTACGTGGGATGAAGACGCGAGTGGTTAATGCGTCTAACAACGGGTTAACTGATTTGAAATCGGCCGGACAACTATTGGCTAACCGTGATTTTTTGTCGGCTAGCCAGAAATTCAATCAGGCTTCAGATAGCTTTTGGCAAGCTCAGCAAGATTTGCGCGGCATTCAATCTTGGCTGTGGCAACTGGCCTTAGTGGTGCCAACTAGCCAGGCGCGGCTAGCGGCTAGCGCCCCATTAATTACTCAGGCCGGTGATTTGTCTGGACAATTAGGTAATGATTTAACTAAGTTGGCGCAAAACATTACCACCAATTTAGCGACCGGCGATTCTTTGTCATTGGCCCGTCAGTTAAAGATTGATAGCCAGCAGACATTGGATCGCAGTTTAGCCCTTAATCAGATTGTTGAAAAAATCAATCCAGCCTCACTACCCCAGGGTTATCGTGAGCAGCTGGTTGGCTGGCAAGATAAGCTTAGATTGCTTAATAACTCGCTTAATCAGTTAAATTATTGGTCGAGCGTTAGTCTGGATTTATTGGGAGACAAGATGGATCGTCGCTATTTATTAGTTTTTCAAAATAATGCCGAGGCTAGAGCTAGCGGCGGCTTTGTTGGCAGCTATGCTTTATTAGATATTAGCCGAGGCAAAATTAAAAATTTAGAGATACCCAAAGGTGGTAGCTACGATACT
>CAYNWZ010000016.1:0-18077 GCA_964401085.1 uncultured Gammaproteobacteria bacterium
TTAAAGTGCTTTTATGACGGTTTAAGCGGTGGATTTGAGTATACTGGCGGAAAACTTATGTATACCGGAAGTTGGGCAGATGTTGGTGGCGATTTATCGTTCTCAGTATACGCAAAAGGTATTCCTACTAATAGTGAGATTGCCGCCACAATACAGGCACAAATCAGAAGTCTAACTGGTAAAACAGAAACGGTAGAATATCTTGATAGTGGAAAGTTTAGAATAACATCGTCTAATGGCCCAGAGAGTGCTGTGTCTAGCGTTCTAAAGTTAATATCGCCTAGCAGTGGTCTAGATATTTCTGGAAACACATCAGACGGAAGTGGTGGTTATTATCTTGACCTGGGAACTAACGCGACAGAGCAAGAGGGTAATATAAAGGCCGATGATTTGGTTAGAGTAAACGAGGATGGATTTACTCCGAAGGAAATAATGCCGATTGATTCTGGTGATAATTATGTTGCCAATCCGATAGCTCTTAATACGGTATATCAAAACGAGCTAGCATATCCTATCGTTGTGTCGTTGACAGCAAGAATGTCTGTTGGAAGTGGCGGAAGTGATACCGGAGTTGTGGCAAAAATAGGCACAACTAGCTCGCCGGCCAATGTAGTTGGTCAATCATTAACAGTTGCTAATTCATACGGCGATAGTCGTGGGTATCCGATAGTTATTATTGTTCCAGCCGGACAGTATTATAAGTTTGAAACTTACGGCAACGGTTCTGTAACGCTAATTAGCTCTTGCTCTTATCAACTGTTATAACAAACATATGTCCGATGATTCAACCAAAGTGTCCATCAAGTATATCGAGGAGGGGGTAAAAAACCTGACCAATACGCTAAACCAATTCGTTGGATCAACCAACGAGAAGTTTGCTGGCCTAGATAAAACATATGTCCGGGCTGACTGGCTAGCCCTTAAGTTACAGGAACTAGGCAATGGGATAAAGAATTTAGATGAAGCTAACAAAAATCGCGATAAGAGGCTTGACGAGATATGCGAACACAAGGAAATGCTGTCAAACATTAAAAAAGAGCGTGAAAGTGTTAGGAATCAGATAATCAATGTTGCTGGTAAGGTTATGTTTTACATTGTCGCTGCAGTCCTTGGTGTCGCTGCATTAAAAAAGTGATATGAAATTACTAAAGATATTTGGTTTTTTGCTGATGGTGCTTGGTAGTTGGACTCTAAGCATAATGATTCAATACTGGATAAAAATTAATTTTAATCTATGAAAAACGATGAAAAATTGCTCGGCCATGGCGCTCTGCCCGATCCAATCGATGAGCGCGACTATATCTATAATGGAATAGCGGCCGCCGGCCAGCCGATAACCGATGAGGAATGGGAAAAGGGGTTTGATATCGAAAAAGAGCTAGGGTTTAAGCTGCCAATCAAGAACCAATTTTCTAGTTTATCGTGCATTGGCCAGGCTTTTGGCTATTACGCTGCGGTTATCGACTTAAAAGAAACCGGTAAGTATGACGAGGTCAGCGCTAAGGCAATCTATAGTCAGATTTATCTTAGTAACGGTGGTGCTTATTTTAGAGATGCGGCTAAATTATTGGTCGATTTTGGCGCCCTGTATGAGGCTCTAATCGCTTCATATAAGGCCGATGGAACCACAGACGAGCAATTTATGCGTGATAAGTCTTGGATAACACCAGAGGTCATAGAATTGGCCAAAATCTTGGCTGCTAAAGAGTACCGGTCAGTCACCGGATATAACATTAATATCTTTGCCCAGGCGATCCGCGACAACCTAGGAATGGTTGCTGGAGTAACTGGATGCAACAATGGAACTTGGCGAAGCGAGGCACCGGTGGCACCAACACTTAGTACACCGCAATCAGAGCTATGGGGTCATGCTCTATACTACGGCCGGTTTGGTAAAGACAGCCGCGGCAAGTGGATCGGAACGCCTAATAGCTGGGGTAATATGGGCTACTGGCAGAAAATCTACGAGGATGAGTGGTTTAAAGACTCTGGCCGCTGGGTATTCAGCCCATGGACATTAATTGATAAGCCTAATCAAAATAAAATTAATTCAATCACTATGATTACAATCAAAAAGCAGGGCGAACCTGCCGTCTATGCCGCCGTTGGTGACATTTTGATACCGTTTAGTGTTAGTTGGGCAAACTATCAAAAAGAATTTGATGGGGCCAAGATTATCGAGCTAACGCCGGCCGAGTTTGCTAAGTATAAAGTAGCCAGTACGCTGGCGATTAAACTTAAATAACGCCTATGCAAAAGACATTCAAAACAATTTTTAGTGACAGTTGGCAGATCATAAAGCCTGACCTTATTAAGGTGCTAAAGGGGTTTATTATCGCCGTTATTGGCGGAGTTATTACCTATCTGCAAGTTGACTTTATTGGCGACTTAAAATTGGTGTTGGTCCAACACATGAGTCCGGAAATGATGGCACTAGCCATCGGACTTTTAGCGGCCGTTAACGGCAGTGTGGTCAATTTCTTGCGCAAGCTGATTGGACAGACGGTTTATATCGACAAAAAATAGGTAGAAATAGACAGAAGTAGCAAGAAATAGCAAGAAGTAGATAGACAGAAGTTGAGGTTGACTTTTATATAAAACATTGTTATTATTGTTTTATATGGCGATTCATTAGTTTATCGAATAAAACAAAACCCCTCACTCAGTTAAAACCGAATGAGGGGAATTATTGCCCTTACTAGGCGGGATCAGTGGTGGTGACCACTGGTTCTTTTTTTTGGCGACTTGTCGCTTCAAAAACGAACACTTCCTTTCCGTAGCTAGAGGCAAAAATCTTTCGCCCATTACGCAAAGTGATCCATTTGGTATATACTACCATAGAATTCTTTACCCGGTTCTTAGAGTGACCGGCCTGCTGTGTTACCGGGTCCAAGATTGGGTATCAAAAACCACCAAGCGCAGGTGCCCCGCCGTTTCTGTTTTCACAGTTTACGCCGAGTGTTGCAGCACCCCGCAAACCCATAGGATAAACGGAGCAACTACGCTTGATGGTCATCCCTAATAGTCTGGGATGTTCCTGCGCCCGCCTGCAAACGGATAATTTTTTAAAATTCTACTACCATTATAAGGCATTTGGGCCGCTTTGTCAAGGTAGAGTATCAAAAAACACCGACCGCAATGGCCAGTGTTTTTTTAATTTGATGAGTATATACTTAGTCAATTTTAACTAGCTCTATACAAGCGCTCTCAACGTTATTTAACGACTTTAAGAAGTCGCACATTCCATATTTGTCGAAGCCGGACCAATTAATCTTTGCAATGGTATCTTTATCTGATGCATAACTCATAACGACGTCTTGATTTTCGTTCCCGTAAGCATCCTTAACCTTAGCATAGTACTGAATAATGTAATCAGTTATAGGAAGTGAACTGTCGATGCTTTGCTTAAATAGGTTTGACGATAATTCGCTGGTGTTTTTGATAAGGTATTGTCGGCTCAGAAAGTCGTCAATATTTATCTTAATAGTTACCATTTTGCTACCAGCAGGTCGATTACTATCTGCATTATCAATTTTCATTTCGCGATAAGAAAAACTAGTTGATCCTATCTTTTTTACTTCTGATTTATAGCTTGACTCCAGCAGTTGCTCTGGTGTCTGCTCTGTCATAGCATTCTCTGCCGGTGTGTTATCTTGGGCAGCAGGTGACTTTGTCTGATCAGATGGGCTAGTCGCTCCAACTAAAATCAATAAAACAATAAACGATCCACCAAACCACAAAATAACCTTTTTTCTAGAGGTTAATTTTACTTTTGATGGCTTAACTAATCCTACTATAAGGCCGATAAAGGCGATAAGAGCTAGGATAAAAAACAGTGTGGGCATAAAAATTTGTTAATAATTATTTACAATAAACATTTCAGCACTTTTGAATTAAAAAATCAAGTCAGCACTTGACGGCATTTTAATTTAGTGGTTAGATATCACGTTTGGCTTTTGCCAGAACAAAACGAGAGCGACCGTGGGGCCGCTCTCTGGCCAGATTAAAGAGCTCTATACTCTCAACCTGGTTAACTTAATTATAATATAACGAGAATTATTTTGCTATGCTTAGTGATTCTCACCCGTGGGGTTATGTTACAACAAAAAGAAGTCGGCCGGTTAATTATACCGGTTAGCATGAAAGAGGCGATTAAAGAATTCTCTGGCTGGCGCAGTCTAAAAGTGAAAGCCTGCACCGTCAAAGGTTATGACCGAGAGCTAAAGAATTTTTGTCTTTTTCTAAGAAATCCAGCTGTCGCTGCTATCACTTTTAACGACATCATGGACTATCTAAATGGAATTATTGAGTTAGGCTGGGATCCTAACAGCTTAATCATGCGCTCGATGGCACTGCGTAAATTCTTTGAATTCATGCGATTGCGAGGCTTTACCTCTTTAAACGAGGAATTGATACCAATACCGCGCCGGCAATATAAGTTGCCGAATGTTGCCACCGAGGAAAGCTATCAACAGCTGATAGAGTCCATCCCGGTCGAATCTAACGATCCGAGGCACATTAGAAATTTGGCTTTTGCCAATATGCTTTGGGATACTGGTGCGCGGAACGGTGAGTTATTATCAATCAATGTTAGTGATATTGATTTAGATAACAGGAAATCAATAATCAGAACAGAAAAGAACAGAGGCAGCCGGCCTTTTAGAGAGGTTTTTTGGACCGATAGCACTAACTCAACCCTAAAGAGATGGATAAAAAAGAGAGATTATTTAAGGACAAGGTTTGATTTTGACGAGGATGATGCTTTGTTTATTAGTGTGTGCAGCCAAAAAGCTGGCCAGAGGCTAACTGTTAAGGGAACTGGTGAGATGTTACGCCGCTATTGCCGTCGTGCCGGTATGCCCTATCTAAACGCCCACGCATTTCGTCATCACATGGGCCACGATATTATTAACCAAGGTGGATCAACGGCTGATGTTATGAACATCCTTGGCCATGCCACGGTTGCAAGCTCATCGATCTATATGATGATGGCTAATGCTGAGCTAGAAAATAGATACCGCATATTTAAAGGGGAATAGTGGGGCTTGCGTACTTGTAAGCACTTTGCTATAATGTTGGATATGGGATATCCAGCTAACAAAAAACGGAATGAGGAAATAGTCCGACTAAAAGGTGAGGGTCTTACCTTTGAGGAACTCGGTACTATCTTTAAAATCCAACGACAGACAGTTTATAAAATATATAGCAGAGCCAAGAACAAGATGGCAAAAAATCCAGACTCAAAAGACAAAATGCTTGACTATTCTGTCAGCACTTGATACAATTAACATACCAGTAAAGGGTACTCAATTTAATCCCTGTGGCACTGTTAAGAAATATAAGCGCTGCTGTGGCGCTTGAAATTCCGTCGCTCGCCCCAGATGCAAGTAAACTAGCGCCTGTGGGCTCGCTAGGAATTATAAGAAGTGCTGCGGAAAATAAAAAGCCGCAAGAGGTTTTAGAGATGTGTACACGGTGTTTCGTTTAGAACACATTAATGGTTTTTCGTTCGTCACTACTAAACCCTCTAAGTCTTGCGGCAACCTATCCGTGTCACTCCTTTTAGGAGAAGCAGAAAGTTCGGCTACTTCTTTCTGCGGATAGGGTAAGTATGGTTAGTTTATATAGACTTGTCAACAAATATATGGAAACAATTTCAATATTTAAGAATACTGAGAAATTAGAAAATTCAGCAGTTAGTCCAGAAGAATTGGGTCTGAAGTTTAATGAGCTAGACGCCGTTGATTTTATGAGCTATTTGCGGCAACTAATTAAGCAGGACGACTCAATCCGTTTTTCAATTGTCGCCGACTGGGTTGATGTAAGTAAGGTTAGGGTGGCCAAAGCCTTGATTGATGATGCGCGCTGGCATATCGACTCAATTATTATTAGGGCGACTCGTCAGCAATTTGAAGAAGATGTTAATGCTTTTCAATCAGGCCTAAAATGGGAAGAGATATAAGAATAATATGGTTATTAAAATAGCCTCACAAAATCCAACCAAGATTGAAGCCTTGCGAGAGATAATCCAAGATTATCCCAGCCTGGATAAAGCTGAAATTGTTGCTGCCAGTGTCGATTCCGGGGTGGGTGATCAGCCGAAGTCTCTGGAAGAGACTATCCGTGGAGCGATGAATAGATCGCGTAACGCTTTTAGCGATTGTCAATATAGTTTCGGCATCGAATCCGGTTTAATGGCTGTTCCTCATACCAAAACAGGTTATATGGATGTTTGTGTCTGCTCGATTTTTGATGGTCACAATTATCATTTAGGGCTGTCTTCGGCTTGGGAGGCACCGGAACAAGTTGTTGGTTATATGATTAATGACGGCCTTGATATGAATGATGCCGCCTTCAAGGCTGGTTTGACTAATGATAAGAAAGTCGGCTCGGCTGATGGATTGGTCGGTATTGTAACCAAAGGGAGATTAACCAGAAAGGCTTACACCAAGGAGGCAATTAGGACCGCCTTGATTCATATTGATTACTAAAATTAATATATGGCTAAAGAAAAAGGTATCTACCAAGTATCGCTTAAAGTATTGTTAAAAAATAGTCATGGCGAAACCTTGGTTTTAAAGGGTTTAGATAGCGGCAACTATGCCGGTTATTGCGATTTGCCAGGCGGTCGGATTGATGAAGATGAATTAAGTACTGATTTAATCCAAATTTTATCCCGAGAAATAAGCGAAGAGGTTGGGAATATAAGGTTTAGCCTAAATAAAAAACCAGTGGCGGTTTTTCGTCATCACATTTCTGCTGATGTTAGTGTCACTCGGGCGGATATTAATGTTTTACATATTCTGTTTGAGGCCCAATACTTGGGTGGTGAAGTGACCATTAGTCATGAACACACCGGTTATCAATGGTTAGACTTAAGTAAAGTGGAGTTAAGTAACTATTTTGTTTTTGGCTTGCTAGATGGACTTCGATCTTATCTAGAAGATGCTGAATAGCCGATATTCACGCTAGGCTATGTCTAGTTTGACTTTTACCTGTTTTTCTGCTATACTGGCCAAGTAAGTTTTTCTTTGTGTGATCTCTAAAAGTCGCCGAGAAATAGGTCGACTTACTTTTATTTAAAACGTATAAGTTCGTAAGTTCGTATGTCCAAAAAATTATACGTTGGTGGATTGTCCTACAGCCTAACCAGCGAAGCCTTGAAAGAGGAATTCGCTAAGGCCGGAACCGTTGATTCAGCCACTGTCATTATTGACAAGATGTCTGGTCGCTCAAAGGGTTTTGGTTTTGTGGAAATGGCTACTGAGGAAGAAGCTCAGAAGGCAATCGATATGTTCAACGGCCAGGAAATCGCTGGTCGCCGCGTGACTGTCAACGAGGCTCGTCCTTTGACTGAACGCCCAGAACGTACCAACAATTGGGACAATCGCTCAACCCGCAGTTTCTAATTGCCGGTTAGCCTATTGTTTTATAGAGACGCCGCCCCTAATTGGGGCGGCGTTTTTAGTCGTTGATTTTTTTGGCAAAGTGGATTATGATGAAGTAAATTAACCTCGGTTAATTTAATTTTGGCGTTTTTAATTTTAAAAATTGTTTATGGCTCACACAGAAAAGAGAACATCAGCCAAACAGAAAAGCCGCGCTTGGCAGTTTTTCGGGCTATTAGTGGTTTTGGTGGTAGCTAGCTTACTGGTTAACCTGGGACCGCAGTATAATACTTTTATTACCAAGCACAATTGGCCATTGCCAAAAACTAAAGAAGTGCCATTCCGTTTAGGCTTGGATTTATCCGGCGGCACTAGTTTAACCTACGATGCTGATTTGTCAGCCGTTCCGGTCAAGGATCGCATGGATGCTGTTCAGGGCGCTCGTGATGTAGTGGAGCGTCGGGTTAACATGTTTGGCGTTAGCGAACCCAATGTGCAAATCAATAAGACCGCCCAAGGCAATTACCAGATTTCAGTGGAGTTGGCCGGTGTTAAAGATGTTAAACAGGCGATTAAGATGATTGGCGAAACGCCGTTATTGCAATTCAAAGAAGTTAACGATCAGCGTAAAGAATTAACCGATCAAGAGAAGAAAGACCTTGATGCTTATAATAAGAAAGCCGAGACCAAGGCTGGCGATGTTTTGGGCAAGGTTTTGTCCGGCGGCAATTTTGCTGAATTAGCTAAATCTTTAAGCGAGGACGACAACACTAAGGCGGCCGGCGGATCCTTGGGCTGGTTAAGTAACAAGGAAGATCCGGAATTAATCGCGATTGCCGAAAAATTGAATAAAGGCCAGACTAATACCAATTTACAAAAGACCTCTGCTGGTTATGAAATCGTGAAGTTAGAAGATAAGCGGCCCAAAACTCAGGATGGTCAGCCGGTGGTTGAGGTTAAAGCCGCCCATTTGTTGGTTTGTTTTAATGGGGCGGCCAGCTGTGAGAGCGGTTTAGATAAACAACAAGCTCTAGATAAGATTAAGAAGCTCAAAGAGCAGGCGACTGTTCAGAATTTTGCTGATTTAGTTAAGCAAAATTCGACTGAGCCAGGGGCTCGCGATAGTGGCGGTGAGCTTGGTTGGTTTGGTCGCGATGCCATGGATCCGCAATTCGAAGAAGCGGCTTTTGCTCTTAAGAAGGGAGAGATATCGGCTGTTGTGGAAAGTCAATTTGGCTACCATTTGATTTATAAGGAAGATGAACGGGCGGTGACTGATTATAAATTGAGCCACATCTTAATTAAAACTCGGTCAGCGGCCGATATCCTCGGCAATATTGATGAATGGAAAAACACTGAATTGACTGGTAAATACTTAAAGCGAGCCACTGTCCAATTCAATCCGCAGGACGGGTCACCCGAGGTGGCGCTTGATTTTGATAGTGAGGGTGGCAAGATTTTTGAAGATATCACCGGTCGTAATATTGATAAGCCGGTGGCCATTTTCTTGGACGGCTATATCATTAGCCAACCGAATGTCAGCCAGAAGATTACTGGCGGACAGGCGGTAATTTCCGGCCGTTTCAGCCAAGCTGAGGCCAAGACCTTGGCTCAGCGTTTAAATGCCGGAGCTTTGCCAGTGCCAATTAATTTAGTTAATCAGCAGACTATCGGCGCCAGTCTCGGCCAATCATCAGTTGATAATAGTTTGCAAGCCGGTTTGATTGGCTTAGCTCTGGTGGCTTTGTTCATGATTATTTTTTATCGCCTGCCTGGCTTGTTGTCAGTGGCCGCTCTTTCGCTGTATGGCTTGCTGCTGCTGGCGATTTTCAAGGTTTGGCCGGTTACTTTGACTTTGTCGGGTATCGCTGGCTTTATCTTGTCAATTGGTATGGCGGTTGATGCCAATGTTCTGATTTTTGAACGCATCAAAGAAGAGTTGCGTTCTGGCAAGCCATTGGGCAATGCTATTAATGAAGGCTTTACTCGCGCCTGGCCGTCAATCCGCGATGGTAATTACACCACTTTGATTACCTGTTTCATTTTGACTCAGTTTTTAACCGGTTCAATAAAGGGGTTTGCCATTACTTTGGCGCTTGGTGTCTTGGTGTCAATGTTCAGCGCTATTGTTGTCACCCGCAACTTGCTGCGTTTGACTGTTACTAGAAGTTTGGCCGAGAAAACTTGGTTATTCGGAGTTAGTCGTCGTCAAATTAATAGTGATGATAAATAATTAATTGCTAGCTTTTATCTATATGTATCAGATTATTGCAAAAAGAAAATATTGGTTGACTTTTTCCGCCATCATGGTTGCCTTGGCGATTACAGCGATTGCGGTTTGGGGCTTGCGCTTTGGTATTGATTTCACTGGTGGCAGCGTCTTAGAGGTCCGCTATACCCAAGATCGGCCGGCAACTGATAAAATTAAGGATAGCCTCAATCCATTAGGACTAAACAATTTGATTGTTCAGCCGGTTGGTGACAATGAAGTCAAATTACGCTTTCAAGAAGTTGATGAGGCTAAGCATCAAGAAATATTAAGCAAACTGGGCGAATTGTCACCGAAAGTTGATGGTCGGGTGGCCTTCGAGGAATTACGCTATGATTCAGTCGGTCCATCAGTTGGTCGCGATTTGCGCAGTCGAGCCTTAACGGCCATTGTTTTGGTATTATTGGCGATTATTGTTTATGTGGCTTGGGCCTTCCGCAAGGTTTCTCAACCGGTTAGTTCTTGGAAATATGGCGTCTGCGGTGTAGTGGCTCTTTTTCACGATGTTTTAATCATGATTGGTTTTATGGCCTTATTAGGTCGTTATTATGGTTATCAGGTTGATATAACATCGGTCGCTGCCGTGTTAACTATCTTAGGCTATAGTATCAATGATACCATTGTCGTTTTTGATCGGACCAGAGAAAATTTATTCCGCACTCGGCAGAGTTTTGCTGAAACGGTTAATCTTAGTTTGAACCAGACTTTGGCTCGGTCTATCTATACATCAGTGACGGTCATGCTGACCCTGGTGGCGATCGTTTTGTTTGGCGGGGCGTCAATTCGCGATTTTGCTCTAGCTTTATTGGTTGGCGTGTTTTTTGGCACCTATAGTTCGGTTTTTATTGCTTCTCCGCTGTTGGTGGTGTGGAACAACTGGAATAATCGTAAAAATAAATAAATCTATTTTATGCGTCAAAGCCAACTTTTTACTCACAGTCTTAAGGAATTACCTAAAGACGAGGCCAGTTTCAATGCTCAAACATTGATGCGGGCTGGTTTTGTTGATAAAAGTTCGGCTGGCGTTTATACTTATTTACCGTTGGGGCTGCGAGTGGTCCAGAAAATTCAGGCCATTGTTCGTCAAGAAATGGCTTCTTTGGGGGCGCAAGAAGTGCTAATGCCCAGTTTGACGACCGAAGAACCGTGGAAACAGACCGGTCGGCTGGCTAGTTTTGATGTGCTATTCAAGACGACTGGTGCTGATAAAAAGCCCTATGTTTTGGCGCCGACTCATGAGGAGCTGGTGACGCCGTTAGTTAAAAAATTTGTTCAGTCTTACCGAGATTTGCCATTGGGGGTTTATCAGATACAGACTAAATTCCGCAATGAATTGCGGGCTAAATCAGGATTGTTGCGCGGTCGCGAATTCTTAATGAAAGATTTGTATTCTTTTCATTTGGATCAAGACGATCTTAATGCTTATTATTTGCAGGCTCAAAAGGCCTATTTTCAGATTTTTAAGCGCTGTGGCTTATTGGATCAAACCTATTTGACTTTTGCCTCGGGTGGAGCTTTTTGTCAGTATTCTCATGAATTTCAAACAGTTACTGAGGCTGGCGAAGATACAATCCATATTTGTGAGGATTGCAACTTAGCTATTAATAAAGAAATCATTGGCGAGCAGCCGGTTTGTCCCAACTGTGGCCGTAAAGACCTTTTGGAGCGAAAAGCAATTGAAATTGGCAATATATTTAAATTAGGTGTTCGTTTCAGCAAGGCTTTTGATTTTATGGTTACTGGCTCTGACGGTACCAAACAGCCGGTTTTAATGGGTTGTTATGGATTAGGAATTACGAGGTTGATGGGGGCGATTGTTGAAGTCAATCATGATAATCAGGGATTAATTTGGCCAAAGGAGATTGCGCCGTTTAAGGCCCACTTGATTGATTTGACAACTGGTGATAGCGGCCATAATCAAGCACAAAAGTTATATGACCTTTTAGTTAAATTGGGTATGGAGGTGTTGTGGGATGACCGGCGCCACTTGCCGGCTGGCACTAAGTTTGCCGATGCTGATTTAATTGGTTGTCCTTATCGGTTAGTTATTAGTGATAAAACCTTGAATCAAAAGAGTTTTGAAATTAAGCGCCGCCAAGATACCGCTGGCCGATTAGTGGCCCTAGACCAAGTTAGCGCTTATTTTGGCAGTAATTAAAGCTAGTCATGTTTGAGAGATTTCGGCAAAAACTTACCCGTAACTTGGCTATTGATCTTGGTACTTGCAAGACCATGCTGAGCGAGCCGCAGAGCGGCCTATTTTTGACCGAGCCGACTATTGTCGCGGTCAATAAAAAGACTGATCAGATTTTAGCTGTCGGTAGCGCCGCCAAGGCGATGATCGGCAAGAATCCATCACATATTGAAATTGTTAAACCTCTGGTGGATGGGGTTGTTTCTGACTTTGAAGTGACTGAAAAATTATTAAAGTATTTTATTGACCAAACTCAGGAGAGTAATTCTTTCTTGACTCCTAAGCCGGCAGTTGTTATTGGTATTCCGCTGGATATTACCGAGGTGGAAAAAAAGGCGGTGGAGGACGCCGCTAAATCGGCTGGCGCCCGTCAAGTTTTTTTAGTTGAAGAGCCGATGTTGTCGGCGATTGGCGCCGGCTTGCCAATTATGGAGGCGACAGCGACGATGCTAGTGGATATTGGCGGTGGAACCACTGAAATTGCTGTTTTGGCCTTGGGCGGCTGTGTTGCCTGGAAGACGCTGAGACTGGCTGGTAATGCTTTTAATAATGAAATAATTCAATATATTCGCGAGGAGTTCAGTCTGTTAATCGGTGAACAATTAGCTGAAGAAATAAAGGTTAAAATCGGCTCAGCCACGCCGCGGCCAGAACAGCTGACGATGGCGATTCGCGGCCGTGATTTGATTAATGGTTTGCCTAAAGAGATTATTATCAATGACGAGCACATTCGTGAGGCGATTGCTCGGCCGATCAGCCAAATTATTGATAATATTAAGGCTACTTTAGAGGTCACACCGCCAGAGTTGGTGGCCGATATTTATGAACGGGGAATTATGCTGGCTGGTGGCAGCTCATTGTTGGCCGGTTTTGATCAGGCGATTGCTCGGGCCACTAAAATCGGTGTTCATATTGTTGACGAGCCCATTAGTAGCGTTGTCCGCGGGGCGGCTCATCTATTAACTGACCATAGTTTATTGGATAAAGTGGTGGCGCCGAGTTTAACTGATCTATAAAATATGGCTATGGTTCGCTTGCCCGGTAAGAAATCATCAGCCTGGCTATGGTTGTTATTAGCTATGTTGATTTTAGCTCATTTTACTGGCCTTTTAACCGGACTAGAGAATATGGTTGGGCGATCGGTTCAACCAGCCATTAAAACACTCTCATCGCGGAATCAATCATTAGCTAGCTGGTTGAATAACTGGCGAGAACGACAAAATTGTCAGGCAGAATTGACAGAAGCTAAAAACCAGAATAGCCAGCTGACGGCCCAAACGATTAGCTTAGCCAGTTTAACTGAAGAAAATAAAGAACTCCGCCAGCTCTTGAGCTTTCAAAAAGCTCGAGAATTCAAATTAGTAACAGCTAATATTGTTTATCGCGGCCAATCTGGCGGATTATTAGCGCCCAGTCAGACTCTAATAATTGATCAGGGATCTCGGCAGGGAATAGCGACTGACTTGGCGGTTATTGATCAGCAGGGGGCAATCGTCGGCAAGATTGGTCAAGTCAAAGATGATTCGGCCGAAGTCTTGTTGGTCACCAACAAAAATTGTCTTTTGGCGGCCGCAACAGCTAGCAGCAGCCAAACTATCGGTGTTGTCCGCGGCGAGATGGGGCTAACCATTAGATTAGAAATGGTTGCTCAGAATGAGCCGTTACAGGTTGGCCAAGAGATTGTTACCTCGGGACTAGAGCCGGCTGTGCCGTCAAATTTATTAATTGGTCGCATCAGCCAAGTTAATAAAGAAAATAATGCTTTATGGCAGGATGCTGGGCTAGAGCCGCTAACTGATGCCAATCAGTTAAATTTTGTTAGCGTTATTATTCCTTAAACTTATGGGTTGGCTGCAACTGTTCAATGCCTTGTGGTTATTATTGGTGACTCTTGTTCAGCTGGCTTGGATTGATCAGTTGCCAATAGTTTGGTTGCGGCCGAATTTATTATTGGTGGTTTTAATTAACTGGCTAGCTTTGAGCGGCTGGCGACGGGTTAATTGGTTGGTAATATTTTTAGGTTTATTTTTAGATTGCCTAGCTTTTTATCCATTCGGCAGCCAAACCGTTCTCTGGATATTGACTATGGGATTGGTTAATTTATTATTGATTAATTTCTTTACTAATAAATCATTAACCGCCTTTTCCGGGTTGGTGATTATTGCCACAATTTTTCAGTGGCTTGGCCGAATCATTATTAGCCGTGATTGGCCGACTAACTGGTGGATTGATTTGGGTGGACCGATTTTGGCTAATTGGCTAGTGATGGTCATTGTCCACTATTTAATTTATTGGTTAGACCGACGGTTGAATCCGCTATTTTTATTCAAACGACGCTAATCTATGGCTCGAGATAATGCTAACAATCCATTCTCCGAGAATCTGGGTGCGACCAGCCGCCGCCGGAAGATTTTGCGACTATCTTCGGCTAATCATCGCTGGACCGAGGAAGTTTTCTTGAGCCAAGCTGATAATAGTGAAACCATTAGCCATAACTTTTCTAATATTCGCGGTTATATTTTTTCCCGAGTTTGCTTGGTGGCGTTATTATTACTGCTAACTCGTTTGATTTGGCTGCAGCTTTATCGCGGCGATTATTATTATAATTTGGCTGAAGGTAATCGCTTGCGCCTGGAGCGTTTGGAGGCCAAACGAGGGGTGATTTATGATAGCCAACAGCGGCCGCTAGTTCAGAATGTGGCTAATTTCTTGGTTTATGTAACGCCCAGCAATTTGCCCAGCAAGCCGGTAGACCGGCAGGCGGTTTTGGCTCGTTTGGCGGAAGTATTGGGTGAAGAGATTAGCTTAAAACTAGAAGAGGAGTTGGCGGCGATTACACCGCGATCGTTAGATTTTTATCAGCCAATTTTTGTTAGTGACAATTTAACTTATGATCAAGCGGTTCAATTAACAGTTCAGTCGCATCAGCTGCCCGGCGTTGTTTTAACCAATCGCAATAAGCGCAATTATTTGCCTATTAGTTCATTCTTGGGGACATCTAGCCAGCCAACCCAGCTAGACAGTCTTAGTTTAATTATTGGCTATATTGGCAAGATTAATGAACAAGAACTGGCTAAGAATAAGGCTGATAATTATTTGCCGATTGATTATATCGGCAAGGTTGGTCTGGAGGCTTATTATGAAAAAGATTTACGCGGCCTGAGCGGCAGTAAACAGATTGAGGTTGATGCTGTCGGCAATGAAAAGAAAAAAATCGCTCAGCAGAATCCGTTAGATGGTCGACACTTAGTTTTAAATATTGACGGTCGTTTGCAGGCTAAGTTAGAAGAGGTGGTCCGTCAGCACCTCCAGCGAGTTAATAGCCGTCAGGCGGTAGCGATCGCTATGGATCCGAATAATGGAGCAATCCTGGCCATGGTTAACCAGCCCGGCTTTGATAATAATGATTTTGCTAACGGTATCGATCAGGCAACTTATCAAAAACTAATTAATGATCCAGCCAAGCCGATGTTCAATCGGGCGGTCAGCGGCGAATATCCGTCCGGGTCAACGGTTAAAATCGTTATGGCCGCCGCTGCTCTGCAAGAAAAAGTGATTACGGCCACCACCGGTTTTATGAGCACTGGCGGTCTGCGAATTAGCCGGTGGTTTTTTCCCGATTGGAAAGGTGGCGGTCATGGCTGGACTGATGTCTCTAAAGCGATTGCCGAATCGGTTAATACTTTCTTTTATTATATCGGCGGCGGTTATGAACAATTTAATGGTTTGGGCTTAGAAAAGATAGTCAAGTATTTAAAATTGTTTGGTCTTGGCAAACCAACCGGCATTGATTTAGCCGGTGAAGCCAGTGGCTTTATTCCAACAGCTGCTTGGAAGCAAGAAAAAACCGGTGAGCCATGGTATATCGGTGATACCTATCATTTAGCCATCGGCCAGGGCTATTTATTGGTAACACCGCTGCAGGTAGCCAACTATACGACGGCTTTTGCTAATGGCGGACGGATTTATCAGCCAAGATTGGTTAAGGAAATTTTAAATAGCGACGAGTCGGTTTATCAAACAATGGCGCCAAAAATTATTAACCAAAATATGGTTAATTCGGATAATTTACAAATTGTGCGCCAGGCGATGCGTCAGACAGTGCTAGCCGGTAGCGCCCGTAGCTTGCAGAGCTTGCCGGTAGCGGCGGCCGGCAAAACAGGCACGGCCCAATTTGATAGCAGTAAAGCGACTCATTCTTGGTTTACTGGTTTCGCGCCGTTCGACCAGCCCAAGATGGTTTTAACGATTTTGGTTGAAGAGGGTGGTGAGAGTACTGATGCCGCGGTGCCGATTGCTAGAGATTTTTGGCAGTGGTATTTCAGCTCTCTTGACACCCCAGAGGGGTATAGTGTAAAATAAGAGCAAGCTTTTAAAACTTAAATAATTATTATGGCAACCAATTTTTTTGCCGGTGCTAGAACGCCGGAACAACGGTTAAACATTATTATTGGCCAGCTCAACGGTTTGAAGAAAACACTAGCCAAAGGCCGTTACGATTGTTCAGCTTTAATTACTCAAATCAAGGCGACCAAGGCTGGTCTTGATGCCGTACTGGAAAAGATTTTAGAAGAGCAGTTGGATCGTTGCTTAAAAACAACCAAGAGCAAGCCTGAGGTCAAAAAGATCTTTAGTCAGGCGCTGCGTAAGTAATTATTGTTTTTGTTTTTGCTAATAAAGTTAAATATAGTTTATGTCACAGGTTTTAGAACTGAACCCGAGCAATTTTGTTGCCGAGGTTTTACAGAGCGAGTTGCCAGTCTTAGTCGATTTTTGGGCGCCGTGGTGCGGCCCGTGCCGGATGATGGCGCCGGTTCTAGACAGTTTAGCAGTGGAATTGGACGGGAAGGTTAAGATTGCCAAGGTTAATGTTGATGATCCAATCAATCAGCCTTTAGCTGCTCAATATGGCATTCAAGGAATACCTAATTTAAAGCTGTTTAAAGCTGGTCAGGAGATTGCCGATTTTGTCGGCATGCGCCAACAAGATAGTTTGCGCCAAGATATTCTGGCCAAGATAGCCTAATATGGAGGGTCGGAATTACGAGCTATTAATTATTGGCGCTGGGCCGTCTGGACTAACCGCCTCCATTTACGCCAGTCGTTACAAGATTGGGCACGCGGTTATCGGCAGTTTGCCCGGCGGCACGATGACTGAAGCGCATAAGATTTGCAATTTTCCTAGTGAGCCAAATATTAACGGCTGGGATTTGGCCCAAAAGATTGAGGGCAATGCCCGTCAGCTGGGGGCTGAATTTATTGCTAGCGAGGCGGTAGAGATTAGCGGGCAATATCCTAATTTTGCGGTTAAATTGGCTAACGGCGAGGTTTTAATAACCAAATCGGTCCTACTGGCGACTGGCACCAAACGCCGCCATCTGGGGCTAGATAATGAACAGCAATATTTGGGTAAGGGCTTGGCCTATTGCGCTACTTGCGATGGACCATTTTTTAAGGATAAAATAGTTGGCGTTTTGGGCGGCGGCAATAGCGCAGCCACCGCGGCAATCTATCTGTCAGACATTGCCCAAAAAGTTTATTGGCTTTATAGTGGTGATAGTCCGAAGTCGGCCGAACCGAGCTGGCTGGAGGAAATTAGTAAGCGGGTCAATATCAAACATTACCCCAATAGTAAGATTAATAAGTTGTTGGGCAATGATCGTTTGACTGGAGTTGAATTACTTAATCTGGACAACCAAGTCAGCCAATTGGCGCTAGATGGTTTGTTTGTGGAGATTGGCAGTGATCCGGCCACTGGCTTATTACAGCAGATTGGCGGTCAGATTAATGAGCGTGGTTATGCCATAGTTGATGCTGGACAGGCGACGACGGTGGCTGGAGTCTGGGCGGCCGGTGATACGACAACTAATTCCAATGGCTTGCGGCAGATCATTACGGCTTGCTCCGAGGGGGCGATTGCCGCTGACAGTATCTTTGGTTTTCTGAAAAAAAATTAGTCGCGGTTCATTTTTAGTTTTTTGAGACACCACTTCTTCGGGGGTGGTGTTTTGCTCTTGACAAAAAATGATAACTATGTTAAATTAGTTAGTCAACTAATTTTTTATTAATTTGCAATGACTTATTCTTGGTGGCAGACAATTAAAGATAAGCAATCAATCATCTGGTGGTGGCTAATTGGCCTTTTGGCTGCGGCCATGCTGGTTAGTTTTTTGCAGCCCTTAAAATATTCGGCCGAGAGCCAAGTGTTAGTCGTGCCTGATTATCA
>CAYNWZ010000017.1:0-17338 GCA_964401085.1 uncultured Gammaproteobacteria bacterium
TGCTGCCCCGAAACGGATTGGGGTAGCAGGCGAGTTCGGGGTCGGGGGTGGCCGGGATGATTGGATCATCATTGGCGACGGTGGTGGACACCGTTGATAGCCAAGACCTTGATTCAATTGCCGTTTGGTTGCTGTAGGAAGCTCGTCCCACTAGCACCAAATTATTTCCATCCCAAACAGCATCTTTGTACATTGCATAAGGGAAACCACCATCGGGGAATGGTGCGCTGTATATCCAAGTTTGCACTCCGGCCGAATTATAATTGACCAGTATTGGCCGATAATCACCATAGTGCAGCCCATAGGCTATGACATTATTGCCGTTTTCAACCAATCCTTGGACATCAAACTCATTGGCTGTGCCGATGTCTTGGGACCAAATTATCTGGCCGCTAACTGGATCGATTCGGCGTAGCCTCATCTTTGTGTTACTAAGGGAATCAAGATGTACGCTATTGACGTACAAATTGTCACCGCTTAAGGATACCTTGGGAAAGGTTTCATCTACGATGGCACTAGTTTGCCAGCCTTGTTGATAGCTAGTCAGGTCTGGTGAGAGAGTTATTTTAGTAACCCTCCATGAAGTGTTCCAATATTGTCCATCCAGACAAATATCAGATAGATATAGACTTTGTCCGTCTTGACTGATGACCGTATGTATTCCCATGGGCGTCAAGTAGGGGATGGCTGTTTCTAGCTGGCTTATTATACTGCCAGTTTGCCAATCTAATAGAGTTAGACCGTTACGGTTACCTCGGCAGACTAAGAATTCAGATGTGGCGTGGATGGTCCAAATTTGGACCGGCGAGCCGTATAGGCTCCTCACCCAAATGTCTTGGCCGGTTTCAGCCGATATTTTACGGATGACGAAGCCGCTATCGACTACTGCCAAATTGTAATCATTGCTGACCACCAATTGGTGGGGGGCGAATCCAGCATTACTATTATAACCGAAAGTTCTTTGCCAACCGATTTGACGGTTGGTTTTGTTCATTTGAACTAGTTTTAACCCTTGATAGTTATTGGTCGTAAAGAAAATGTTATCCTCTATTACCACCACGTTGCAACTATTCTGGGCACCACCGTTGAATAAGTTGACAATTTGGCTCCAGATTTGCTGCGGTGCCCCATTCTGGGCCGCCAGAGAGACAACGATGGCTATCCAGAAGATAGCCAGCAGGAAGAGATTGCGGGTCCTCATCATGGGACACCTCCTTATATTTTTATTCAGTTATTAAAATACTAGCCTTAATCTGAATATATAATTATAGTATATTTTGAGCTTTATGTCAAACATTTTCCTTTCCTGGCAGTTTTTGGTATAATATATTTACTTAATCTCTAGCTAAATAATCTTTTATGTTACGCAAACTTTGGTTTGGTTTAATCGGGCTAGTCGCTCTTTCGAGCGTTGCCCTAATTATTAGCGGACAATTTAGCCGTCCAGTTACCGAACCAGCCGATAATTTAGTTAATAATCAGCAACCAGTTAATCAGTCCGAGGCTGATTTGCCAACCGCTACTTCAGTTAGTCCGATGCTAGCTCAGGTCCAGCCGGCCATCAAGTTGCCAACTGACAGCGAATTCATAGTTTCTGGTGGCTCCGCTACGGCGACAATTCGCTTTATTGAAGGCTCCATCAAGCCGCTCGATGTCCATGTTGGCGATACCCAGAATTTTCGAATTGTTGTCACTTCACCCAACGGCATTAAACGGGTAGTAGCTGAAATCGAAACCGATAACGGCACCGGTAATGTAGAGCTAACCCGCGAGGGCTTAGTTGGCATTATGGATACTTATCCCAATCCTTATACAGTTAACCCTGAGGATAATACTTTGCAGATTCTCAATAATGATCAACTAGTTCAAGCTCGACTGGATGAACAGCAGCGAGATTTAGCCCGGCAAAAAACCAACCAGGCTAATGCCGCCGCCGGCCAGCGCGAAGTCTGGACCGGTTCTTGGGTAGTTAAGGATGTTCACGACAAAACCTATTTTACCAATTTTATCGCCTATGATAGCACCGGTAATCAAGACAAGTTGACCATGACTTGGTCGGATTTATGTAATATACCACTTGGTGGTCGTGATTGGCGTCTCAGTGAATATACGGCTAGCAACACTTGCGCTATTCTTAATACAACTGATGGGGTTGATAATGGTGATATTATTTTAGACGATGGTAAAATATTAAATCTTCAAGCTGCTGGTAATTTTATTTGGACACCTGGCTATAGGGTTAAGTTTGAGACTGGTCAATTAATTTTAGCTGCCAACAAGGCGTCGCAATTAAAACAGGGCTATTTATATGTCGCCGATAATGATGGCGATCGCTATTCTTTGCCAACGGCTTTAAGTGCTCAGACCTCAACTAGCAGCACAACTCCGCCGACCGGTTATGCTCGGAGGAATATCTTAATTGGCACGACTGATTGCTATGATCATAGCAATCAAGCCATGCCTGGAAACACCATTTATCGTTCAACCCCCTTTGCTAATGAAGTTACTACGACACCAGCTCTTTTTGGTTATGATTGGGACTGTGATGGGTCGGTTGTTGTTAATCCAGATTATAATAAGGCCTGTGATAGCCCGACAACTATTAGTAAGTATAACTATAAAAGTTGTACCGGTTTTGATATCGGTGGTTGTTGTGGCTCTGGCGGTGGTTCTGGTTGTGTTGGATCTGGATGTACTCAGGCTCGTGGGTATAATTTTTGGCAAGTTAAATTAGCCAACGCCGATGAGGTTGGTTGCTGCGATGGATTGCAGTCCTTAAATGGCTGCTCAGCGCTTAGTCTAGTTACTATTGGCAACAGCTCTTGTGGTCAAAATAGAAATATTGCCTGGAGAACTAGCTATTCTAATAGCGCTGGTTGTGTGGGCACTACTTATGATTTTTATAGATTTACTTATGGTGGTGTTGGTTGTAAATAGAATAATATGAAATTAACTGTCGCCACGAAATCGTTACGTATTAATATCACCACCGCCACTATTGTTAAAACGGTAGCTATTTTATTGCTGCTCTATTTAGCTTTTTTAGTTAAAGAAGTATTGGCCCTGGTTTTTGTTGCCCTGATTTTTGCCAGCGCTTTTGATCCGTGGGTTGATTTTTTACAGCGCCGCAAGTGGCCGCGAGCTTTGAGTATTACCATGATTTATTTGATCGTTATTGGCCTAGTGGCGGCGATGATTTATGTGATGGTGCCGATTTTGGTCAAGGAGGCGACTGATCTGGCTAACAATTTTCCCTATTACTTCAACAAGTTATCTGATTTTTTGGATAATCTGCGCCGGACTTTTGGTCATTACGGTTTGGCTGACAATTTTCAGAATAATCTAGATAATCTGGCCACCACCTTGTCCGGCTGGACATTGCAGGTGGTTAGCGCTGTTTATGGCGCTTTCAATGGGCTATTTTCGGTTTTTCTAATCATGGTTTTGACTTTTTACATGGTGGTAGAAGAAAATGCCATTAAAAAGATTGTTTGGTCGCTGACCCCAGCTCGCAATCAGGCTTATGCCATCAATTTAGTCGGCCGTATGCAGCTGCAGATTGGTTATTGGCTCAGGGGCCAATTGATTCTTTGTCTGTCAATCTTTCTCTTGACCTATTTGGGTTTGTCAATCTTGGGTGTTAAATACGCTTTGTTGTTGGCTTTAATGGCCGGCATTACCGAGGCGATTCCCTATCTGGGGCCGGTTTTGGGCGGCGTGCCAGCCGTGCTTTTAGCTCTGACACAGTCGCCGCGGCTAGCTTTGGTGGTTGTCGTTATGTATTTGATCATTCAACAATTAGAAAACAATGTGTTGGTGCCGCAGATTATGAAGCGAGCGGCCAATGTTAATCCGATTACCAGTATCGTTGTCCTATTGATTGGTTACAAGATTGGTGGCGTCGCTGGCGCGGTGATTGCTATTCCAGTGGCCACGGCGGTTAGCGTTGGGCTGAAAGATTTGTTTAATTATAAAGAGAAGAAAGAGCTGCGCTTGGATAAAGCAGCTTAGGTAGCCGGTTTATGAAAACTATTCTTACTGGCGATCGGCCAACTGGTCAATTGCATATTGGTCATCTATTCGGCTCATTGCTTAATCGGGCCAAATTGCAAGCCGATTATGATACCTATATCATGGTGGCTGATGTTCAGGCCTTGACCGATAATTTTAATCAGCCTGATAAAGTGCGCGATAATGTCTATGAAGTGGTTTTAGATAATCTGGCGGCTGGAGTAGATCCGCAGCAGGCGACGATGTTTATTCAATCAATGGTCCCAGAAATCGCTGAATTAACGGTTTTCTTTTCCAATTTAGTAACTTTGGCTCGCCTAGAGCGTAATCCAACGGTTAAGACCGAACTAGAACAAAAAAAAGAAGTATTTAAGGGCGGAGTAACTTATGGTTTTTTGGGCTATCCAATCAGCCAAGCGGCTGATATCTTAACCTTCCAAGCTGACTTAGTGCCAGTTGGTCAAGATCAGGAGCCGATGCTGGAACAGACCCGTGAAATTGCTCGTAAGTTTAATAGTATTTATGGCCGGATTTTTCCCGAACCCAAGGCCTTGCTTGGTGACTTTCCGCGGCTGTCCGGTTTGGATGGCAATGCCAAGATGAGCAAAAGCCTAGGCAATGCTATTTATATTGCCGATGAACCGGCGATTATTGAGAAGAAAGTTAAGGCGGCCAAGACTGATCCGCAGAAGATTCGCAAAGATGACCCCGGTCATCCGCAGATTTGTCCGGTTTTTGGTTATCAGCAGATTTTTAATGCCGCCGAAGCTAAAGAAATTGCTAAGGAATGTAAGTCTGGTCGTCTGGGTTGTGTTGACTGTAAACGCTGTTTAGCCGATAAGATGATTGCCTATTTAGCGCCGCTCCAAGAACGCCGCCGCCGTTATGCCGGTGATATGCCCAAAGTCCGCGACATTGTTCGTGACGGCACTTCTAAGGCTCGTCAGCGTGCCCGTCAAACGATGGAACAGGTTCGAGAGAAGATGAAGATCGATTATTAATAATATCACTATATTTTGGACTAGTCTTGGCAATTTTTAAGTTGCTTTTATTTAGGTTATTCGTTAGAATAGTTAGTTCACCTTTAAAACGATTATTATAAGCAAAGGTAATGCGAAAAAATAATTTAATAAGTTTTAAACCAAAGACGAATGCCGCCGTAAAAGACTTTTTAAGTCAAGTTTTTAAAGACAAAGCCTTTGATTTGTTCTCTTTTAAATCTCCTTCACATATTTTATTTCCAGAAGTTTTTACCTCCAACATAGCCAAGTTTCAAAAAGTACTAGAAAATAACCACATTCAAGGTAAGATATATTTTGCCTGCAAAGCTAATAAGGCTAGCACATTTTTAGGCGTAGCAGCACATAGCCAGATTGGCGTTGAAGCATCCTCTCTTTATGAGCTTAAGGAAGCTCTAAAATATGGCCCAAAGGGGGAAGATATAATAGCTTCGGGACCAATTAAAAGTTTTGATTTTTTATCACTAGCCATTAGAAGCAACAGTATTGTTTCTATAGATGATCTTGTTGAAATAGATCTGCTTAGCAATATTTGTAGTACTAGCAGCAAGAAAAGAGCACCACGAATAATCGTTAGAATCAATTTTTCTGATGAGAATGTAAGCAAGTTTGGGATTCCTGTGAACAAGCTAGGCCTTGCCTTTAAAATGATTAAAAATAATAATTTTGATCTTTTGGGATTTTCTTTCCATCTTAATAATTATTCTGTTGATGAGAGAGTTAAAGTATTGGCTTGTGTTCTTGATCAGATTAAGATTGCCCGTTCCTATGGATTTAAGGCTGATATCATTGATATAGGCGGAGGATATACTGTTAATTATATCAGTCAAAATGACTGGCATCGCTTTCTTGAGATTAAAAAGTCTGGCTGTGTCGCCGAAATATTTTTTAATTCTAAAAAAATCACTGATTTTTACCCTTATTATAGTAAGCATAGTGGAGAAATTTTTTTAGACAAGATATTAAAATCATCCTATAACGGCCTATTAGTCAGAGATGCCATAAATAGCCTGGGTATTAAACTGGTAGTTGAGGCAGGTAGATCTTTATTGAATCAGTGTGGTATAACTTTAATGAAAATAGTTGGGATAAAGAAAATAAAGGATGAAGACTTAATATTCGTTGATGGTAATATAAACCATTTATCTGAACAGTGGTTTAATTCTGATTTTTTGGTTGATCCAATTTTAATTAAAAAAAACAAAGAATTGACTAAGAGAAAAACAGTTATTGGACCGGTGTGTGGTAATTTGTGCTTGGAACAAGATATGCTTTCTTGGCATCGGGTTAAGCTAAATAATCCAGTCGCTGGCGATCTTTTAGTGTTTATTAACACAGCTGGCTATCAGATGGATTCCAATGAGTCACAGTTTCATGGCATCCCCTTGCCAGCTAAGTTCTCAGCCATTCAGGGAGATAATGGCTGGACAATATGTGATGATAAAAAATTCAATTATCTAAAAATAAAAAAATATGATTTATAGTGATGTGCCATCCATGATCGGCGGCACACCAATTTTGCGGCTGAAACTCAAGAATGGATGGGAGTTATACTTAAAAATGGAAATGTATAACCCAGGCGGGAGCATGAAGGATAGAATGGCTCTAAATATGATACTAGAGGCTGAAGAGAAAGGTCTGCTAAAACCAAGTGGGACAATTGTTGAGTCTTCTTCAGGCAATACCGCTATTGGACTGGCTTTAATTTCAGCTATAAGAGGATATAAATTCATTGCGATAGTTGATCATCATGCCGCCAAAGAAAAAATTAGTATAATTAAGGCTTATGGGGGTAAGATTGTCTATATTAAAGGTAAATACGCTAAAAATGAAGTGGCTGTGGCAGAGCGTGAAAGATTAGCAGAGGAAATTAGTCAAAAAATATCTGGTTCTTTTTTTTCAGCTCAAGCCGATAATTTTAGTAATCGGGATAGCTATATAGACACGATGGCTGAGGAGATTTTAAATGAAGTGCCTGAGTTCGATTATCTATTAGGCGCTATAGGAACTGGCGGTTCGTTGTGTGGTACAGCCATTGGTATAAAAAGAAGAAATAAAAGAATAAAGATTGTGGCTGTTGAGCCCATTGGGTCAATTATATTTGGCGGTCCAGGCGGGCCATATTTTCAATCAGGAACAGGGAATCCAGCCGGGGCAGATATTCCGCAAATAATTGATTTTAGTGTCATTGACGAAAACTGCTATGCTACCGACCAAGAAGCCTTTGATACTTGTCGTTATTTGGCTAAGAACAAAGGCATAATGATTGGCGGATCAGCTGGCGGTGTCGTTTTTAACGCAATTAAAATAGCTAGTAAAAGCGGAGGACAGGGCAGAATCGTTGTGATTATTCCTGACGGCGGAGAAAAATATACTGACACAATCTTTAATGATAGTTGGATAAAAAAGAATAAATTATCCAATCCTCAAAACTATAGTTTTTTAACAGAAAATATTATCTAATATGAAAAACTTTGAAGAATACACCTATGCTGGTATCCCCACATTTATGGGGTCTGACTATATATCAATATCTGAGTCGGGCGATTACGATGCTGTTTTTATAGGGGTGCCAATTGATTATGGGGCGTCATATAGATTGGGGGCTAAATATTCTCCAAGAATGATAAGAGAATATTCTTTTTGGGATAGAGTTGATGGGCTAGAATATTATGATTTTGACACTAGGAGTTTATTACAGTCTAATAACCTAAAAATAGCCGATCTTGGTGATATTAATATTTATCCGACCGACCCTATTCGTAATAGCCAGGAGATAGTTTCAACAGTTTCAAAAGTCAGAAGGGGGGCCCTACCTATTGTTATGGGCGGGGATCACTCTGTTTTATATTCATCTTTTGTCGGTTGTACCAAAGGGGTGGATAAAGACAAATTATTTTTAATATATTTTGACGCTCATCTAGATGTTGAAAGACAGTATATTACTTTGCCTGATTTATGGCACGGTAATGTCATTAGAAAATTGGTTGAAGATGGTTTTATTAATCCTGAAAATATATTTTGCATAGGCGCGCGCGGCATAGTTGATAAGGAGTGGCTTGATTATGTTAAAGACAAGAAGATAAATGTATTTTCGTCCAGAGATGTAAAAGAATTGGGTATTAATACGGTGATGAAAGAGATTTTTAATAAAATTAAAGACACTGATGGCTCTGTTTATGTGTCGTTTGATATAGATAGCATTGATGCTTCACAAGTAAGCGGAACCGGAACTCCCAAATATAATGGTCTCTCTATGGTTGATGCCGTTACGGCCGTTAGAAGTCTAAACCAAGTTAGAGTAATTGGTTTTGATATGGTTGAAATCAATCCTAAGTTTGATCAAGCTGGCCAAACATCAATTAGCGGCTGTGAAATTTTATTTAATTTTTTAGCTTTTGGTTTTAAGAAATATGAAAATAGCCCTAGTTTATAATCTTAATCGAGGCCAGTTTGATTATGAGGCCGAATTTGATTTGGATATTACCATTAATGCCTTAAAGAAAACCTTAAGAAAGGCGGGTACGGTCAAATGTATTGAGGGCGACAGGAATTATCCCACTTGGATTTCAATGCTAGAAAAATATAAACCAGACATCATTTTTAGTGTTGCTGAGGGGTATGCGGGCTCGGGTAGAGAGGCTTTTTATCCGGCGCTATATGATCAGCTTGGATTTAAATATACTGGTCCAGATGTTAATAACTTATTTATTTTCCAGAATAAGTATTTAACCAAGAAGTTGGCTCAAGTGTCAGGAATTCTGGTGCCAAGCGGGTATATAGTCTCTGAGCTGACTAATCACTCAGAGATTAATAATAAGATGAAATATCCTATTATTGTAAAGCCAAACTACGAAGGCTCTAGCATGGGTATATTGCCAACATCTATCGTTGAGAACCAGATAGAATTATTAAAACAGCTGAGACTATTTTTTAAAAAGTATAATAAAGTTGCTATAATAGAAGAGTTTATAGAAGGTGTTGATGTTAGCATGATTTATGTTGATGGGCTCGGGGCGCTTGGTCCGGCGGTAGTAAGTTATCCAGAGAAAGAGATATATGATTGGAGCTTAAAAACAACCGATGATAATATGGTTAGCATCGCTCGGGGACAGATGCTATCTAAAGCGCTAAGGGATAAATTAGTTAATATTGTAACCAAATTGGCTAAGGTGTTTGATATAAAAAGCTATGCCAAAATTGATTTTAGAATAGATAAAAATGGGAATGTTTATCTCTTAGAAGTTAATGGGCAAGTCAGCCTACATCCTCAAGGAGAGTTTGTTGTGGCTGCAGAGATGAGCGGATACTCTTTTGACAAAGTGGTGTTGCATATTTTACATCATTCCATGAAAAAAAATCTTAAGCGATATATGGGGTATAATTTTAATTAATTTTAAATATACTGAATATGGGCATAGAAGATTATTTTTTTAAAAACAAGGACAATCAAGGTTCCTGTGGTGATAGAAAGGATAATGAAAACAAACCAGGCGACTCTACAGATGGAACAGGGTCACCAGGACGGGAAGATGAAATCAAAGAACTTATGAAAAAAATGATGTCAGAAGAGGGACGAGGTGTTGATTTTGGTGGCAAAAAGAAGGATCGTTCTTCAGGAGGTCATTTAAAGGGTTGGCAATGGCGTGAAAGTAAAAAGGCCTTAGAAAAGAAGGAAAGAGCCAAAGCCAAACACTTTGAACCAAAGATTGGTGATAGAAGGTTTGAGGATGCCAAAGCTTCTTTTATCATTCCAGTCGAGAAAATGGAAAGAAATGAATATGGTATCATTTCTGGTTTATCGATGGGCAGAATCAGAGTTTTATTAGATGGTCGGCCATATGATTGTCTTATTGATCAAGGATTGCCTATTAAGTTAGGTGAAACTTTGGCGGTTGGTGATTATGTGACCATCAAGGTTAGAAATGATAAGTATTTTGTTGACCATTTAATTGAGAGAAAAACTACATTAACCAGGCTAAGAAGGGACTCAACCAGATGGGGTGGTGATAACACTAAAAATGAGCAAGTAATTGCAGCGAATATTGATCTTGCCGTGATTGTTGTGGCTGCTAAGAATCCACCGCTTCACCCTAGATTTATTGATAGATACTTAATCCTTATTCAATATGGGGATATTGAGCCAGTTATTTGTGTCAATAAGGCTGACCTTGGAATAGAGAATGAAAATGTGTTGTCGGCCTATAAGAACATAGGTATCAGGGTTATTGAAACATCAACCGAAACCGGGCAAGGCATTGAAGAGTTGAAGAACATTATAAGTCAAAAAACAGTTGTTTTGGTTGGTAATAGCGGGGTAGGTAAATCATCACTCATCAACTCCATTTTGCCGCAGCTTGACCTAAGGGTTGGTGAAGTGGGAGAAAAGACGGGTAAAGGAAAACACACCACTACATCTTCAGATCTGATTCCTTGGTCTGATGATTCTTTTATTATTGATACTCCAGGTATTAGATCATTGGAGATGGCCAATATAACCAAGCAAGAATTGGAATTGTATTTTGATGAGATTGCTCAATATTCTCATGGTTGTAAATTCTCAGACTGCCTTCATGACGTTGAAAATGGTTGTGTAGTTAAGGATGCGGTTAATCAAGGTTTGATTGATCAACAGCGATATGAAAGCTATTTGAAAATTTTGCATGAAATAGTCTAATTGTATGAATAACCAGACCTCTTTTGGCTTGATAGATGGATGCTGTTATTATTCTAAGATATGCCAATATAAGTGTTGTCAGCAAGATCCAGGTTGTAGTGGGGAAATCAACCCTGGTAATTACTTGTTGATTTATCCTGGGGAATTAGATGGTCAGAGTAGCTCAATGTGTGACCATATTAAGTTGGTATCTGAAGATTTTAATGGTGGATTATTAGGATTCTGTGACGCTAGAAAAATTGATCAGTCCAAATGTAGTGAACATAAAAACTATAAAACCCTAGATTGTCGATCATATCCTTTCGCTCCAGCTTATATAAACAAAAAGTTAGTTCTAATTGCTGACGAGCGTTGCCCTATAATTCAAGAAAAAGAACTGAATAAAAACAAACTGGACAAGCTCTATGATGAAATTCTATTTGCATGGCAACAAGTTGCCCTAGAAAATGAAGCAGTGATAAAGTGGATAATGCTTTTAAATCTACCAAGCTATAAATTGTATGAACGTTAAAAGTTATAAAACATTTTCTTTGTATGATGATTTAGTCAAAACGAACGGGGCCCTACCTATTAAAGTAACTAATTTTTATAACTTAAAAATTAAAGCAGAAATAGCTAAAATTGGTATTGATGGCCCCTTATATCGGTGCTCTTTCCCAACGAAAGAAAAGGTTAGCTTAAGCGTAGTTGGAGAAACGCCCGATTACGTTCGTGATAAAAATAATATGCCAAAGAACTTAGGCAACTTTTTGATACAGAAATATGATGATAGAGTACTACTATTATTATCAGAACAATGTTTTGGGCACTGCCAGTATTGTTTTCGTACCCAGCTACTTTCAGAAGGACAATTAAGCGATTGTCAGTCTATTGAAAACAGTATGGGCAAGATTGTCAAATACATAAAGAAACACAATAAGATTAGAGAAGTTATTTTTTCTGGCGGAGATCCTTTGCTATTGGGATCAGATAGGCTGGAAAGAATATTGGAGCGTATCACCAAAGATATTGGTAAAATTAACTTTAGAGTACACACGCGGTCTATTGTTTATTGTCCAGATATCTTTAATAAAAAGCTATGTTCTGTGCTGAAAAAGTATCAGGTGCGTCTAGTTTTTCATATTGCTCATCCCTATGAGATTTGTAATAAAGTGGAGAAAAAGATTGATTTTATAGGTGGTTTTGGCGTTAGAATGTATAATCAATTCCCAATATTACGTAATATCAACGACCATGAAGAAGTGCTAGCTAAGTTATTGGAAAAGATAGATCAGTTAGGAGTGAGGCAATTAAGCATATTTATACCAGATCCAATCAACTATGGAGCCTCTTTTAGGATGCCGCTAGAAAGAGTTTTTGCAGTAATTGATAAGCTCAACAGGCAATATCCTTCTTGGATAAATTCTTTTCGTTTGGTTTTGGACACTCCTATTGGCAAGGTTAGGAGGGAAAATATTATATCATGGAATAAAAAGACTGGCGTAGTAGTCTTTGAGCGCGGTAAACAAGTTGTTTCGTATCATGACTTTCCTGCCGATCTTGATAACCCTGGGAAAATAAAAAAATTATTGTGGAAAAATTAAATTTATGAAAAAAAATAATCAAGCCAGTCAAAAACTATTAGATCCAGTTTTACAATCGGCCGACTGCATGTCCTGTAGGGATTGCTGCAAATTCAGTGAAAACGATTCTTTTGATTCGCCAATGTTCACCGAAGAGGAAAAACAAGATATTTTAAACAAATTTCATGATGTTAAGTTTGTAAAAGTTGGCAAACTCTGGAAAGTAGTTCTTGTTAATATTTCTGGTAAAAGAGCAGCTGCTAAATATATTTGTCCCTTTTACAATAGCCAGGAATATAAGTGCTTGATTTATAATATTAGGCCTTTTGATTGTTCAACCTGGCCTTTTTATATAATGAAGTTTCATGGCAAGGTCATGATTACTTTGTCTAAAGATTGTCCAGTTGTTCTAAGCAATAAATTAGATTATTTGCTTAAGTTTGCTGAAGCATCAATAGCGCCACATATGATTAAGCAGGCTATCAAATATCCCGATTTAATAACCCCATATCATAATGATGCTGTTGTTTTGTTGGATGTTACTGACAAATTGAGTGAGTTCAGATGTCGTTAACCATTAATAAACTCATTTACTTCCGTTAAGTAAATTTCATTAAGTTTTTTCATCTCAGCATCTGAGAAATTTTTTAAAACGTAATTAATCGTGTCGACTGGTTTTTCAACCGGCTGAATGCCGAAACGATAGCGGCTGAATTTTTGGGTGCCGAGATGATCAATAATTGACTGGACGCCGTTATGACCGGCCGCTCGGCTGTCAGCGGACCAGCGAGTGGTGCCGGCTGGCAAATCGAGCTCATCATGGACAACTAGCAGGATATTGGTCAAGTCTTCAGCTAGCAGGTTGTAATAATCTAAGATAGCCCGGACTGTTCGACCAGAATTGTTCATCATTGTCTGCGGCTTGACCAGTAGAGTGTCACCAAATTCAGCTATTTCGGCTGACCAGTCTTTTCTTGTTCGCCAGCTGATTTTTTGTCCGCTATCGGTCGTCAACTCAGCAGCCAAGCGGTCAAGTAATAGCCAGCCGGCATTATGGCGGGTTCTAGCGTATTTAGTGCCGGGATTGCCAAGTCCAACGATAACTTTTTTCATAGCATTTAATGATTGCTCTTGTGTTGAGGATTGATTTGGCGGCCGCGGGCGACATGGATGCTAATCGGTGTGCCGACAAAGCCGTAAGTGTGGCGTAATTGGTTTTGAATAAAGCGCAGGTAAGAGAAATGTAAATTGTCTTTGATGCCGATGGTGGCTGTAAAACAAGGTGGGCCAGTTTCGGTTTGGATAAAACTGTAGATGTGGGGATGTTTTAAGCCTTTACCTTTGGCTGGGCGATGATGCTTAACAATTCTGGATAAAAAATGATCAAGCTGGCTTTTGCTTAAGCTGATTGACCGCTGGGCGCCAACTTCAATAATTAAGTCTAGTATTTTTTGGACTTTTGATTTAGTTTTGGCCGAGACAAAAGTAATCGGCGCAAAACCGATAAATGGTAAGCGATGATAAATATCTTCAGTGAATTTAACGGTATCGCGCTCTTCTACTTTATCCCATTTGTTGGCGGCAACAATCAAACTCTTTTTGCGGTTAATGATTTCTTCAGCCAGGCTGGCTTCTTGGTGGCTGATCGGCTCACTGATGTCCACCAGTAAAATGGCAATGTCAGCTTGATTGAGTCGCTGCAGGCTCTTAGCCATGCCGATTTTTTCTAAGGCTTTTTTCTTGCCTGGATCTTTGCGGGCGATACCGGCGGTATCAACTATTTGAATAATTTTATCGCGGTATTTAATAAAAGTGTCCTGCGGTTCGCGGGTGGTGTGGGGGATAGCGCTGACCAAGACGCGGTTGTAGCCCAGTAAAGCGTTGAGCAGACTGGACTTGCCAACATTCGGTTTGCCCAATAAGCAGACTTTATAGTCAGGTTTTTCAGTATAGGCAATTATTTCTAGTTCGGCGGTTGTGGTTTCGGTGTTGCTGTCTAGCGCTGGGTCGCTGGGTGCGGGCAATTTATTATTGGCGTTTCGTCGGCGTTGGCGGCCGATTTGTTTGACAATCTCATCTAATAAATCGCCAGTACCCATACCAGTGGCGGCGCTAACCGGCCACGGCTCACCCCAACCCAAAGTGTAAAATTCACTGATTTTTTCTCGGTGACGCGGGCTATCAATCTTGTTAATAACCAGTAGAATTGGGGTTTCTTTGGGTAGTAATTTTTTGCAGGCTAAAGCCAGTTCGCGGTCTTGTGGCAATAATCCAGCTTGGCCGTCAACCATAAAAAGGACCACGGCGGCCTCTTTTAATAATTGCCCAGTCTGATATTGAATTTTTTCTTCTAGTTCGGTTAATTGCTTGGATTTTTTTTGACTCATCGTCAAATACATCAGTTCATTCAAACCAGCAGTGTCAACTAATTCCAAGCGGCGTCGGTTCCAGCTAATGGTGTGCTGGTTGGCATCGCGGGTAGTGTGATCAATGTCGGCCACTAGCGCCCGCGGTGAACCGACCAAGCGATTAAACAGGGTTGATTTGCCGACATTAGTCCGGCCGAAAATAATAACTTGGCTTGGTTTCATCGGCGGCATAATCTTAGGGGTTATTAGAATAATCAAGCCCGAGCAGCAGAATGAAGTCTGGCTGGGCAATATTGGGATTCTGTTTAATTAATTGACTGGTTTCTGTGGCCAACCATTCAGGAATATCAGCGGCGATAACTGCCTTGGTTTTATTTTGCAACAAAGCCAGATCAGCTGGCTTGGCGCCATAGGTTAGGTCATAAATAGTGGTTTGCGCCAGATTCTTGTGTTGAGTATTGCTAGTATTGGTTACGGTAAAGCCATATTGCTGCAATCTGGTTTTGGTTCGGCCGGCTAGACCGTTGATGGTCGTGCTATTGCGGATATCCAGCTTAGCCTCGGCTTTGTCCGGCAGGCTTTCCGGGCTGACCGTGGCCACTGTGGCTGTGGTTTTTGTTGTTGGGCTGGCGCTAGTAATAGCTGCTGGAGTAGTCGCCGCCAATGATTCGTTAAATTTAGTAATAATTTGGCTGAAATCTCCGGTCACTGGCGTTAAAATGTAGGCACCGTCAGTGCCGATAACATCGCGTAACAGGCCGTTTGGTCCATTATCCAAGGTGATGCTAGTAATTTGGCTTTGATTGACATCCTTGGCTAGCTGCCAGACACTTACTAGTTCATCGGGTTGTAGGTTGGTGGTGACATGATCTTCGGCATCACCAATAACATTCATAATCAGCTTGGGCTTGAATAGGGTATTGGCACTGAATAGTTTGTCCTTGACCGCTTCTAATATTTTTTGTTGGCGTTTGGAGCGGGCAAAATCAGAACCCTCAACGCCGACGCCGTGACGCGATCGGGCGTATTTAAGGGCTAACTCGCCATCCATGGCTTGGCGGCCAGCGTCAATGTGTAAATGTTCAAAACGACTATAATAATCGGGGTTGTCTTCACGGCCCATTATCGGGTAGCGGTAATCATCTAGGGTGTTTTCTACTTCTACTTCAATGCCGCCCAGGTCGTCAATAATTTTAATAAAGCCGTCAAAATCGACCCGCAGGTAATAATGAATCGGCATTTCTAGAATTTCGCTGATTAGATCAGCCGTGGCTTGGCCGCCGCTGCCAGGATCTTTAGCTTCAGCTAGAGAATTGGCGCTATTGATTTTGCGCCAACCGTAACCGGTCATCGGCACGGTTAGGTCGCGGGGAATAGACATCATCACCACCTTATGGGTTGATGGCTGGAAGCTAGCAACCATAATGGTGTCGGCTAGCATGCCGCCGTCATGATTTTTGCCACCCACGCCGAGTAGGACAAAGTTGATACGATCCTGATCTTCGCCTTTTAGAATCGTTCTTTGGCTGACGCCCAATTTGAATTTAGTCAACAGAGACAGGCTTTTCCAAAAAGAAAAACCCTGGCTATTGGCAGCTCCACCACTTTGAGTGGCTGGCCAAACCCGCCAGCCCAGATAAGCCAATAACGCAATGCTCAGCACTAAAAATAGGCAACTGAAGCGCTTTTTGCGCGGTCGCGGCCTTTCAATAGCTGATGATTGCAGTCCGACTGTTGATCGTTCATTGCTCCAATTGCTAGTTGGTCGCGGTCGATTACTGGGCGGCTCAACCGCTATTCTAATTGGCTCGCTAACTCGGTTAGTCGGCATTGGTGGCCGGAATTCAGTTGAATAATCTGGTTGATCATCAAGCAGCTCGGCGAGAATATCTTGGCTATCATTATTTTGATTGGGCATAGTTGGCGGTATTTATGACAAAAAATGGTTTTGGCTGGGGCAAAACCACTTGCAGTATAGAAGATTTTTTCTACTTTGGCAACTTGACCATTAGCTTGATTCGGTGCTATATTAAGGCCAAGATTTTCATTAAAAGCCAATTGTTGTTTTTAATAACATTAAATAAAATATGATATTTACTTATAATTTTAAAGCTCGCCTCCGTTTGTGGGGAATTTCCTTGTTGGAGGTGGCTAAGGTCGGTCTTTTGGCTTTGGCTATCGTTTTGCCGATACGGTTGTTTATCGTTTGCCCGTTTTATGTTAAGGGCGCTTCCATGGAGCCTAATTTTTATGATAAGGAGTATCTGTTAATTGATGAAATAAGCTATCGTTTTCAGGCGCCGCAGCGCGGTGAAGTGGTTGTTTTTCGTTATCCGCAAGATCCGCGTGAATATTTTATCAAGCGGATTATTGGCTTACCTGGCGAAACCTTAAAGATGGATCAGGGGGATATTTATCTCTTAGATAAGTCCACTAATGAATGGACTAAAGTTAACGAAACTTATTTACCAAGCACTGATCAAACTTTTGCCCTAGACAGCAACGAATTGACTCTTGGTCCTGATGAATTTTTTGTTTTGGGCGATAACCGAGCCCATTCGCGTGATTCCCGTTTTTTTGGTCCGCTTAATCGGCGTTATTTAGTCGGCCGAGTTATGTTGCGCGGCCTGCCGATATCGAGGGCGCAAGTTTTTAAGGCCCCCAGTTATTAATCGGCGTTTCTGTTTAAGATTTTAAATT
>CAYNWZ010000018.1:0-14553 GCA_964401085.1 uncultured Gammaproteobacteria bacterium
CAGGAAAGTGGGGCTGACCGTTAGCGGCCAGTTAGAGGCGGAAACTTTAATTGCCGGACTCAGCCGAGTTTATACCTTTGGTCCGACTTTTCGAGCTGAGAATTCCAATACCACCAGACATGCCTGTGAGTTTTGGATGATGGAGCCGGAAATGGCCTTTGCTGATTTATCCGACAACATGGATTTAGCCGAAAAAATGATTAAATATTTAATCCAGCGTGTCTTAGATGAATTACCAGAGGAGATGGAATTCTTTAACAAGTTTGTTGATAATGGACTGTTAGAGAGATTGCAAAAAGTCCTGGCGGCCGATTTTGTCCGTTTAACTTATACCAAAGCTATTGATTTGTTACTAGAAAGCGGTGAGAAGTTTAATTATCCAGTGGCTTGGGGGATTGATTTACAGACCGAACATGAACGCTATATCACTGAGAAGATTTTTGGTCAGCCGGTTTTTATTACTGATTACCCCAAAGATATTAAGGCTTTCTATATGCGCCAAAACGATGATGGTAAAACAGTTGCGGCGATGGATCTGCTAGTGCCAGGAATTGGGGAAATTATCGGCGGCAGCCAAAGAGAGGAGCGTTTGGAAGTGCTCGAAGCGCGGATTAAAGAATTAGGCATGAAGCTGGAGGACTATTGGTGGTATTTGGATACCAGAAAATATGGCTCAGTTAAGCATGCTGGTTTTGGCTTGGGTTTTGAGCGGGCGATTATGTATTTGACTGGCATGGCCAATATTCGCGATGTTATTCCATTTCCACGAACGCCGAAGAATGCCGAGTTCTAATAAGTAATTTTATGAAGCGGATTATTATTGGTTTAATATTACTATTAGTAATCGCCGCCACGGCTCTAGCTATTTGGATTGTGGGTGGCTCTAGCCAGCCCTTGATCACTGAAGATTTAGTAAATAATAATCAGGTAGTCGTCGATAGCCCACCGGCCGGAGCGAGCATAATCAGCCCGGTTGTTATTAGCGGTCAGGCGCGCGGTCAGTGGTTTTTTGAGGCATCTTTTCCAGTAAAAATAGTTGATGCTAGCGGGCAAGTCTTGGGTCAAGCCCCAGCTCAAGCACGGAACAATTGGATGACTGAGGAGTTGGTTCCGTTTCAGGCGACGATTAGTTTTTCTCAACCGGCAACCAGTAGCGGCTTTATTGTTTTAGCCAAAGACAATCCATCTGGATTACCTGAACATGACGCCGAGGTAAGAATACCGATCCAGTTCTCTAATGCAACCGATTTGGCTGTTGGGGCGGAGCGGACGGTTAAATTTTATTATTACGATGCTGCTAAAGATAAAGACGAACAAGGCAATATCCGCTGCAGTCAGCAGGGGTTAGTTGCCATTAATCGCCAGCTGCCAGTGTCAATTTCACCCATTAAAGATACTTTACAGGCATTCTTAAATAATCCATTATCCGAAGCGGACAAGGCCGCTGGCTTAACCAGTGAATTTCCGTTAGCCGGTGTTTCCTTAGTTGATTTAGCATTGCGTGATGGCAACTTAATTGTCCAATTAGCCGACCCGAATAACAAGACCTCTGGGGGGTCTTGCCGAGTAGCTATTTTACGGCAGCAGCTGGAGGCGGTGGTGCGGCAATTTCCAGAAGTAAAAACTGTTGTTTTTCAACCGGAAGAATTGTTTCAGCCGTAGTTGGAAGTTAATTATTTATTGATTATGATTAATCCGAAGATTGATAATAAAATTATCATTGCTTTAGCTTTTTATCTAACCGCCTTAGTGGCGTCCAACACTCTTGGTCTTAAATTGATGCCATTTTTATTCGGCACTCATTTGTCGGTTTCGGTTTTTTTCTTTCCCTTCGTTTTTTTAACCACTGATGTTATTGGTCAGGTTTACGGTCGCGCTTTGGCTAAAAGTTTTGTTAAAGCTGGTTTTTTAACCACTGCTTTGTTTATTGGTTATTCGGCCTTATCAATGGCTATGCCCTGGTCAGCCGATGGCGCCTGGATACAGTCGGGCTACGCTCAAGTTTTTCAAGTTTCGGTCAGATTATCTATCGCTTCTTTGATGGCCTTTGTGGTGGCTGGCTATCAAGATGTTTTTGTCTTTTTTCTTATTAAGAAACTACTGCGCGGCAAGGCCTTCTGGCTGCAATCCAATCTTTCTAACCTGTGGTCGCAGCTATTGGATAGCTTAATTTTTATGCTAGTGGCTTTTGTCGGCGTCTATTCATTAAAGACGATTATCTTAATCACTATCCCTTGGTGGCTCTACAAGGTTTTGATGGGTTTGTTGTATACCCCCCTATCCTATTTGGGAATTAAATTATTAAAACATGGAAGTCAAGCCAATTAAAACTAAGACTTTTAAGGTCGGTGATAATTTGTTAAATTTTTTAGAGCAGTATTTTTTAGATATCCAAGAGCGGAGTGTCTTGGTAATTACCTCCAAAATAGTGGCCTTATCTCAGAATCGAGTCGTGCCGATGATGGACAGCTTGACCAAAGAGCGACTTATCCGGCAAGAAAGTCAGCTGGCGATAGCAACCGACCAGGTTTATTTGACTATTAAAGACGGACTGTTTATGGCCAATGCCGGCATTGATGAAAGCAATGCCAACGGTCAAATGGTTCTGCTGCCTGATGATAGTTTTCTGGTGGCTGAATCGATTAGAGATTATTTTCAGGGTAAATATCGGATTAAAGAGCTGGGTGTTATTATTACCGATAGTCATTGTCTGCCACTGCGAGCCGGAGTTATAGCGGTAGCTTTGGGTTATGCTGGGTTTATTGGTCTCAAGGACTATGGCGGTCAGACTGATCTATTTGGCCGACCGTTTAGATTTTCTAAAGTTGATGTTGCCGATAGTTTAGCGACAGCCGCAGCCTTATGCATGGGAGAAGGCGACGAAAGTCAGCCGCTAGCTATTATTAACGGCGCGCCGATTGAATATTGTGACGAAGTAAGTAGGGGCGAGCTGGTTATGGATAGGGCGTTGGATATGTATCGGCCACTGATAAAAGAAATTATATAGAGTCGCAGATTAACTATTGGCTAGCTAGATGTTCGGCTCTCAGAGCTAGGCTGTCTAGTGGAAATTATTGTTTGTTTTTGTTATAATAAACAGGTATTTTTCAGAATCACTCCCACAACCCCTTGTGGGGATATCAATAATCGTTAGATTGGACTAATTATATCGCCGTTGATATCGGCCTAGTCTTTTTAAGCTGGCGGTTCCAATTCCCTTACGGGAAAGGCCGTCTTGGGGGGTAAGCCCAAGAACGGCCATCATTTGGATTTAAATTATAGTTAGCGTTCAGTCGCTAGCTATCCTGGGGGTGATTCTAAAGAATATGATGGTAGATGAGATAACCAGCTTAGTTAATATTGAGCGGGCCTATTTAGAGGTTGTTGATCTTTTTGTCAGTGATCGTAAGAATTGGCGCTATCATGGCCTAGATGGTTATTTTTTGCGCGATCATGAAATAACCAGCCATCAGTTGTTGGCGGAATGTCAGCAGGAATTATTGTCTGGACAACCGATTGAGCCGGCTTTATCAATTAAGATTCCCAAGAAGAATAAACCGGATAGTTATCGGGAGATTTTTATTTACAATATTCGTGAGCGTATTAAAGCGCAAGCTATTTATCGAGTAATTTTGCCCCAGCTTGATGGTTGTTTTTCGGAGCGACTATTTTCTTATCGTCCAGGTCGGCCACCCTATTTGGCGGCTAAACAATTCTGCCGTAATTATCGTCGAGTTTTTTCTAAAGACCAAGCATTAATCTTGGATCTCAAAAATTATTCCGAGCAGATTGATTATGATATCCTGATTGACCAGCTTGAAAGAGTTTTTGTTGATCAACAGCTCATTAGTTTATTAAAATTATTTATTGGCAATTTAATATACCGTCAAGGGGTAATTGAGAAACCGGTTAGGGGGTTGGTTCAAGGGGTCCCGCTAGTAGCTCTATTTGCCAATTTGTATCTCAATGATGTAGATCTTAAATATCAGCGGCAGGTTAATTTTTACGTCAGGGTTGGCGATGATATTGCCATCTTGGACAATCAACCTGATCGGTTAGCTGTCGTCCAAAATAATCTGCTTGGTGATTTGTTATCATTGGGGCTATTGTTGAATGAAGACAAAATATATTTCGGTTCGGCCGATGGGTCTTTTAATTTTTTGGGCTATCAGTTTATCAATGGGCGCATCGGTCTCGAATCATTTTTTATGGACAAGATAATTACTGGTTGGAAGGGCATTTTATCTTGGCAGGGCCGTGATTATAAATTAAAACAAAACCTTCTTAGAAAAAAGATGGCTTCTTTGTCCAGTAACTATAATTATCAATTCAGTCGATTATTAGCCGCCAAACCGCAAATTAATGATTATCAACAAATTCGTCACTTATCCGAAGAATTTTTCAAAATTATAGTTAAATTTTTATATGGTTCTTATACGCCGCGCCATCGACGACTGGCCGTTAATCAGCTTCGTCAATTAGGCATTAAATCGCCTTATCAAATTTATTGGCATTTTCATCATGGAGAATATTAAGCAGCAGGCTAGACTATTAAGAATGGCTCGTCAACAGGCCGAAGACGGTGCCAGTTTTCGGCTGGAGCGTTGGCAGCTAGCTTATTTATTGAAGTTTTTTAAGAAACAGCGACGGCTGGTTGTCTTTTTGATTATTTTGCTATTTTTCCAAGGCATTATTGAGGCCGCCCTGATAGCGGTTAGCCGCTTTTGGTTGGGTTGGTCAAATTATCAGGATAGTAAATTTTGGTTAATCTTTAGTCTACTAGCCATAGTTTTTGCTCTAGTTGTCTATTGGGCGCTGCGTCAAGAGAAAACGTTTTCGGTACTTTTGGCTAACAGTATTCGCCGTCGGCTTTTGTGCTCCCAGCTAAGTCGGCCACTATCAAAGAGTCGAACTAGGCATAAATCCAGCCTGTTGGCCAAGATATATTATCAGCTTCCTTTGGTTTCCATGGGGGTAACCAATTCTTTTTTTGGCATCATTCGTTGGTTAGTCGGTTTTTCGATGGCTATTTTATTGGCCTATTGGTTGGGGCTAGCCTGGTGGTTGGTCGGTTGTTTCTTAATTATTTTTTCCGGTATGGTTGCCGCGGCCGGCTACTTTACGGCTCGCCGGTATATTTCTCAGGAAGTGACTTTTTATTCTAAATTGATTCAATATCTAGATGTTAGCCTGAGTGATAAAGAATTTCTGAAAACATTTCATCAGGAGGGGGTGGTCACAAAGCGTTTCGATCAATTAGTGGCTATTGATTCTTATTTTCGTATCCGCCGTGATATTTGGTTAAAGGCCAGCTCGCGGTTGCTGTTTGTCATTTTATTACTGATAGCCAGTTTTTTAAAAATTAATTCTGACAAATTATTACCGAACATTAGCTTGACCGACGGTCATAGTTTTTTGTGGTTGTTTTTAATAATTTATTTATCTAGACTGGCTAACGAGGCGTTGCGGATTGGTCTTTATTGGTTTCCGGCCAGACTGGGTCTATCTTTGACGATTGTTAAGTCAACCATTCCGCCAAAATTACCAAATGTATTCAAAATCAATCAGAGGATTTCTTTTTCTTCTCCTAAAACCAAGATTTTTAAGCAAAGTAAACATTACCGGCGTTTAAATTTTTCTTTCGAGACAGGTCAGCGAGTTTTATTTATTGGTTCAAACTTGTCCGGAAAAACCAGCTTAGCGCGCCTGTTCGCTGGTCAAGAGGCTTGCCTACCTAAAGCTATTCATGTGGCCCTGGATGGTCAGCGTCTTAGTTATCGACAATGGCAGGAATCTTTCGGTGGCGCCTATTTAATTGATCAAGCCTTGACGATGACTGACAAGACTTTGGTGGAGTTTTTGTTGGGTCGCGATAAACAAGAAATTTCCTTGACTGATATTGAAAAGGTTTTGGTGGTTTTGGAAAATCAACCTCTGATTAAGAGCTTGGTGGCGCCTGACGGTAATTTAAATTGTCCAGTCAGAGCAATTGGCAATAATCTTCGACTTTTTGCTCTACAAGCGGCCCATTGTTTAATTAATCGATCGTCGCTGATAGTTGTAGATAATTTTTGGTTAGATTTGGGCTATCATGATATAATAAATATATTAAATATTATCAATCAGCAGCTATCAGACAGTGTCTTGCTTTGTTTTTCTGGACAGGATAATAATTTTTTAGAATATCACCAGCGCTATGTCATTAAACCGCAAGAAATCAGCCAAAAGGGCGAATAACAGAATAATCAGGTTTCTGTTGCCGGCCTTGTTGTTAATCGTTTTATTTGTTTTGGCTGTCTTGCTAAAACCGCAAGCTCGCCGATTTATTAGTCCATTCGTTTTTTCTGAGCCGGTTCTGCGGATTAAAGAGCCATTCTCTGGGCAGCTTTATTTTAATGATCAGTTGGGGCAGAATAGGCTATCCCAGTTGGTAATTGCGGCGATTGACAATTCGCAGGCCACCATTGAACTAGCGGTTTATTCTTTTGATGATCAAGACATTAAAGAAGCTATTTATCGAGCTGCCAGCAGGGGGGTTAGGACCACCCTAGTCTTAGATGCTAACAAAAGTCAATTTCACGATCAGTTATTTAGTAATTTGCCAAACAATATTCGGCGAATTGATCTTAAGATTGATCATGGTTATATGCACCATAAATTCGTGGTTATTGACAGGGGTCAATCGACTGGTCAGCTACTATTTGGTTCATATAATTTTACTAAACTGCAGGATAAATATGATCCTAGCTTTTTATTGATCAGCCAAAGGCCCGAGCTCGTTGATTCTTTTGGACGGGAAATCGATCGGCTAACTAGCGATAATTACGGCCGCAAAAAAATATTAACCGGTGACTATCTAGTAGATAGATTCCAATACGCTGATGGCTTTTTGGAGGTTTGGTTTGGGCCGCAGACTCGGAATCGCGGATTGAGAAATCGGATGATTGATTTGGTATACGGAGCTAAAAATAGCCTCAAGGGCATGATTTGGAATTTTACTGATCGTGATCTGGCCCATGCGATGCGAACAATTGCTCGCCGTCTTCCGGTCACCCTGATTGTCGATGACACTAATTGGCTTGGAGAATATTCGGTTAACAAGATGATGACTAAATCGCTATTTAATAAGTTAGAAATAGTTACCGACCATCGTCGTAATCAGGAAGTTAAAGATTTGTCCGGTCAAGATGATCTAAACTCATTCTTGCATCACCACATGCTATTGATAGATGATCAGACAGTTATTTTTGGAACCAATAATTGGAGCTCGGGTGGGTTCTTTGATAATGATGAATCAACGATTATCTCAGACATAGATTCGTTAGTCCAACCATTTAAACAATCTTTTTTGTTTAATTATCAAAAAACCAATGAATAATAAAAATATAGCGCTTTTTGCTCTTGCTGGCTTGATAGCCGTCGGCTGTCTAACTGCCAGCAAGGCTAGCGCCCAAGTAACCATCAGTAATATTGCAACCGGGGTCCCAGATAATGGGCGAGTTCAGATAACCTGGAATACCAGTCAGCCAGCCAAGACTGATGTTTATTTTGGCCAGAGTAGTGATAAGCTGGATAAGCATCTTGGCAATATTGAATATAAGACCAGCCATCAAGCCGACTTGACCGGCCTAAAGAAAAAGACTGACTATTATTATCGGATTATCGCCTTTGATCAGTCTGGCCAGCGCAGTGAATCATTCGTCCAGTATTTTAATACTAAGGACATGAAAGACACGACCATTCCTCAGGTTAGTGGCTTAAAGGTTGTCCAAACGACTGACACTGCCGCCGCTCTTTATTTTTTAACCGACGAGCCGACTCGCATCAACATGGACTACGGCTTAGAAGCCGCTACATTGGACCGGCACTGGTCAAATTATGACTTACGCTATGATCATCTAATCATCATCAATGATTTAAACGCTGGCAATAAATATAGTTTTCGGATTTTGGCTAAAGATGAAGATGGAAATACTGCCGAACGGAGCGGTGATTTTAAAACCGACAGCTATCGCAATTATGATCAGATTAAGATTAATAATTTGATTCCTGAAAGCAGTAACCAGGCGCCGGCATTGACTGAGAGGGCGGTGGTCAGCTGGGATAGCAATGTCTTGGCCACGTCGGAAATAATCTATGGGACTGAGGCTAACAATTTATGGCAGTCAGTCCGGGTGTCTAACAACCATCAGCTCAGCCACCGGGCTGAACTAGCCAACTTGCAACCCAATACCGTCTATTTCTTCAAAATTAAAATGTGGAGCGAGCTCAATCACAAGAATTTTGAGAGTCAAGTTTATAGCTTAAAAACGGCGCCGATGACCGCTGATTATCTGCGTCAGTTTTTTCAAAGCGGCAATATTTTAGAATATCAGCGAGAGTATTATTATCTATACAATAACACCAAGATCAAGCTTAATAATAATAGTTTATCCAGCCGTGGTTATGATCAGAAAACAGCGAAGTCAATCGAGGAGAAATATTTTAAGCAGTATAGCGAAGGCTTGGCCTATTGGGGTGTTTATCATGATGGCCAAGCAGTTAAGCCGGCCGACGGCAATACTGTCTATGTTATTGATGGCCAGTATAAACGGCCGATTGCCAACTGGTCAGTGTTTAAGTATTTAAATTACTCGGCTCGTGATATTGTTATTGACCGCGACGGCAATTTGAGAAATTATCGCGACGGCGATGCCGTCAAGCATTCTAAAGAATTAACGCTGCAGTGCCCGATTAAAAATTACACATTGGCTAAATCGCCCAATGGCGGAACGATTTATTTGGTGGTCAATAATCGCAAGATGCCGATTGTTAATCAGCAAGTATTCTTGCGTTACGGCTTTGTTTTTTCGGCGGTCAAGACGGTTAGCTGGGGGATTCTTGGTCGGATCGCTGACGGACAGCCGATCATATAATTTAGATAAATATCTATCTAATGGCTGAGGTTATTCATCAAGATAGTCTGAACGAATTGTCTGACGAGCAGTTGATTCCGTTAATAATACAAGATCGCAATGTTTTTGTCGTTATTACGGCTCGTTATAAGATCAAATTGTTTAACTACATACAAAGATTAACCAATATCAGCGATGATGATGCTGAAGATTTATTACAGGATGTTTTTTTAAAGGTCTACTTAAATCTCAACAGCTTTAACCACCAGATGAAATTTTCTTCTTGGATTTATGCTATCACCAGAAATCAAGTAATCAGTCGTTATCGCCGGCTAGCTTCCAGACCAGAAGGTCATACTGTTGTTTTGGATGAGCAGTTGACTGGACAATTGGTAGCTGATTTTAATTTAGCTGATCAGCAAGATAAAAAGAATATTGCCAAAGCGGTGTCGGATGGTTTATATAGATTAAAATCTAAATATAGAGATATTCTAATCCTTAAATATATTGAGGAAAAGGATTATCAAGAAATTTCTGATATTATCAGAAAACCCCTGGGAACAGTTGGATCAATGCTCAATCGGGCTAAGCTGGAATTAAAAAAAGTCATTGATCTTAAGAAAATATTATAAATAGACATATGATTAAAGAAAACGATTTTGAACAGGAAATCATGGAACAGATTGAGCATCGTCGGATTCATCCGCGGCCGCAGTGGCTATTTGTTTTAAAAAATTTAAGTTTTTGGCTATTGGGAACAGTTGCCCTGGCGCTTGGCGCCATATCTTCAGCGCTTTTGATTTATTTTTTTCAGGGCGGAACAGCAAGCCTGCATCGGCGCGCTGGAGCCAGTCCAGCTGAATTGTTCTTGTTGTCAGTGCCCTTATTTTGGATTGTTGTTACCGCTAGTTTAATTTATTGGACCTATATCAATGTCAAAAACACCAATCGCGGCTATCGTCATTCACCGTGGTTAGTCGGTGGAGTTATTCTATCACTTAGCTTAGTCTCTGGTTTCGCTCTATTTTCTAATGGTTTTGTTGGAACGATTGATAATATTTTGGGGCGTCGTTTGCCATTTTACGAATATGTTATTAATCCGCAAGTTGGTTTTTGGTCAGACACTGATCATGGTCGCCTAGCTGGCGTTATTATCGGCCAAGATAACGATAGCCAGGACTGGCTTTTAGCTGATCGTCGAGGGCAGGTTTGGCAAGTGGATATCAGCCGCCTTCAAGCGCCAGGTGGGCGGTTAGTACCTGATTTTAGTTCGGTTTCCAGACGGCCAATCGGTCTTTGGGGGAGAAAGATTGCTGACTATCAGTTTGAGGCCCGAGAATTTTTTCCGTTGCGTGGTGGTGAAGGTTTTTTCGGGAAGCCCCGACCTCTAATTAATCCGCCCTTTAATGGTCATAGGCCGGGCCGCCGTTAATTAATTTTGATAAAAATAAAATACCGCTAAGTCGGTATTTTTTATTTTCTCTACCAAAAAGGGACACCCCAAGTGGTCAAACTATTGCCAAACGCTTCAAGGGAGTGCCCAATCAGCGAGGGGGGTGCCCCTTACCGGTCTGATTGAGCATTATTACCTTGAAAAAATGCCAACATCTTGGCAGCTGCTGGCAATAGTTTGACTGGTTTTATTTTATTATCATCGGTGATGATTGTCAATTGATTAAATATTTGGCGATAAATTATTTTTTAGCTATAATGCCATTGTTAATATAATTATCACCTATGAGACAATTATTCTGCCGCGTTCGTTCGGCCTTTACTTTGTTGGAGCTATTAGTGGTTATTTTTATCATCGCGATAATTTCGACATTAGCCTATGTCTCTTTAGAAAGCGCTCGGGCTAAGGGGCGCGACACGCGTCGCCTGGCCGATATTCATAATATTCGCCAAGCACTAGAGCTTTATAAAGATACCGAGGGCGGTTACCCGGAGCAATTGCCTGCTCCGCAACAATCATTTATCGGCTCAAGCGGCCGTTCTTATCTGGCACCAATGCCCAGCGATCCTAAGACTAGACAGCCTTATGGTTATAGTGGTTCAGCGACTAGTGGCTACCGCCTAATATTTAACCTAGAGAAAGGTAGTTTAGATTATCCAGCCGGCGAGAATATTATTACTCCAGTTGGCGTTAATTCCAACGATAATTAGTGTATTTATTGTTTTTGTAGTGTTCTTATGGTAGTAGTCAGTTTTAGTCCGACCGAATGGCAATTGATTGTTGGCATTACTTGGCGGATAATCACAGCCTTTGTAGCTTGGGCGGTTATTTCTAATTTAACCCATGCGTTTACTGGCACCAAATAAAAACGATGGCCAACGCCTAATCGTCAATAGCCATAATGATCGGCAAAAGATTACCGAGTTGGATTGCGCTCGGCGCTGGCTAGCAGCTTATAATCAAGTCAATCAGACTGGCTATTGCTGTCTGAAAGCTAATTATTTTCCAAGCGAAGTGGACGTTTACGCCTATCGTGACAAAGAGGCGGGGCGGCCGCTGCGGCTACAGATTACCAAGGCTAGATTTGATTCTTTGACAGTGGCCATTCAGCGCAAAAAAGGACTTTATTCACCAGAACAGAAAGCCGACCTGTTTTTGTTGCTAGATTTTTCCGGATCTATTGCGACTGATAAACTAAAGTTGTGGCAAAACAAAAATCTCCGATTATTATCAGGTAGCGGTTTCTTGGAGATTTGGCTGGTGGGCTCAAAGGGTAATGTTGTTAATCTGTGGCCGGGGTTGGCCTGACGACTAGAAGCGGAAGTTATTGATAATTAAGACGAACTTATAATCAAATACTTTGGCGGCCTTTTGACAGGCAGTCATGCGCTCAATAAATATTTGGAAATAGGCTAGTGGATCAACCCAGCTGGTATCAATGGTTAGTTTTAGGGTGATTTCTTTGGTTTTGCGATTGATTAATAAATCATTGTCATTAACAGCATAGTTGACCCGATCATGAATGTCTTCCTTAATTTTGCGGAGACTTTTTTGTTTAACTCGACTACGGTGAACATCTGATTTGTCGGCAATAACTAAAACAGCCGCAATAGTGTTACTAGTTCCCAAGTCGTTATTGTCATGGTTAACAATGGCTTGCAAAACTTTAGCCAGGTCAGTAGTTTGCTCAACATGTGGCAAGAGAATTTGCGATAATAACAAGGCCGACCAATAATGGTGCATATCGCGGCCCATAAAATTGCCGAGGTCGTGACAATAACCAGACACGGCAGCCAGTTCTTGCTCTTGGGCAGTTAAGCCCAATTCGCGGGCTAATTTTTTGGCTCGATCGGCGACAATTGTTAAATGGCGAAAGCCATGGTCAGTATATCCCAGTTCGCCAATATATTTTTCAGTGGCTCGAATAAAGCCATTGATTTTCGGGTTATTTTTAACCAACTGATAGTTTAATTCCATAGTTTTATTCTAAAAAGATTTTCATTAATAGCATAATCGTTAAGCCGATTAATAAGCCGACCAACTGGCGGCTGGATTTTTGCCAAGTAGTTTCTTTTTGCATTTCGGGAAACAGATCAGCGGCAGCAATATAAATAAAATTGCCGGCCGTAAAGGCCAGTAAATTGGTTGGCTGCCAATCCTGGCTCAAGATAATGGCCACAATAGCTCCCATAAAAGCCGATAAAGATGACAAGAAGTTAAGCCTGATTGCTTTGATCCGAGAATAGCCAGCATGAAGCAGAATGCCGAAGTCGCTGATTTCTTGAGGAATTTCATGGATAAAGATGGCGATAGCGGCCGTTAGCCCCAGTATTGGACTAACCAAGAAGGCATTAGCCAAAACTAGACCGTCTAGAAAGTTGTGTAGGAAATCTCCAATCAGATTCATCGTTCCCAGCGGGTGCGGATGTTGGCTGGAGGTTGGAATATGGCAATGGCGCCAATGGATTATTTTTTCTAAAACAAAGAATCCCAATAGTCCGCCAGTCAAGCATAGCCAGGGTGCAAGACTAGTTTGGTTCTCCATGGCTTCTGGCAATAGATGCAAGAAGCTGTCGCCGATTAGTGATCCAGCGGCAATGCTGATGAGCCAGAAATTGATTTTACCCATTTTGTCGGCCGACCAGCGTAGGCTGATTATGCCGACCAATGAAGCCCCAGAAATTACCGCTAATGATAAAAATAAATAAGAATAGAGCATAAAGCGCTTAAGTGGATTGATTATATTATTATAGATAAAAAAATGGCAGCGAACAAGCAATTGTTTTAGAGCTGTATAAATTTATTTCAATATTAGTCAGTTTTTATTGGGTTTACAAAAGATGGTCAAAGTTTTATCTTAGGGATAGCACCTTGTAACTATTAATTAAGATAAAAGGAGGATTGCTTTGAGTAATGGCAATAAGTCAACCGTGCATCACCTGATCCCGCGCTCTCGGGGCGGTGACTCGTCCAAGGCCAATCTCAAAAAAGTGCCGTGGCGGATTCATGATGCCTGGCATACTCTGTTTTCTAATCTTCTACCAGAAGAAATTTGCGCCCAAGTGTTAATAACTCCAGAAGACTTATTCGGCACTGTCAACAAGAAACTAGCCTGGAAGACCTTGTTTGACTGCCGTTGGCAAGAAGTCCAATCTGGATCGGCGCAAGAAAAGATTTTAAGCCAAATAATAGCTGAGTGGTTACCCAGAGATTATATTATTTCTTGGGAGGAAATTAACCATATAATTTGGGATAATTGTTGCATCAATTGTCCTAAGATCAGTTGTTGTTTGGCCAGAGTTTATCAAAAACAATGGCCCTTTGAGCAAGATCAGGCATTTCATTATTGCTACCTGCCGGTCAAAAAAGCTCTAGTGGCGCTGTTTGTCTAAAATTTTCCCCGGTGGTAGCCCGGGGTTTTTTATTGATTGCTTTGCGAGACAGATATTTGATATAATAAAATATTATATAGATAATTGGGAGAATAAATTTTTTATGAAAAAACGTCAGAAGATTTGGTTGATTATTTTGGGTGTGATTATTGTCGCCATTATTGGCTTGGTTGTTTGGCAGGGGCGAAAGAAAAACCAGCCACAATATACTACGGTGGCGGCCGAAACCGGACCATTAAAGCAAACCGTCAGCCTGACTGGCACAGTTAAACCAGTCAAAGAATTGGCGCTTAATTTTTTATCCGCCGGTCGGATTAGTAATCTGCCGATCAAGATTGGCGATAAGGTAAGCGCCGGACAGCTATTGGCTGAGTTAGATTATAGCTCGCTATTGTTACGTAAAAGCGAAGCCGAGGCTGGCTTGCAGATTGCTCAAGCCAATCTTAATAAGTTATTGTCTGGGGCTAGCCAGCAAGCAATAGCGGTTAATCGGTCCAGCGTTGACCAGGCGGTCAGTAGTCAGCGAATGGCTCAGACCGAGCTAGATAAAGTTAAGAAAACGGCAGCCGAAAACATTAAACAAGCCGAAAAGTCGGTTAATGATCTTAATTCCAGCGCGGCCGATACGCCAACTATTCAGGAGCAAGCGGTAGCCACGGCCCAGACCAATCTAACCAATACTCAGCGAATCGGTCAGCAAAATATTAGCAATAGCCGCAGTTCTGGCTTGATTATTTTTGGCGACAAGATATTAGCCGCCAAGATTGCGCTAGACAATATCAACACCATTTTAACTGATGATAATGCTAAGTAT
>CAYNWZ010000019.1:0-13735 GCA_964401085.1 uncultured Gammaproteobacteria bacterium
TTTAATGGATAAAACATAAGCTTCCGGAGCTTGCGATGGGGGTTCGATTCCCTCTGGGGGCACACTATGAAAATTCATCTCAATGCCAGCCATCCGACAATGACCTGGCCGCAGCTGATGCGGCAGGCTGGTTATGCTTATCTGCCGAGCCGTTCCGGTGACGATAGCTTTATCCGGACTTTCGGCCGTTCACCTTATCCGCGCTTTCATGCCTATATTGAAGATCAAGGACAGCAGGCGGTGATTAATCTGCATTTAGATCAAAAGCAGCCCGGCTATGGTGGTCAAGCGCGCCATAATGGCGAATATGACGGTCCGGTGGTGGCGGCCGAAGCTGCTCGCTTACAACAATTATTCAATCATGGTTAATCCCAGCGACGAAATCAAGGCTCGCCTTAATGTTGCCGATGTCTTGGGTGAATATATCAAATTACAGCCGGCCGGCGGTAATTTTAAGGCTAAGTGTCCGTTTCATCAAGAAAAGACGGCCTCGTTAATGGTGTCGCCGGATAAGCAGATTTGGCATTGTTTCGGCTGCGGCAAGGGCGGGGATATTTTCAGTTTCGTTATGGAGATGGAAGGCTTGACTTTCCCCGAAGCCTTGCGTCTCTTAGCGCCAAAAGCGGGGATACAGTTAACTGATTATAAGGGGCAAGATAACTCGCGGCGTAATCGCTTATTAGATGCTTTGGCCGCGGCTGGAGTTTTTTACCAGAAGCAATTGACAGCTAATAATCAGCTGGCGGCCGCTGCTTTAAAATATCTCAAAGAGGAGCGGCATTTAACTGATGAGACTATTGATTATTGGCAAATCGGCTGGGCGCCTAATGATTGGCAAATGCTCAGTGACCATCTAAAACGGCAAAGCTATACTGAAAATGAATTATTATTAGCCGGGCTCAATAGCCAAGCGGCTACCGGCCAGCGTTTTTATGATCGTTTCCGCGGTCGGATTATGTTTCCTTGGCATGATGTCAATGGCAATTTGCTGGGTTTTTCGGCCCGGGTTTTGCCGCAACTGGATGACGGTAAGGCTGGCAAGTATATCAATAGTCCGCAGAATTTGATTTATGATAAAAGCAAGCAGCTGTTCGGTTTGTGGCGGGCCAAGACGGCGATTAAAGAGGCTGGTTGCGCGGTAGTGGTTGAAGGGCAAATGGACTGTGTTATGGCTCATCAGCAGGGCTTTAAGAATGTCGTAGCTACTTCGGGCACGGCTTTAACTGAAGATCATTTAAAATTATTCAAGCGCTATACTGAGAACTTAGTTTTGGCTTTTGATATGGATCAGGCCGGTGCGCTGGCGGCTGATCGGGCGATCGCCTTGGCTAGCCAGGCTAATATGAATATCCGAGTTTTGCGCTTGCCAGCCGGTAAAGATCCGGACGAGTTTTTGCGCCAACACAGTCAAGATTGGCCGGATTTAGTGGCCGCCGCCCCGCCGATTATGGAGTATTATTTCCAATTACTTCGGCCGCAACTGATTGCTGATAAGGTTGACAGTCGCAAGACGGCCACCAAACGCTTTTTAACTTTAATTAGTAAATTGTCAGATGTCGTGGAGCGTGATTATTGGTTGAAAGAATTGGCCCAGATTTTGCGTATTGAAGTACAGCTGCTTTACGCCAGTTTGCCAGCCAGCCAGCCAGCCGCCAGCCAGCCAGCCGCCAGCCAGCCGATTCAAAAATCAATTAAGAATGATCCAGCTGATTTATTCTTAGCCTGGCTGATAAAATTTCCTAGTTTGTTGGACAACGCTAGCCAATGGCTGGAGCCGGAGCTGTTAAATTCGGCAGCCGGGCAGATTTACAAAAACCTGATTGTCTATTATAATAAAAAGCGCTTAACAGCTGGCGATAATCTGGATTATAATGATTTATTAGCTTGGTGGCCGGCCGATCAGCCAGGAGACTACTTGAATAGTCTATTTTTGTTAGCCGACAAGGATTTAGCCGAAGCGGCGATTGAGCAAGCCCTGATTGAATTGCCAAAATTAACTAGACTAATCCAGCGGGAATATTGGCAGTATCGTCTAGTGGCAATTAGTCGGCAGATTGCCGGATTGGAAAAGGACACAACCTTGAGCGACGATAAGCGCGAATTAGAAATTAATATCTTAATGGGTGAGGCTGAAGAATTAAGCCAAGCCCTAAGAGCTCTGGATAATTAAATTTTTTCATGACTAAAAAGAAACCAGCCAACTCGGTCAGCCTTGGCGAGATTATCCAAGAACAGACGGCCGATTTTACGCCGTCCACTTTGCCGACCGATAAGGTTAAGAAGACAGCTAAAGCAGCGCCGCGGGCCGATAAGCATTTCAAGAAAGATAAGCCGGCGCTAGGTCCGACTGAACAACAGATTCAGGCGCTGATTAGCCGGGTGCGGCCGCGCGGTTTTGTGACTGAAACAGAGTTGCTCTATTTGTTACCCAAGCTGGAAGACTATGTTTATGACTACGAATTGATTTTAGAAGAATTGCAACGCAACAGTATCAAGGTTGTCGAGACCGGGGAGGGGTATTTGGAAACCGGCGCCGAGAAAGTTAAGAAGGAAGAAATGATGCGTTCGGTACTGGGTGAAATTAAAGACATTAAAAAGTTTGATATCTCCGAGTTATCGGCTGATTCCGTCCAGATGTATTTGAAAGAAATCGGCAAAGTGCCGTTATTGACGACAGCCGAAGAAGTAGAATTGGCTCGACGCAAAGAGCGTGGTGATCGCGAAGCCGAGCGTCGCTTGATTGAAGCCAACTTGCGTTTGGTGGTGTCCATTGCTAAGAAATTTAGCGGCACGCGTGGCTTAAGCCTATTGGACTTGATCCAAGAGGGTAATATCGGCTTATTTCGAGCGGTCGAAAAGTTTGAATACCGTAAGGGGTATAAGTTTTCCACTTATGCCACTTGGTGGATTCGTCAAGCGATTACCCGGTCACTGGCTGATCAATCGCGGACCATCCGTATTCCGGTGCATATGGTGGAAACGATTAATAAGTTCCAGCAAGTGCAGCGCCAATTGATTCAAGACCTCGGCCGCGAACCAATGCCGGAAGATATTGCCGCCGAAATGGGCGAAGATTTGGATAAGATTCGTCATGTCATGAAGATTTCCCAAGACACGATTTCCTTGGAAACATCAGTTGGTGACGATGACGATGATTCAACCTTGGAGGACTTCATTGAAGATGTTAAGAATATGACGCCGGACCGAGTAGCGGCTCTGGAACTGCTTAAAGATTATGTCAAAGAAGTTATTGCCACTCGAACCCCCAGAGAACAAAAGATTTTAGAAATGCGCTTCGGTTTGGCCGACGGCGTTTCTCATACTCTAGAGGAGGTTGGCCAAGAATTTGAAGTGACCCGTGAGCGTATCCGTCAGATTGAAGCTAAAGCTCTAGAGAAGATTAAAAAACAAGAAGCAGTTAAGAAATTACGGGATTTTTAGAGTTGACAAGCTAATTGTCTTTGCTATAATAGCTCTGTATTTAACAATTAAATATTCCCGGGTAGCGCTCCGCCAGCTGGCGGAGGTAGCGCAGTTGGCTTTATGTATTTTGTATATGCTATCTACAATCAGCAGAGTGATAAAATATATATAGGCCAAACAAATAATTTGGATGAGCGTTTGATTTTGCATAATAATAAAACATTTAGGAAATCTTATACGTCTCGTTTTGATGGTTCCTGGGAATTAGTTTATAGCGAAGAAATATCAGATAGATCGGCAGCCCTTATAAGAGAAAAGCAATTAAAAAGTTATCAAGGCAGGCAATTTATTAAAAAATTGATATATAATTCCCGGGTAGCGCAGCGGTAGCGCAGTTGGCTGTTAACCAATTGGTCGTCGGTTCGAATCCGACCCCGGGAGCCACATGGGATTTGCCGAGTTAAAAGCTCGGCTTTTCTCTTTATTAGAGCCTGTTTCGGCAGATTTTAACCGTCCGTTTTTTCGATTCGACCCGGATGAGACAAGAATCAGCGGGAGAAGCGCGGAAAGTTCAGTCCAGATTTTTTTATAAAAACTGACGGTTTAGTTTTGGTAGTCGAAATTAAAGATGACGAAGAGATCAATGATCCATCGGTGGAAAATAAAAAGAAAAATGAGTATGCGTTAACGCATTTCGAAAGAATTAATAACTATTTACAGAAAAATAAAAGAAGTTGCAGTATACAGTATAAATTCAACTTTCTTACTCCTACTGATTTCAATGCGTATTTCCAAAGTATCCGAGAAGGGAAGATCGTCAATTTCCGTTCCGCACTGGACGTTGAATTATCGAAATAAATTTAATAAGGATTTTAATCTTTTGATCTAGGCGGTGCTCAAGCGGCACCGTTTTTAATAGGGGGCATCTGTGGATAAATCAGGGTATTGACTTTTTATTCTACTCGGAGTAATATTCCCAATATGGGAACACTAACTAAAATAAAGGTTGAGCCAACGGCAAAATATGAATTTATTAGGCAAACAATTATTGCGCGACTTTGTAGAAAAGCATGCCGACGCTCGATCACAGCTTGAGTCGTGGGAAGCAGAAGTCGAGCTGGCACGGTGGAATACTCCCCATGAACTTAAGGGTAGATATCCTAAGGCCAGCATTATAAAAGACCAACAAGTAGTTTTTGATATTTGTGGAAATCGGTATAGGTTGTTGGTTAAGGTCAATTATAAAAATCAGATTGTATTAATTAAAAAGGTCGGCACGCATAAAGAATACAATAATTGGAATTTACGTTAGTAAAAAATATGAGCAAAATTAAAGTTATAAAAACCGAACAAGACTATCAAGAAGCCCTCAAATTAGTAGAGGAGTTAATTGGTGTTGATCCAAATCCCGATTCAGTGGAAGGCGAACAATTAAGTTTACTTACTGCTTTACTTAAAGATTATGAATCTAAAGCGTTTCCTAAATCATTGCCCGATCCGATTGAAGCAATTAAATTCAGAATGGAACAAGCCGATCTTAAACCAGCAGATTTGATTCCTTATATCGGTAGCCGTAGCCGTGTATCGGAAATCCTTTCCAGAAAACGCCAATTAACTGTTGAAATGATTCGCACTTTATCAGAGGGTCTTGGTATCCCGGCCGAAGTTTTAATAAAACAGTCCGAAAATATCAGTGGAGACTCTGAATATCAAAAATGGGATGATCATTTGGTAATAGAAATGGGTAAACGAGGATATTTTGAAAATGAATCACTGAAGAAAACTAGTAAAGCCGAGCTACTTAAAAGTTTCTTTATTTCTGTTGGCGCACCAGTGCAAGCCGTAGGAATGTTGCGTAAATCAAACTATCGTTCCTCGCCGCTTACCGATAAGCATGCTCTTTCTGCATGGGCTGGCCGTGTAATCCAAAAGGCCAAAAAAGTAAAAGTATCAAAAAAATATACAGCTGGCACTGTTGATCTCGCCTTCATGAGAGAACTAGCAAAATTGAGCGTAAAAGATAAAAGCCCAATTTTAGTACAGGAATATTTAAAGAATCACGGAATAATTTTAGTAATTGAACCGCATTTTCAAAAAACATATTTAAATGGTGCGGCCATATTTGCCAACAAAGATAATCCAATAATTGGTTTAACTTTAAGACTTGGTACGCTAGATAATTTTTGGTTTTCACTGATGCATGAATTGGCTCATATCGCACTGCACTACAATCAAGGCATTTCTTTTTTCTTTGATGAGTTAGAAGATATTAAAGGCCTGGACATAGGCGAGAAAGAAAAAGAAGCCGATAAATTGGCAAGCGAGGCTTTGGTGCCTTCGGATAAATGGGAGATCAGTCCTGCAAAATTAATTCCTTCTTCTTTGGCGGCAAACAGTTTGGCGAAGGAGTTGGGAGTGAATATTGCCATAATCGCCGGCAAAATAAGATATGAGGGTGGCAAGTGGGTTTATCTAAACAGTATCATCAATAAAGAACAGGTTCGAAAATATTTCCCAGAAATAAAGTGGGGCAATAAATAAAGCTATGAATAAGAAACATTACGTACCAATTCTAAAATGGAAACGAGCTGAGCAAGCCGCGTTGCAAGCCTTAGGAGATCAGGAAAAGAAGCTGCTAACTCCTCTTATTGAGTTAGTTATGCCAACAGTGTCATTTTTTAAAAAAATTGATAAGGAGAACAGCGTAAAAAAATCTCTAGACGAGCGATCGGCCGAGATTGTGCATAAATTTAAAGAAAAACGAATTAAAGAAATTCCTGATGAAATACTGCAATGTTGGGGAACCAGGCCTATATTTGTCGACTTCACGCTTTTATATGACGGGGATCAGCTGAAAATTGACAGCTTGAACGAAATTATATCCGCTGGGGTTTCAAAAGACTTGAAGATTATTCCAGTTATTAATCTTAACGACGACACGAATCTTAAAAAATCTTTTATATCGGTGACGGAAAAGTCAAACAATGGGCTTTGTTTAAGGATAACTCAATCCGATCTTTCCGATGTTGAAACGCTAAATAAAAAAATTGAAGTCTTTTTGAAGGACTTCAGATTAAACAAAAATAGTATTGATTTACTTATCGATCTTAAAGAAATTCGGGAACTAGGAGGTAAATATATACAATCTATTAATTGGGCTCAGAAAATTATTAACCTGTCCGACTGGAGAAATTTTATTTTCGCGAGCGGTGCGTTTCCGGAAAATCTTTCCGAATGTAAGTTGGACGAACCAAAATTTCTACCACGTTTTGATTGGCAAAATTGGCGCAATTCGATAAAGGACAATAAATTAACCAGGATTCCTGTTTTTGCTGATTATGCGATCCGGAATCCAATCTTCAATGAAGCAACGCAGTATTACAGCTCAACTCCCAGCATAAAATACACACTTGAAGATGATTGGCTAGTTTTAAAAGGAAAAATGAACCAATCCGAACATTATTTGGTTAATGCTAAACTTTTAGTTGAAGACATGACTGATACTTTTTGCGGAGAAACTCATTGTTGGGGCGATAAAAAAATCGCCGAGAAAGCGAAGTATTATCATCAATATGTTAGTGAAGCAAAAAGCGGTAAATTAAAAAAAGGGAAAGGCACGGGTCGAAGTACTGATTGGATCGCCTGGGGCATTAATCACCATCTTATACGGGTGTTAAACCAAATCGCCAATCTTTCCTAGGAACTAGTAAGGTTTTTCTAACTTTTTCTTTTAGGACGGCGGTTTCTAAAACATCAGCTAGCCTTTGGTATACAAACTCACGAGGCTTTGATCGTACCCCACATGCTTGATTTCGCTCCTCTAAAATTCGTAATGCCTCGTCTCTCCATAATAGACGAGCAATAGAAATTTTATCTTGTTCTTTATTATCTTCTGGCTCACGGATTGTTTGGAAAACTACCTTACCTTTGGAATTAATTCTTGCGATAGTAATACCCCACCAATCAGGAACTATATGGATTGCTTGGTAGAGATGTTGTTTTCCGACCACAAGAGTAAGCTGATCAAATACGGTATTGAATTCAGTCATTTGTTCCGGCAGCCGAGCTAAAGTATCACGATCGCTCTTAATCTCGTAGCCGTGCATTATGCCATTTATAACCGCAATATCTATTCTGACGCTCCCGTGTTGAACGCCCAATTCATCGATTATTCTCAATTCCTTATCCCTTGCGTGTTTCTTTTTTAAAACTTCTTTGAGTGCGGACCTGATGATCAAATCGTTTGTAGAGAGAATATTTTTTGATTTTTGTTTCTCAATCATAAAGATTTAAATCAGGTATTTATTATTACTTTAATTATATCACAGATTAAAATATTATGGTATATAAATAAGGCTCTTTAAAAACTGGCGGGGACAAACTTCCTCCCACTTTTCTGTAATCATGCTAAGTCCCTTTTATCCCCCTCCGCAGCTGCTTTTTGAGGCATTTGCGGCGGGGGTTGGTATAAAAGGTCGACAGTCCTGATTAATAGAAAATAAGCTGAAGTAAAAAGTATGAGCAAGAAAATTATCACTCATACGGGAGAGAAAGCACCTGTGTCTGGTCAATACCAGCCTGCAGGTTCCAAACAAGAGATTACCTTATCAAAAGGTGATCGCGTGCCTCCATATCATCAAAGAGCAAAGTCATTTGTTCTTGTTGATAGAACGAAGCACAAGAAGTAATCTTTCCCGTTCTTCGCCAGTTTTTATGGAGTTTTAAATCATTCAATCCAATCAAACGGCGATTCGTGGCGGAGCATTTTGACGGCCGCGTCCATTTCGTAGGAGTGCCAGCCGTTCATGGTTACGGTTCTAAGTTCACGCACGGCTCTGAGCCAATAAAAAACCAACAAGTATTGGTTTTTTATTTTTTAAAAATAAAATTTAGTAAGGATTTTTTGAGTAGAGGTAAGAGTAAATTAGCAATAAAATAGTTACGACAACAATTACAATTACAGAAGCGATTACGGCTCCCTTCTTTTTCTTCCGCACTCCATAAATCAGACCAACTAATGAGCCAATGTAAAGCGTAATGACTAGTAGCATATATTTCATTATAACATTATCATTCAAATAAGTTAGCGTAGTCCTTGCCGGGATGCATAAATACTCTCTGCTGGTTTACCAAAAGGCTCTAATGTCGTCTGTAATCTGGAGTTAACATAAAAACATAGTTTAAGAATATGTTTTTTGCTATAATAAATATATGTTTGAACAGCTTAAATTACTTAGAATATTTAAAGATCACCCCGCGTCTATTTTTTTGGTAGTGCGTTTATAATTATAATATTGATGCAAAAATTTATTAAACGAGGAGTTGAAATCAGTCCAAAACAAAAAAAAATTAAGAACCATTCTTTCAATTATTGTGTTTATTTTATTGATAAGCGGGTTTATTAATACCATAATTGTTAATAACAGTTTGCGTTAAATATCAAAATCTTTATAAGTTATTGAATTTATAAGATAGGTTCGAAGATAAGGAATAGTGTATAATAGAATATATGACCGTTTGGGATAATATCTATAAAAAATATCAACAAGACGGTGAAGAATATGCCACTTTGAAAAAGGGGTTAATTCCTGAATTTTTAGAATTTATTAATAATCACAATTTCAGCATTAAGAGAGCGCTTGATTTGGGGTGTGGCAATGGTAAATATTTAGTCTACTTAAGAAATAAGGGGTTTGAGGTAACTGGTATAGACTCCAGTCAAACAGCGATTGATATGACCAAAGAGGCACTAGACGGAGATTTTGAAATCATTTGTGCCGATATGTATAATCATGTCTTGCCGGCCAACAATTATGATTTAATAATTTCTATTGCTGCCATTCATCATGGTTTGAAGAAACAAGTTGTCCGGGTTATTCAAGAGATATATCAGGCGCTTATTCCTGGTGGATATTTTTTTATTACTTTACCGGATAACGACGGTAGTGCTCATTGGACTAATATGGTTAAACATCGTGAGATAGAAAGCGGTGTTCGCGTTCCTTTGCAAGGACCGGAGGCTGGTTTGCCGCACAGCTCTTTTACTCAGGAAGAGATAAAAAATATATTTTCTGATTTTGCGGAAGTTAACATGTATTTACTTGCCGATCGGGGACGATGGATAATCAGCGGATTTAAACCAGTGTAGCTAGAACGGAAATGGATTTTTTGTTTTTGTCGAAAAGACCGTAAAATAAGGTGGTTACTGATTCTTATTCGGGCGCCATTCTGAGCCATAATATAATTTTCAAATATCTTAAAACTACGTTACAATGAACGTAAATGTATTATATGGAAAAATTTAGACAAAATATTCAAGAAACTATAGATAGTGAACCTTTTAAAAGTGCAGACTTAAAGTTATTGGGTATAGGCGCGGAAAAAGTAGTTTTTGAAACTCCAGGAAGCACTAAGAAGATAATCAAAGTAAATGTTAATTATTTAAGGGGAAAAGTTAAGGAGTTATTAAGAAAAGAGTTTTCTGGCCAAGATAATAGCGGGGAGTCAGATAGGTATTTAAGGGATATTATTGCTGAGAACAAGACAATTGAACAAGATATCTCAGATGTTTTTGGTGCCGAACACTTGCTAAAAAGAGGTATTTTTAAGGCCAAAATACCTATAACCAAAGATGTTGTATCAAAATTATTCGCCGAGTATAATCAAGTTAAACAATATATCGATAAGCTTGATGAAAATAATGTTTATGAGATTGAAGCTATAGTTGAAACCCAGGGAATCGCTGAAGAACTAAAAGATCCAGAAGTTTTTAGAACCAAAGATTTCAAGGTGCCACTGATTATGGGAGATAGGTTCAACGAAGCGAAAGATATTTCTAGCGCTTTTGATTTAGTTAGAAATCTTGTAGACAAAGACCTAGAGAACGTAATGGATGATCCATATATTAATATTATCAAAGAAATAGTCATTAAAATTATTCAATATACAAAAAGAACTGGGCGCTTGCTTGATATCTTCGGCCCAAATAATATAACAATATTTACCAAGGAAGATGGCTCGCTAGACTATCATTTATTGGACGTTATTTTACCCGGTAAGCAAGATCATTGGTCGCAGAATATAAAAGATGACAATCGAGGGGATTTACTGCGACATTGTTATACTTTTTACTATTCAGTAAAAAGCTGGGGTGATAAACTCGGAATCACCGATAATTTGGAGCCAGAAGACATGTTATATTTTAAAAATGTTGGCCTCCCAACAAATAGTGCAGTTTTTGCTCAGAGAAAATGGTATCAAGCTCTAAAGGCTGAATAATAATTCATAAATAAAATTAAGAAGCTTTTTGCAATAAATTTAACACTAAAAAAATTTAAAAAATAAATAATTTATGTCCAAATTTTGTCAGGCCTGCGGAATGCCGTTGGAGAAAAAAGAAGATTTTGCCGGGGGCAATGAAAACGCCGACTTTTGTCTTTATTGCGTTAATGACGATGGTAGCGTTAAGACTGGTGAGGAAATCTTTGAGGGTGGAGTGCAATTTTTTATGAGCCAGATTAGCAATGATCGCCCAATGGCTGAAAAAATCACCAGAAAGAATATGAGCCAATTGCCTTATTGGCAAGATAAAGATTGCCAAGTTTTACAAGGTGAAATAGCCACTGACGAAGAATTTGCCGAAATATTGAAAAGATTAGGTTAATTTTTAGTCCTATGAGACCCGAGTGTCAATTGAAAAATAAAAGAACCTGGCTAATACTATCGCTATTAATCCTAGCGATTGGTATTTTCTTGTTGTTATATTCACCAATTATTTTTCAAGAAGGCAATCCGTGGCCGCAGATTAAGGGGATAGTCCAGTTGAGTTTTGGCTCCGCCGAGGTTGTTAAATTAGATGTTGGAGAAAATAAATATATTACTAAAAGCGACAACCCAGAAATAATTGAATCTTTCATGGAAGATCGCGGTTATCAATTCAGCGAGCAAATGGGATCGGGCTATCTTTTTAAGGCAGAGTCCGGAGCCAGCGCCGTAGCCACTCATCGATATTACAGCCGTTATTATTCTCTATGGAGTATTACTGAAAAGCCTGAACAATCCAGTTTTTATTACCCGCCGGAATTGTCAACTAAATATATTAGTCAAGTTGATTGGCCGCCACAAGTCACTATTGATAACCAACCATTTATTTGTAATCCAGCCGGTAATGAAGTCCAGCTTGGCGGGCGGACCGAGTTGCGCACGGTGGATAATCGTCAATATTGTTTAACCAAGCAAAGCGAGGGCGCGGCCGGCAGCGTTTATACTACCTATAGTTATAGGTTTCCTAAGGGCGATCAAACCGGGGTTGTTTCCTTTACTTTGCGTTTTGTCCAGTGCCAAAATTATGATGAGCCAAAAGCCTCAGACTGTGAAAATGAGCAGTCAGCCTTTGACGCCGACAGCCTGGCCGATCGCATGGCTCAGAGCTTGGCTGGAGTGCCAGAGACAAAATAGTATAGGTTTAATCTATAAATTATGAGACAAAATAATGAAAAATATTGGTTTAAGGCCAAAACATACGGCTATGGTTGGTATCCGGCTACTTGGCAAGGTTGGCTGATTATTTTAGTGTATTTAATGATTTTTGGTTTATTGGTTTTTATTTTTGAAACTGATGTTAAAGAATATTCAGTTTTTTATTTTACTTCGGTCGCGGTTATCACCTTGTTGTTGGTATATATTAGCTATAAAAAGGGAGAGCCGGCTAAGTGGCGATGGGGTAAGAAATAAATATTAATGAATTAAATTAGATGCCATGAAGACAATTAAGTGGGTCGCTTTGGTATCATTTATTTTGACCACGCTATTGGGAGTGTTTTTATTTATCTATGGCGGATATGATGATAGCCCGGGAGCGCAAGGACTAGGAGTCTTATTGTTTGTTGGTGGCATTATCAGCTTAGTAAAAATTAGCAAGACATAATTCATATATTAACTTTATGTTCATAAAACTTTACTTTATCGCCCTGCCAGTTTTTTTAGCGATTGACATGCTTTGGTTGGGCTTGATTGCCAAGAATTTTTACGCCAAACAGATCGGTTTTTTAATGAAGTCTAATATAAATTGGCTGGCGGCTATTATTTTTTATTTGTTATTTATTGTCGGCTTGGTGTTATTTGTTATTATGCCGGCCATTGATAAACAATCTTGGTTGCAAGTGTTTTTATTCGGAGCTTTATTTGGATTAATTGCCTATGCTACTTACGATCTCACCAATTTAGCCACCATCAAAAATTGGCCGGTCTTAGTCACGATTGTTGATTTAATTTGGGGAGCGGTGGTTGCTGGCGCGGTGTCTGTCATAAGTTTTTTTATTGCCGGTAAAATTTTTGATTAATTATTTTTTATCATTACAGGTTATAATATAAGAATATGGCTAATAAAATTCTAAAAGTTGGTATTGCATCAATGCCGCCGTTTGTCATTGAACGCCAAGGACAGTATCTCGGCTTTGAAATAGAACTATGGGAGATGATTGCCAAAAATATCGGTGTTGATTTTAAATATGAGATGTACCGCTTTCAGGAATTAATACCGCTAATCGTTAATAAGAAAATAGACATTGCCTTTGCCTCTATGACTATTAATGAAGAACGCGAGGACTTAGTTGATTTTTCACATCCGACCTTTGACTCTGGCTTGGCGATTTTATTGTCAAAGAACCGTAAGAATATAGCTTTTGGTGATACCATTAAAACATTTTTGAGCCAAGGATATAAGCAATTAGTAAAGCCATTGCTGGCACTCTTATTAATTATTTATACACTGGGCAATATATTATTTTTCTTAGAACGAGGCGGCGAGGCAATATCTCTAAGGTATGTGCCTGGTGCTCTCCAGGCGACTTGGATATTGCTGTGTTCCATGCTTGGTCTTGATGGGGCAATGTATGTCTATTCGGTCGGTCTGTGGTCTGGAAGAATCTTGGTAGCCATTGGACAATTTATTGGACTAGCATTTCTTGGGTTGCTTGTTGGTGAATTGACGGCCTTTATTACCAATAGAAAGATGAGGCTCAATATAAGTTCTCCTCAAGAGCTTAGGGGGAAAACAGTGGCCACAGTCAAAGAGACAACCAGCGAGATTGTTTTAAGAGGATTGGGGGCGGTTGTTGAACCGGTTGGTAGGATTGAGGAGGCTTATAAAAAACTTAAGACCAATAGGGTAGAGGCAGTTGTTTTTGACGCCCCAATATTGGCTTATTTTTCAATTAATAATGGTTCTAGTTGGGCTGAAATTTCTGGAGAGTCATTTGACAGACAGGAGTATGGTTTTGCTATGTCGGAGGGCAGGACTCTAAGAAAGAAG
>CAYNWZ010000020.1:0-13213 GCA_964401085.1 uncultured Gammaproteobacteria bacterium
ATTGCCGATATTATCTGTTGAGCGCTGGTCAATCAATTGGTTAAGCTCAGTCATTATGGCTGGTTTAACCTAGCTGACTGTCAAAACCGGGTTTTTACTGTATGCTTTCGGTCATTTTTCACCAGGACTAAGAATGGTTATTTATCGCCTGATTCGTGACATGCAAGTCGGCGAGATAACCAGTTTATCTGGGCAGTTTTATCGGGTTTTTATCCAGTCGCAGGTTTATCTTTTAATTTTTTTGGCTATTATTGCTTGGCAGCTAGCTGGCCGCTTGCCTTTGAAACATTGGTCTCGCTGGTTAATTGGTCAAGAAGGTCGGCTCTATTTGTTAGCGCTGAGCTTAAGTTTGTTTCCAATTATTATCGGCTTCTCTCGTAGTTTTTGGTTCGGCCTGGTGTTAATTATGTTTTTCTTGTTAGTAATGATTTGGCGGCGTTATCGTTGGTTGATTGTTTGGCGCTGGTCATTATCTTTAGCGATAGCTGGTTTCTTATCATTGTTATTGATTGTCGGTATTGTCCGTTTTCCTTGGCCGCAACCGCAGCTATCATTTAATGCCGGTGATTTATTGGAAGAGCGGCTTGGTAATTTAGATAGTGAAGCTGGCGCCTCATCGCGGTGGTCATTGTTGCCTAAGATGGTGCAGGCTATCGGCCAGAGTCCGTTCTTGGGGCAGGGATTTGGTGCAACCATTACCTATCGCTCAGCTGACCCGCGAATTCTGGAGAACGAGAGCAGCGGCTATTATACTACCTATGCTTTTGAATGGGGCTGGTTGGATATTATTTTTAAATTCGGTCTATGGCTGGCTCTGTGGTATTTTCTGTGGTTGGGACGAATGTTGTGGTTCTCCTGGCGGAGTGGACCAGTCGGTCAAGCTTTAAGCATTGGTTTATTAGTCTTACTGGCTGTTCATTTTTTTAGTCCTTATTTAAATCATCCCTTGGGTATCGGTTTTTTAGCTGGGATGCTGGTTTGGTTAATTAAACAAAAAAACTATGTTTCCCTATTGGGCCGCTAGCTTTCTGGCTTTTTGCTGTGCTATCGTTGTCACTCCATTAATCAAGCGGTTAGCTTGGCGGCTGGCCATTGTTGATCGGCCGGACCAAATTCGCAAGCTGCAGAGCCAGCCCGTGGCCCTTTTGGGCGGCTGGGCGATATTTATCGGCATTTCATTGGCGGCTTTAATCTTTCATCGCTATTTGGTAATGGGCGACTTAACTTATCGTCACTGGCTGGGCGTCTGGTTGGGCGGTCTGATTTTGATGATTGGCGGCTCTTTGGATGACCGCTATAATTTGCCGCCGCAGAAGCAATTGATTTTTCCAATTCTGGCTGTTTTGGCAGTGATTATTGGCGGCGTTGGCATTAAAAAGATTACTGGCTTCGATGGTCAATTGGTTTTTTTAAATACTTGGCAAATCAGCCTGTTTAGTTGGCAGGGGATTGTCCGTCATTTCGTTGTTTTAGTTGATTTATTTACCTTTTTCTGGCTGATGGGCATGATGTATACCACCAAACTCTTGGACGGGGTTGATGGCCTGGTTACCGGTTTGGTTGGGGTCGGCAGTTTGGTGGTCGGTTTATTTACTTTGACCACCAAATATTACCAACCGGATATTGCTTTAGCCGCCTTTATTTTAACCGCCGCTTGTGCCGGTTTTCTAATCTACAATTGGTCGCCAGCTAAGATTTATTTGGGCGATGGTGGATCTCTGTTGCTTGGTTATCTATTGGGCGTGCTGGCTATCATATCTGGTGGCAAGATTGCTATTGCTTTACTGATCATGGGGGTGCCGATTCTGGATATGATTTGGGTTATTGTCCGGCGTTTATTTAATGGACAGAATCCGCTCCGGACTGCCGATCGTAAGCATTTACACCAGCGGTTGGTTGACTTGGGTTGGAGTGCCAGACGAACAGCTGTTACTTATTATATTGTTTCATTGGTTTTTGGTTTAAGCGCCTTATTTCTACAGAGCCAAGGCAAGCGTCTGGCCCTTTTGTTGGTGATTATCTTAATGACTATCGTGGTTATTCGCTTTTCACTGCTTGACAAGCCCAAGCAAAAACCGTAATATAATACCATACCTGCCCCGTAAGGTTTTATTTTTTAATCCAACAAATAGCGATATGTCCAAATTCGCCATAATTGCCACTGGTGGCAAACAATATAAAGTCCGTCCTGGTCAAACTGTCAAGGTTGAAAAATTATCTTCAGAGCTGGCGGCTGAAATCAAGCTTGATGCCTTGTTGCTAGCCGATGATCAAGCCAAAGATGTTCAAGTTGGTCGTCCGGTATTAGCCGAGGCGGTTATTGCCAAGGTTGTTGATCACGGTAAAGGAGACAAGGTGACTGTTGTCAAATATAAAAACAAAACTCGTTACAAAAAGACTCTTGGTCATCGTCAGCAGTTTACCAAGATTGAAGTTCAAGACTGGTAATTATTACTGAAACAATCCATCACTGATGGGTTGTTTTAATTTATCCCAAGCTCTTGACTTATTTCAATAAAGATGTTAGATTTTAGTCAATGTTTTTATCTAGATAGCTTGATTTGTCTATGACTGCCAAAAACGTCGCTCTCGGGCCAGTTTTTTTAACTGATAATTTTTCTCTACTTAAATTAGTTAAGAAATTACTGCAAAAAGTTAATCCGCGTGAGCGTGATGTTTTATTGCGTCGTTTTGGCTTAAATTCGTCTAATAAGCAAACCTTGGAGCAAATTGGGGCTAGCCATGGTCTTACCAGAGAGCGGGTTCGTCAGATTGAAGCGGCTGGTCTTAAAAAAATCAAGAAAATGCGCGACCTAGAGAAGCAGGTTAGCTTATTGCGTCAAGCTTTGGACGAATTATTGTTAGATAATGGCGGGTTAATGGATAAGCAATATTTGCAAAGCAGTTTTTTAGCGCTCAGTCGAGAGGCTCTCAAAGACAGTGAATTGCCAATTTATGCCAACAATTTTGATTTTTTGATTTCTCGAGTTTTGGCCGATGATTTTGATCCGATTACTTCTGGTTTGTTTAATGATTCAATTAAATTAAAGTATCAAGCAATTGACCACTTGGAGTTATTGGCACAGCAGTTAGTGGATCAGGTTCGTCAGGCCAAGCGGTTGTTTTTAATCGAGGATTTAATTAAATTAAGCTTTGATTTAGAGGCCTTTAAGGCTAATGCTGATAAACTAGTAAGCGCCAATAAATTGGACCTAGCCAGCGCTTTATCCGGTCAGGATAGTTTTCAGGATGGCCAGTTGATTAATAAATATAAGCCGATTTATTCAGTTCTGCGGGCTATCCGCGAGATTGAACGCAATAACTTCGGTGCTTGGGGTCCGGCTGATTTGCCAGAGATTCGTCCGCGAACGATTACCGACAAGATTTATTTGGTGCTTAAACAGGCTGATCAGCCATTGCATTTCCGAGAAATTGCCAATCGCATCAATCAGTTTTTTGCTGACAAGCCGGCTAATGCCGCCACCGTTCATAATGAGCTGATTCTTGACGATCGTTATGTTTTAGTTGGCCGAGGAATTTATGCCCTTAAAGAATCTGGTTATCAGGCTGGTCGCGTAGTTGATATTGTGGCTCGTATTTTAAAACAGGCCCGCCATTCTTTATCTAAGGATGATATCATTGATAAGGTCTTGGCGCAGCGTTTGGTGAAAAAAACAACCATCAGTTTAATTTTGTCTAACAAGCAACTATTCCAACGTTTGCCAGATGGCACATACTCACTGCAAGAAAAAGCTGCTTAATTGTCTTTTCTTTTACTATATCTTATGATAAACTGGAAGTAATCTCCAGTTTATTTGTTTATGGAAATAGTTTTAAATTTAGCGCCATTATTTAATTTTTTTAGTCTGCCGGCCGATGAAATGTTTCGGCGGATTATTCTTTATTATGGCTGGATGATCCCAGCGATAATTTTTTTGAATGGCGCCGGTTATGTTTGGCTGGCTTGGCGCCGTCGTCTTTTCTTCCGCAAACAGAAGTTCATGCTTTTAGCTATTGATATTCCTCGGGCCAATGAACAGACGCCAAAGGCTCTAGAGAATATGTTGTGTTATTTAGCTGGTGCTCACGGAACTATTAATTTAATCGAAACATATTGGGAGGGCAAGTTTCAACTTGGCTTTAGTTTTGAAATAGTCGGTATTGACGGCTATATTCAGTTCTTGGTGCGCACGCCGGTGGCTTTTCGTAGTTTAGTGGAAACAGCCATTTATTCTCAATATCCAGATGCCGAAATCGCCGAGGTTGAAGATTATGTCAATACTGTGCCGAGTACCTTTCCCGACCCTGATTTTGACATGTGGGGGGCCGAATTCATCCCGGTGCAAATGGAACCAGAGTTTAAGCAGGCCTTGCCGCTCAAAACTTATAAGGACTTTGAATACCAATTAGGCCGGCCGGAATATTATTTTAAGGATCCAATGGCTCCGCTCATGGATTTAATGAGTTCTTTGCGGCCGGGCGAACAGATTTGGTATCAACTGTTAGTTCTACCAGTGGCGGCGGATTGGTCCAAGATTGGCAAACCAGCCATTGATAATGTTTTGGGCGTTAAACCGAAAGACAATCCGACTATTATTGATATGTTCTTTAATTGGTTCCTAGAAATGATGAGCCAATTCAGCGAAATGATTTATAGTATTTGGGGCAATATTGAAAATAAACCGGTCAAGGAAGAAAAGAAAGAGATCAACATGTTAAATTTACTGCCAGTGCAGAAGAAACAGATTGAAGCTATTCAAGAAAAAATCTCTAAAATGGGTTATGGCATTAAATTACGGATGATTTATGTCTCTCGTCGCGAGGTTATGAATAAGCCTAAGGCGGTTAATGGTTTTGTCGGTTTTATTAAGCAGTTTAACGCTAATGATTTAAATGCTCTCAAGCCGGATACCAAAGTGACTCAGACATCTTCCAATTATTTTTACAAACTGAGCCAAATTATTCGCAAGAAGAATAAGGTTATCAGGGCCTACAAAGATCGCGATGATACGGCCGGCCGGCGGATGTGGTATTTGAATGTTGAAGAAATCGCTTCACTGTGGCATTTCCCGATTGAAGCTGTTGTTAAGGCGCCATTAATTCAAAAGACGGCCAGTAAGAAGATGGAGCCACCAATGTCTTTGCCAGTGGAAGATTCACCAGAGGGCGATTTGGCGTTAGACGATTTATTCAACTTAGATAATCAGTCGACTGACGAACCGCCGGTTGAATCGTCAGTATCTGACGAATCAAGCGCGCCGTCAGTTGCCAAAGAAAGCCATCAGGCGCCACCGCCCAGTAATTTACCAGGCATTAACGATTGAAATATATGAATCAAGAAGTTACTTTATTCGGAGAAACCACTTTTCGTAATCAAGGTTATAAATTTGGCATCAAAGTGGATGATCGCCGCCGGCATATGTATATCATTGGTAAGTCCGGCATGGGTAAATCAACGGTTTTGGAGAATATGGTTGTTCAGGATATTAATAAGGGGCGCGGACTGGCCGTGGTTGATCCGCACGGCGATTTGGCGGAAAAGATTTTAGAATATATTCCCGATAATCGGGTCAAGGACGTTATTTATTTTAATCCGTCTGACGCTGAATACCCGATTGCTTTTAATGTCGTCGAGCAAGTTGAGCCTCACTTGCGTCATTTAGTCGCCTCTGGCTTGATCGGTGTTTTTCAAAAGTTATGGGCTGATTCTTGGGGGCCGCGGTTGGAATATATTCTGCGTAATGCCATTTTAGCTGTTTTGGACTATCCGGGTTCAACTTTATTAGCAATTACCCGAATGTTGTCCGATAAGAATTTCCGTAAAAAAGTGATTGACAAGATTCAAGACCCGGTGGTTAAAGCGTTTTGGGTTAATGAATTCAGCGGCTACAATGACAAATTTGCTTCCGAAGCGGTGGCGCCGATTCAAAACAAGGTCGGTCAATTTTTGTCCAGCGCGCTGATCCGTAATATTGTCGGCCAGGTCAAATCGTCCATTGATATCCGCAAGATAATGGATGAGGGCAAGATTTTGATTATGAATTTGAGCAAAGGGCGCATCGGTGAAGATAATTCGGCTTTGCTTGGTTCAATGATGATTACCAAGCTGCAATTAGCGGCCATGAGCCGGGTTGATACCAATGAAGAAGATCGCCGCGATTTCTATCTCTATGTTGATGAATTCCAGAACTTTGCTACCGATAGTTTTGCCAATATCTTATCTGAGGCTCGTAAATATCATTTAAGTTTAATCTTAGCTCATCAATACATTGAACAGCTCAGCGATGTAGTCCGAGCGGCTGTTTTTGGTAATGTCGGCACGCTGGTTACTTTCCGCGTTGGCGCCACTGATGCCGAGTTTTTGGCCAAAGAATTCATGCCGTTATTTACCGAAGAAGACTTAGTTAATATCCCCAAGTTCAATTTTTATATCAAGTTAATGATTGACGGGCTAACCTCTGATCCTTTTTCAGCCAAGACCTTGACCCCGCTAAGTAAAGAGGAGCGCCGGCCTAATTTGCAGGCAGTGATTGAACACACTCGCGAGCATTATGCCAGCCGTCGTGATATTGTTGAAGAGGGCATTATGCGCTGGCATCTCAACCAAGATGATGACGACACCAAAAAGGTAGCACCGACTGACGCCTTTTCAGATAAAATTGAAATTTTGCCCAATAAAAAAGAAGCAGCTCAACCAATCTCGTCAGAATTAGCCGCGCCAGCTGTTAAGAAAGCGGCAGCCAATGTCTCAGCTGAGCAGCGCTATCCGGCGGTTTGCGATGGCTGCAACCAGCCGACCACCACTAGATTCGTGCCCGATGGCAAGCGGCCGGTTTATTGTCCAGAATGTTTACGCCGTTATCGAGCCGAACAAGGACAACGGCAGCAGCTGGCCAATTCGTCGCCAGCTTCATTAAAAGAGCTAAAAAAAGACCATGGCCGTTGATTATTTAAAAATTGGTCGGGCCACTGATTTAACTGGCCGAGAGCGTCAGTTCTATCGCTTATTAGAGATTATTCCCGGCTTACTATCTTGGGCCACCTTGTTGACTTTAATTACCCTGTCCTATTTTCATCCAGTTTGGGTGGCTTTGTTTATTATCGCTTTTGATGTCTATTGGCTGCTTTTGGTTATTTATTTGGCCATTATTTTAATATCCGCTTACCGCCACACCAAAAAGAGCATTGCCATTGATTGGCGTCAGCGCTGTTTGTCGCTCTCGCCGGTTGATTTAACTTACCAGCCAATGGTCGGTTCGGCGATTGTTAGCCGACAAATTGCTTGGCAAGATTTATATCATTTGGTTATTTTTCCTTGCTATAACGAAAGTTATGAGATTGTCCAGCCGGGATTAAAGGCGATCGTTGACAGCTCGTTTCCTAAAGATAAAATGATTTTTGTTCTAGCCATTGAAGAGCGTGGCGGAGCCGCTATCCAAGCGACGGCTGAAAGACTCAAAGCAGAGTATGGCGACAACTTTTTCCGTTTTCAGATTATTGTTCACCCAGATAATTTGGTTGGCGAGCTAAAGGGCAAAGGGGCGAATCAGGCCTGGGCCGCTCAAGTCATTCGCCGCGAATTGATTGACCAGCTCGGGATTGACTATAATTTATTACTGGCTAGTGTTTTTGATTGCGACACCGTTATTTATGAACAATATTTTTATTGCCTAGTCTATAAGTTTTTAACATCCGATAAGCCTTACCGCCGCAGCTATCAGCCGATTCCGGTTTATCACAACAATATTTGGCAAGCGCCGTTTTTTGCTAGGGTAGCGGCTTATTCCAATACTTTCTGGCAGATGATGCAGCAGATTCGCCAAGAGAAATTATCGACCTATTCATCGCATTCCATGTCGTGGCGGGCGCTGGAAGAAGTTGGCTTCTGGTCAACCAAGATGGTTAGTGAAGATTCGCGAATATTTTGGCATTGTTTTTGTCATTATAACGGCGACTACGAGGTTGAACCAATGCATTATCCAGTATCAATGGATGTCTGCATGGATCAGAAAGTGTTGCCAACGGCGCGCAATCTTTATAAGCAGCAACGGCGTTGGGGCTGGGGCGTGGAGAATGTTCCTTATTTGATTTTTAATGCCATTAAGCGCTGGAGACAGATTCCAAAAAAGGTTTTTGCCGATAAGATTTTTATCCAGATGTATGGTTTTCATTCTTGGGCGACCAACGCGCTGATTATTGGTTTTGTCGGTTGGCTGCCATTATTTTTGGGCGGCGATCGCTTTAATCAAACCGTTCTGTCTAATAATCTGCCTAATGTAACCAGGGTCTTGATGTCAATTGCCATGATCGGCATGGTTCTGTCAGCCATTATCTCTTCGTTATTGTTACCAAAACGGCCGGCCGGTAATCCTTGGTGGCGGCGTTTCAGCATGGTTGGCCAGTGGGTCTTCTTGCCGATTACCATTGTTTTTTTTGGCTCTATTCCTGGGTTAGAAGCGCAAACCAGATTGATGCTCGGCAAGTATATGGGTTTTTGGGTAACCCCCAAGGAACGAACTAATTCTTAATTTTGTCATATGCCTTTTATTGATCCCGACCGCTCCGGAACTACATTCTTAAGGATTTTTGCTATTGAATTTTTGGGTATTGCCATTATTTTTGGCTTGCTGGCAATTTTTTAATTATGGCCGATCTGTTTCTCTATAATACTCTTAACCGCCGGCTTGAGCTATTTCAACCGCAGCAGCCGCCAGTCGTCGGTCTCTATACTTGCGGTCCGACAGTTTATAATTACGCTCATTTGGGCAATCTGCGCGCCTATCTTTTTGCTGATTTGCTAAAAAGAGTTTTGCTATATAATGGTTACGATGTTCAGCACATAATGAATATCACCGATGTTGGCCACTTAACCGATGATGGCGACGCCGGCGACGACAAGATGGAAAAAGGAGCGGCTCGTGAGCACAAGACCGCCTGGGAAATTGCTGAATTTTATACCAAGGCTTTTCAGGACAACTTAGTTTCTCTCAATATTCTACCGCCGACTACTTATTGCCGCGCTACCGATTATATTGCCGAGCAGATTGCTTTAGCCAAGACCTTAGACGATAAGGGATATTTATATAAGACTACTGATGGTCTTTATTTTGATACTAGTCGAGTGGCTGATTATAATAAATTGAGCCATTTGCCATTGGAGCAGTTACGCGAAGGGGCGCGAGTTGATAAGAACCCGGAAAAACGGCAGCCGACTGATTTTGCGGTTTGGAAATTTAGTCCAGCTGGACAAAAACGACAGATGGAGTGGGATTCTCCCTGGGGTAAGGGTTTTCCCGGTTGGCACCTGGAATGCTCAGCCATGAGCTTAAAACTATTGGCTGGACATCTGGATATTCATTGCGGCGGCATTGATCACATTAATGTTCATCATACTAACGAAATTGCCCAATCCGAGGCGGCTACCGGCCACCCCTTTTTCCGTTATTGGCTGCACAATGCTTTTTTAAATATTGTCGGCGGTAAAAAAATGGCCAAAAGCGCTGATAATTTTTTGACCTTGGATAAAGTAGCGACCGATCTGAAGATATCGCCGTTAGCTTATCGCTATGCCTCTTTACAGGTCCATTATCGTAAGCCAATGGAATATAATCCCGACAGCTTAATAGCTGCTGACAATGGTTTGTATAATTTGTATAATCAATTGGCTAAATTAGATAGGGCTAATGGCCATATTTCTAAAGAATGGCAAGTTAAGTTTGTGGCAGCGATTAACGATGATTTAAACATTCCACAAGCCTTAGCTCTAGTTTTTGAGATTCTAAAAAGCAGTTTATCTCCGGCTGATAAATGGGCAACAATCATTGATTTTGATAGTGTTCTGGGCCTTGATTTGGAAATTAAGACTAATCAAGCCGCGGTCTATAATTCAGCCATAGATGATATGGAAGCCTTAGAATTATTGAAAAAAAGACAAGCGGCTCGTCAAGCAAAAGATTTTGTTTTAGCTGACCAATTAAGACAAAAATTATTAGATTTGGGCTATACAATTGAAGATAGTTCATCTGATAGTAGCCTGAAGCGGTTATAAGTTATGGTTAATTTTTGGGAGCAATTACCCAAGCCGATTCTGGTTTTGGCGCCGTTGGCTGGCGCTACCGATAGCGCTTTTCGTCAGATTTGCAAGAGCTACGGGGCGCAAGTAGTGGTCAGTGAGATGGCTAGTGTGGCCGCTTTAGTTCATGACCAGCGCAAGACACTGGAAATGCTAGCTTTCAAACCGCTAGAGCGTCCATATGTCGTCCAACTATTTGGTGCTGATCCATCACAATTTGCCAGTGCTGCTCAGATAATTACCGAAAAAATTCAACCGGACGGATTGGATATTAATTTTGGCTGTCCAGTGCCCAAGATAATCAAGCAGGGCGCTGGCGCTGCTCTTGGAGCTGACTTGCCGCGAGCTAAAGCGGTGGTCAAGGCGGTTTTAGACAATACCGATCGGCCAGTGTCTGTTAAGCTGCGAGCTTTTAATCAGGGGATTAGCGCTCAGCAATTTGTTGCCAATTTAGCTGATTTACCAATGGCTGCTGTGGCTGTTCATGGTCGCAGTCTTGCCGCTGGTTTTAATGGTCCAGCTGATCCGGTGGCGATTGCCGCTTGCCGACCTTATGTATCAGGTCAATTGCTGGCCAATGGTGGAATAGTTGACTTATCTAGCGCGCAAGCCATGTTAACGGCCAGTCAGGCTGATGGTTTAATGATAGGTCAGGGGGCGCTCAGCCGACCGTGGATTTTTCAAGAAATTGTTCAGCAGATAAATATTAGCTTATCGTGGCCAGAACTTAGTCAGTTGATGCTCCGTCATGCTAAGTTGGTTGTTGACAACAAGGGGCAAGCCGGCCTGATTGAGTTACGCAAATTTCTAGCTTGGTATGTCAAAGGTTGGCCACAAGCCAAAAAAGTTCGTCAGCAATTAGTGGCGATTGAGTCTATTGGTGATTTAGAGACTATTATAGCCAGCTCTTGCGTTTGAAAATTAGGAAAATCGTCACAATACTAAATAACATCAGCCATAGAACTTTCCAGAAGCCGAAAGGATCATTCATAAATGGCATTGCGGCGACAGTGTTCATGCCAAATATGGCAGCGATCAGGTTAAGCGGATAGAGAATAACCGTAATTATGGTTAAAGTTTTCATGATGCGGTTCATGCGGTCATTAAGCAGTGATTCATTAGTGTCGTTAAGTACTTCAACCATCTCGCGTTGATTTTCCAGATTTTCCCAGATGCGTTTGGAATGATCGACTAAGGTGGAATAATATTTTTTTAATTCGGCAGCCGGGACTAGGCTGCTTTTCATTTCCGTTAGGCTTTGCAGGATATTCTTATGATTTTGCAAGATTTTGCGAATTTTAATGATGTTATGCCGCAAAGTTAAAATTTCGCTGGCTGTATCGCGTTGCTTGCTGGCGATATCAAAAATAGTGTCTTGGGCGCGGGTGATTCGTTTGCTGTGTTCATCAAGCACCTGGTAGCAGTATTTAATTAGACGATCCAGTATTTCATAGAGCAGAACCGACGACGATTCCATTTCGTAGGCCAACAGCGAGTTTTCATCTTTTTTGCAAACATTAAAGAACTCCATTAGCGGTGGCAGGTCGCCGTTATGAATAGTTACCAAGTAGCCATGACCCATAAAAAACTCTACTTCAGCTGGCAGAACCAAACCGTCTTTGATTATTGGAAAATGAAGGATTATGAAGATGTAGTCAGTTTCTTTTTCAATCGAGGCTCGTTCGGCTAGGCTTTTGGCCATAGAGGCCTTCAGGTGGGTGAGAGTAAAGTGCTGCCGTTTGAGCAAATATTCCAATTCCGGCTTGCCGGCGCTGTTGACATTGAGCCAGCTCAGCGATCCAGCAGTTTTAGGATTATCAATAATCAATTCTTCAATTTTCTTGGAAACTTGCAAATATTTGCCCATAATTTTAGTTAATGATTATCAAAGCAATTATAGCATAAAGACGACGTCAGCCACAAATTTTGGTTAGTGGCTCAATCGTTTAGTTTGTGATATAATAATCCCAGCTAATTAATCATTTTTTATGCCTCAAGAACACTTGAAGTCCAGTTTTGAGCAAGCACCGTCAAATAACAGCCAGGAACAGCAGTCGACCGCCGAAAAGATAGCTAGCCCAGTAGTTAATGAAGTTGCGCCAGCTGCGGTAGCGCCAATTATAAATTCGGCCGCTAATCACCAATCATCAGTATCGACCAGTCAGCCAGCCAAATTGACAGCTCGTCAAACCGCTATTGACGATATTCTGGAAGACGGTTTGGCGGATATTTATCAGAATCTGACACCTGGCAAGCAGCAGGAACTCAAGCAAGCCGGTGAACAGACTGTTCGTCAGATTGATCAGCTGCTAGATCATGCCAAGTCGCAACTGACCAAGATAATCGGTCTGATTCGTCGTTTTTTATCAATAATTCCCGGTGTCAATCGTTTTTTCTTGGAACAAGAAGTCAAAATTAAGACCGACAAGATTATGGCTTTAAAAGATAAATAATCATTATGGACGGATTATTTGATTTTTTTAATGGCGGTAATGGATTATTGATTATCTTGTCCATTGTCGTTGTAGCTATTGTCGCCTTGGGGTTAGTTATCCTATGGCGTCATTTAATTTGGCGTTGGTTCAGCCATCATCGCTATTTTGACCAAGTGGTCTATTTGGTTAAATTGCCGAAAGATCGTCAACGCGATCAAAATCAGAATTTTACTGTCCAGCAGATGCGCGAAGAGATTGCTTGCGCCGAAACCATTTTTGCCAGCATTGGCGGCTTGCGAGCTCAACGCGGCTTAGGGGTTTGGTTGTGGGGGCGCGATGACCACTTCTCTTTTGAAATTGTGGCCAATCAAGGATTAATTGCTTTTTATGTCGTTGCACCACGGCGTCTGGCGCGTTATTTAGAACAACAGATTAATGCTCATTATCCTGACGCCACCCTAGAAGAAGTAGCTGATTACAATCTGTTTAAGCCGCAAAGCTATATCGCTGTTGGCAGCTTGAAGACAACTCGTCATTATGCTCTACCAATCAAGACCTATGACCAGCAAGAAGCTGACCTGATGAATTCCCAGCTTAATGTCATGTCTAAATTATCAGCCGATGATAGTTTGGCAATCCAATATACGGTGCGCAGTGCTTCCGGCATCTGGCATGGCACGGTTAAATAAATAGTTGAATTATCACA
>CAYNWZ010000021.1:0-12565 GCA_964401085.1 uncultured Gammaproteobacteria bacterium
CACTAGACATTAGAATTAAAGCCCTGGAGGACAACAAAAGGGAAACATTTTTCACACAAACTGGTGATGTTTTATTAGATAGTGCCAACTTATTTATCTCGGTTCTGACCAACAAGCTCTATGATAAATACATGGCTAAATTATTGGAATTATTGGCTGGGCAAGACGATTCTAAGGTCACAGAAAAATTGAATAATTTTTATTCTTCTAACAGTTTTGGCCGCGCCGAATCAGAGGCACTATTGTCCCCGATAACTGATATGAACTTTGGAGCGGGGAATGACCTTGATTTACTAAGCAATTTGGCCACCTGTCCAGATGCCAATAACCCTGGCCCGATGAATTGCGTGGTGAATAACAATTTTGTTCAAGCTATCAGCCAAGAATTAACGGTCGGTGAAGCTCTTAAAAATGGACTGCTGAGCCAAAACGCTCGTTTTGGATCGGCTAAGTCTGATAATTCTTTAAACATAGAGTCTGGCGACATCAGCTGGCGCTCCATGAAGATTTTACGTAAATACCGCATCTTGCCAGTTACCTGGGAAGTGGCCGCCGAAAAGTTGGCCTCTTTAGATATTAAAGAAAAAAAGATAACCATTGGTGACATGGTCGGCTGTTATAATCCGCTTGATCAATATGATACCGGTTATAATCAAAGCTGGTGTCAGGGGATGATTGACCCCAATTGGCCGCTTAAAGCTCCGCTTAGCTATTGCCTTAAGTCTGGTTTTGGTAATCAGATTGACTATATAGACATCTTAACTAGCGACCAAGCCGCCACTGGCACGATTCCAGCCACCTTAAGCACAGTCAATTTGTTGCGGTCAAGCAATTATTGTGCCGACGAACAAAGCTGTTTAAAAGATGGGGATGATAACAACTGTGAGGTTTATGGTTATTGCACCGAAGATCGTCGAACCTGGAAATTCCCATCAGACACTTGCCAACCATATTTCAATACTTGTCAGGCCTATACTAATAGTTCTGGACAAATGACCGCTTATTTAGCCAATACTTTGGATTATGGCAATTGTAATGCCGATAATAGCGGTTGTGCCGCTTATTGCTCGCGCTATAATTTGGCTAGCTCATCGTTTGCCTGTACTCCGGGCAATAACACTAATAAATATTATTTATCTGCTAAAGCCGAGACTTGCGACGAAAACCAGGCTGGTTGCCAACAGCTAATCAGGTTAAGTAATAATGCTGGTACCAACTTATTGTTTAATGGCGACCTAGAGTTTAGTCGTGCTGGAGCAACATCTTCCAATAATCATCTGGACAACCTGGTTATTGCTGGCTCAGCGGTTGTAGTTACTAGCAGTGATCAAGTTTATGCCGGTCAAAATGCCCTAAAAATAATTAGCAATACACCTTATAGCGGCTTTTGGTCTTATGATTGGAGCCAGCCGTCTCAAAGCAGCCTGCCTAAGAACTTTTTGCTGCGTCCCGGTGTTAGCTATACTTTTAGCGCCTATGTTTATACTGAACAAACACCGGTAACGATTGGTATTGGCAATGGCAATCCAGCTATTAACAGCGATTCTTGGCTGACCAAAACGAGCGACCAAAATGGCCGTTGGCAGAAGCTGGCCGTGACTATCAATAATGATGAATATTACAACGCCAACGCGCTGGCTATTTATTCAGAAGAGTCAGGTAATTTCTACATTGACAACATGATGTTGGAGATTTCCAGTCAAGGTAATCAAGGATACCGTCCTTATCGTCAGGCGGCGTATACATATGAAAAAATATTGCCAGAGTATTTGCGAGATGCTTGTTATAGCCAGAATGGGGACAGTCTAATTGAACGCCCCAATGCTCCAGTCGAATGCGATAATTATGCTCGGACTTGTCTTCCGGCCGAAGCTGATTGCCAGATGTTTACCAATAATTTAACTGGCGACAGAATACCGGCTAAAATCAATTTGCAAAATTATTGTCCAGCTTCTTGCGTCGGCTTTGCTTCATATTGGCAAGAACCGACAATATTCAACGATGGCCAGGAAAAACAATTAATTCCTAATCTGGCCACGACCTGCTCAGCGGCGAGCGTTGGCTGTACTGAGTTTACTAACTTAAACAATCTGACATCTGGTGGTGAAAATAAAGAATACTTTAGTTATTTAAGGCAATGCGTCAAGCCTGATGAACCACAGGCCAATTGTGCTGAATTTTATAATTGGCAAAACACAGCTGATACCGGCCTACAGCTTCGTTCATACACTTGGCAAGCTGAAGCTGATGGTTCACCTAAATTGACCGATCAGCGCCAAGAATGTACGGCTTCATCAATCCAACCCAATTCAGTCAACTATAATCCTGATTGTCGCGAAGTTCGCAATCAGGCCGGAACTGTTTTCTATATTCCTTATTCCAAAACGGTTACTTGCAGCGCTAATTGTTTGAGTTATCGCCTGTCAAAAAATAATGTCATTGAAAACATAACAACTGCTGCCAGCTGCCAGGATTCAAACGGTCATTGGCTAACCTCCAAGGCAGAATGTGTTATTTGTCGAGGTGGCGGACAATGGAGCGAGAGTAATCAGGCTTGCATCTATCGTGGCCTACCTACTGAAAGTCAGTCTTGCGCGGCCAGTCAAAACACCTGCAATCGTTATAGTGGAACTGGAGCGGCTGATTGGCGACTGATTCTAAATCAGGACTTTGATAATGGGTCAGCTACTGATTGGTCTGGAGCGGCAACATCATCGGAAACAATCAGGACTACGGGCTACTCAATACTAACCAATGGTAATAATGTCAGTATCAATCTCGGCACTGGCAGCTTGAATGATGGCGCCAAATATCGCTTGCAATTATTTGCCAAATCTTTAACGGCCGAAGCCGCTATAAATAGCATTAGCTTTAAGAACGGTTCGGCTGATATCGCCAATTTTAATCTGCCCGCAGCTGGCATCAATCTCAAAAATAGCGATTGGCAATTCTATAGCCTAGACATCCCGACCGCCATTAATGTGACCGATGAAGAGATAGTCAATTATCAACTGCAGCTTGCCGCTACTGGTCGCTTTTATTTAGATGAGGTCCGTTTGATGGAAGTTAATGATGAATACTACCTCTTAGAAAATAGTCTTACTGTCCCTAGTGCCTGCAATCAAGATTACAACGGTTCTCCGGCAGCTGGTTTCATGTTGGGCTGCCAACAATATCAAGACAACAACGGCAATACTCATTATCTGCACGGTTTTACTGATCTTTGCCAAGAATCGGCCGTTGGCTGCGAGGCCATGCTGGATACCAATAATCACACTAATTATTACTATCCTTTCCACCCAGCTAATGGTGATACTGATGCCGATATCACCCCAGCTGATGAAATTATTTATGCCGTTTACGATCAGAATAAGTTATGCTCAGCCACTAATAAAGGCTGTCAAAGACTAGGCAAAGAAATTATTTATCAAGATCAAGCCGTTTATCAGGACGCATATCTAAAACTTGATCCCGATCGTTATCGTTCGGCCGCCACTAATCCAATAAGTTGTTCAGCTGACGATGTTGGTTGCCAAACGCTAGTCGGTGATACTAGTGGTTTGAATTTCTTTAAAGATCCTGGCGATCAATTGTGCGAATGGCGAGCCGGGGAAGATGGCACCAGTTTTGGTTGGTATAAGCGATCGGTCAAGAGCTGCAGTCAGACCGCCAACTTCAAATTTTGTGCCGATAACCAAGATTGTTCAAGCATTAGTTCAACCAGCCAGTGTCTAGTTAGCCAAAATTTAGTTGCCTGCCCAGTCAATAATAGTGTTGGCAAAACCATCGGTGTTGGTGGTGACATTGTTCGTCAGCCGCGAGTGGATAATCAGGGGCGAAACTGGGTCGGCCTCTGTCCAGCCACCCAATCCGGCTGCACCGAATATATTGACCCACTATCTAGGGTTAACGGCAATATCCTAACTGACCGACCAGCGACCAGTAGCGCTTTCAGCCAGTCCATGTCGCTGCAAGCCTTTACTAGCTATATCCTGCAAGTTAAAGCCGACCAGCCAATTAATAATGAAGCAATTAATTGGCGATTAAGCGGTGACTTCTGGCTAATGAATGAACAGAACAAGCTGATTGCCACCTCTAGCGACCAAAATTTGTTGGTCAATCAGTATAGTGAAAATGCCAGTAATGTCTCCGGTAATGGCTATTACGCCAATGCCATGTTTATGACCAATGGTGCCACCAATTTAACAATCAATATCCCAACCTCATCAGCGGTCAAAATTAAAGATATTTCCGTTCGTCCAGCTATTGTTAGCTATCAATTAAACAAAGATTTAAATAGCTCTGAATGCACCGATGGCAAGACTAATTACGACCAGGGCTGTCTCGTTTTTAATGAGCGCAGTTACCAGCAAAATAATTATTCCGCACTGTTATATAGCACTAATTTAAGTGCTAACGACGCTAATGGGGTTAGCCTCAAATCATCAGATGGCGGCAATAATGCTAATCGTTTAATTAAAGTTAAGCCTTCAAGAACTTGCGGTAAGTGGCTGGAATGTACTACTTATAATTCAGTCCAAGCCGATGATGGCAGCATTAAGAAAGTTTGCACTTCTTTCGGTTTGTGTGACAGCTTGGATGCCTACAATAACTGCGCCCATTTTATTGATTTACCAACCACTCCAGCTAACCAAACATTTGGCAGCAATTTAAACACCGATCAAATCAGCAACCTGACTGGCTATAGCAAGGTTGGTGCCACCTCGACTGGTTACTATAATGATTTCTATCATTTAGCCGCCATGACTGAAACTGGAAAAAATATTGAACAGGACATTAATGGTAGCTTTGAGTTTACCACTGGGTCTCTGACTGGCGATGGTCAGCAATTGATTTATGACTATACTCCTAACAATTGGACAAACTACTCTAATTTAGCCAAATTGATTGTCAGCCCGCAACAAGCAATTAATACTGATCAAAGCTTTAGTAATAATTATTTAGCTCCTGATGGCAATAATTTCTTGCGTTTAACCACCAAACTCCAAGGTAATGATGGTTTTTACGGTTATATCAAAACCAGTCCTACTAATTTAATAAAAGTGGACAGTGCTACAAGCTATAGCATGTCGGGAGTGGTTAGAACCATCAACAATAGCCGCGCTGGCTTTAAAATTTGGGAATATACTTGTCAGAATCCAACTGAAAATAATCCTTGCCGACCGCAAGGCTTGTCTAGCAATATTACCAATACCATAACTATTGCCAATACCGGTGGCAAATGGTTAGACAAGGTCTTAACATTTACCACCAAGAATGACACAAAGTATATCCAGCTTGAATTGGATGCTTATACTGAAAATGGCGCTGCTTATTTTGATAACATTCAACTTAAGCCCAGCTTGGCTTATCGTGCCAATGGCGCCAATACCCAATTTATTGCTCCAACCTGTCGGCTCTATCCGGAGGGCAATAGTTTGTCTTGCGATTACAAATCCAGCGGCAATTCGGTTATTCGTAAAAAGGGGTTAATGGGTTATTGCTTGGAATATGATCCAGCCAATGAAAAAAATTGTTTACTCTGGTATCCGTTAGACAAAATTGCCGCTGATCCAATTGAAGAGGGAGTTGGTTATAATGGTAAACGGCCGCTGTATTATTGTATGGAAACTAATGTGTCAAAGGGCTTTGTTTATAAACATGCCTTTAAGAGTGGTGATTCGGGTGGATGTACAAACCTTTCACTGGGCGGAATCATTGGCGGCGTTGTTTTTGGATTGCCAGGCGTTTTTATCGGTGATTTTATTGGCGATGTGCTGACCGATAACGATGTTCCCAGGGACGCCTGTAGTGAGGCCTCTGATTGTCCAACTGGTTATTATCGATTAATAAAAAAATCAAGTTGTAGTGGTTGTACGGCACACGCTGCAGATAGCGATGTTTGTAGGTATACTTGTTATTGCATCCCAGCTAACTTAACTAATAATAACGACTACAAACTACAGATAGCTGATAATTTAACAGCTGACTCTTTAAGTGTCCCAAGAACCGGAGATTATCATGATGCCAATCCGAAAAGTAATTCCGATGGCTGGTATCCATTCTTGGGTACTATTAATTCATATAATTATGGCCATACAACCCCGCTTGACTTTTCCGCTTTTGATGGCGACCCTTTAAAGAAGGAATATTTCTGCAAACTATCCAATGGAATAATCGGCGAAGACGGGCAGTGCTATGGTCAACAAACAAATAGCCACCTAACCCTTGCTAGTGAATTTTATCGAGATCAATTTGCTATTGTGGTAACTAATAATACGTCTAGTATACCAAGCAAAACACCTGTCTACTGTACCAAATTTGCTAAAGTAGTTGATGATAGCGGTAACAATGCCTACTGGTCTGATCGGGTAGAAGAGGGCAGCTCCTTTATCATGCCCTGCTATATTCCTAGCCCAACTAGTACTGGCCTTAATTCAGCCGACTGCTTGTTTAATCAATCATCAGTACCATTTGCCTCTATTGGTTATCCAGCTAATCAGGGTGGTAGTCCTGAGAATTGGGATAGTTTGACCGCAACATCATCGCCCGGTAATCAACCGCTCTTTTATCAAGACTTAGCTGAGGGGGTCCATGCTGGCAAGATATTCAGCACTAGCATTAGCAATTCTGCTCATCCGCGATATTTGTTTGCTCAGGCCTATAGTGGCTTTGAATGGCAGTTTGATGACGGTAAGGGGGTTAACGGCCATGACTATTTTGTGGATAGCGGTCGTTATGTCGCCAATACTTCGGCTGCTTTTTCCTGGATTCCACCAACTAACACCTGTCCCAACAATAGTCGACCAACCGGCAATGGCACCAACTCCTATTGTTTAGTTAAGCCAAGCATTGAAAATGTTCAAGTTAACAACACGCCCGTGGTGCTTGGTGGCCTAGTGGCTTTCAGTAGACCGGTAATTAGCGTTAACCTGACCTTTAATAGTAGTATTAATGCCAGCCAAAAGCCGCTGAAACGAATTCAAATCGACTGGGGTGATGGCACGACACCCTACGATCGTCGAGGAAATTTCTTAGATCGCACCGATGCCACCGCTCCTCATCAGTTTACCCATCGTTATTCTTGCCAAACAACGGCTGGTAATGAATGTCAAACCAATAACGCCACAATTACTTTGACTGATAACTGGGGAGCGACATCAAGTTTCTCGCTCAGAATTAAGCCCAGTCAAACCAATTAATCGTCTAAAACCACCCGAATCAGGGTGGTTTTTAGTTGGTGTCAATCAAACATTTAACTGTTTGCTCGGTTTTTTTGATTATGGTATAATTAAGCCAATCTAAGATGGTTTGAAATTATGGTCGAAGCAGCTGCCAATCTGCAGAATCAATCACTTTCTTCTTATTCGTATGGAGAGATTTTGCGTCGACAAAAGACTGAGGCCGATAGACAGGCCAACAGCCAAAGAATAAACACGCAAGTGATTGATTTTCCAGGGATTAGTGATCGCTTAATGTCCCGTCAAAATTCTAAAAGCCAAAATCAGGATTCAACTGCAGCTAACCAAGCCAATAGCGAGGGGTCAACTGCTCAAGACAATGCTGATTCACTTAAACAAGCCCAACAATTGGCTAAATTAGCTGCTAATCCGACAGTCGCCGGTGCCGCCGCCGTAGCTGGCGAAATGGCCATAGATGCTATTAAAAAGGGTGAAGGCGGCAAGATGGTTACTGGTGAATTCTTAAAAACTTGGTGGACTAACCTAATAGACTCTTGTGGCTTGACAATCGTTCCATTAAATCTGCAAGCCTGGGTTGGCTTTATTGAGGGACACAAATTTTTCTGTAAATTGGGCGAGGAGTGGAAAGCTCCGGGAATTTTTAAAAAGGCTATCGGCTGGCTAGAGGTTGCCGGACTTTTGGCTTTAGATTTATTAGCCTTTTTGCTTATTCTAGCCGCTGTATCTTTTATAATTTTTATCATCAACGCCATGACTCATCCGCTAGAAAACATAAAGGTTCTTTGGGATTTGTTTGGCGGCGCGCTAGATGGCTTGCTCTAGTTTTATGACAACTTATATATGTGGCGAAAGATAAAAAACTTTTTTAATAACCACTGGCGTCAATTTACTCCGAAACAAAAATATTTTGTTATCGGCTTAATTTTATTACTAATCTTTACGCCAGTTTTTGTTTTTGCTCTCGATGTCGTCACTGCCGCCATCTTAAAAATATTAACCGGCATTATTAGTGTTTTAGTGTCCTTCTTCGGCAAACTATTAGCTGTAGTCTTACATGCCCTAATTTATGTTGCCCAATATAACAATTTCATTAAAGAACAAGTGGTGGTTGAGGGCTGGAAAGTTGTCCGCGATGTCTGTAACATGTTTTTTGTCCTGGGCCTTCTCATTATTGCCTTCGGCACAGTTTTGAGGTTGCAGAATTATCAAGCCAAAAATCTATTGCGCAGTTTTATTTTTGGCGCAATTTTTGTTAATTTTTCTAAAACTATTTGTGGCTTGATTTTAGATTTTGCCCAGATTATAATGCTGACCTTTGTTAATGGTTTTAAGGATGTCGGTGCTGGTAATCTAACAGAAATGTTAGGGCTAACAGCTTTATTTGATGTTGTTGTTAATAACGCCGATGCCTCAGCTGAACCGCTAGAAGGCCTGGGATTATTTATTAGTTACTTGCTGGCCCTAATTTATATCATCGTTGCTTTGGTAGTTATTTTAACAATGACTATAATGTTAATCCAGCGGGCGGTTATGCTATGGATTTATGTCATATTATCTCCTTTTCCTTATTTATTGTCTGCTCTGCCAAAGGCCGGCAAACTAGGTCAAGCTGGTGGTCGCTGGTGGTCTGATTTTACTGGATTAGTAATTACCGGTCCGATGCTAGCTTTCTTTATTTGGTTATCATTTTTTACGGCATCTGGTAGCGGTATGAGCAATTCTACAACAACTGATTCTAATAATATACAATTAATCGGTAGTACCAGCACAGTTGCAAACCCTAACAATGGCTCAGATCTAACCGATGATATTAATGCTGGGGTGACAAAATCCGGCACGGCCCAAGCAATTATTAAATTTTTGGTATCTATCGGTTTGCTCTGGGGCGGCATGATGTTAACCAAAGAAACCAGTTCTCTAGTCGGCGGTGTTGTCGGTTCTGGCATGAGTAATCTCAAGAAACTTGGTAATAAGGCCAAAAAAACAGTTGGCAGTATGGGGACAAACACTGCTAAATGGGCCGGCCGCAATACTTTAAAAGGGGCCGGTGGCTTAACTTATGCCATGAGCAAGAATAGTAATAGCAAGGTCGGCCAAATGTTTCAAAAACTGGGTACAGCTGGCAAAACCTGGGGTGATGAATTAACTGAAGAACGGAAGAAAGAAAAGACAAAGAGTCGTCTTAATACTTTAAAGAAGCTTGGTCTTGGCGTTGGTGATAAAACAATGGACGCTTTTAAAAAAGTCGCTGATGATGATGCTATTAAAACAATTGGCAAAACTGTCAAGGGTGGAGCAACGATTATTGGAGGAACGGCTGCTGGAATACTTACTGGCAACCCATTTTTAGGTGCTTTAATAGCTGGCAGCGGAACAGCGGCTGGCTTAGCTAAAACTCCATTAAATACAGTAATTGGTCAAAAAATTAAGGATAGGCTTGGTGCCACCAAGATTATGGCATATGAAGACGCCTATGACAAAAGACATGCTGCCATTGATAATGCGGCCTCTACAATGGAAGGTGAACGTTCGCAAGCAGCTGAAAATAGAAAAAAAGCTAAAGAAGCCGCCGAAAAGAATTTCAGAGAAGGAAAAATAAGTCAAGATGTTTACAATACTAGATTAAAGAGAGCTGATAATGGTTATTCAAAAGATGTCCAAAGCGCAATAAACAAGTACAACTCTAGTAAAGAGACAGCAACTAACAACATGTATGATGATTTTGCCGAAATTCAAATTAAAAAATTACGAGAAAAACAAAGCAAAACAACTGACCCGAATAAACAGCAAAAATATCAAGAAGAAATTGATAGAATAGATGCCAATAAAACAAATTATGGCAAAAAATTTGGCATATCTAAAACGGCTGCCTGGCTAGCCGCCGGCACTGGTATTAAAAACCTTGGCCAAGGTATTGAAGATTATCATCCGTTCCAATTGACGTCTGATGCAGCAGCCCTACATCTAAAGGATAACAACGCCGCCAAGGATAGGGTTAAACAGATAGCTCAAAGAACCGATCATGCCACTCTATGGAAAGATCTTGGAAGTGGTGATTTCTCTGGTGGCCTAGCTGGCATTACCCCTAAACACAAGAATTTTTATGAAAAACTAACCGACAGATCAAATCCCAATGAAACTACCGGTGCTATTAATAATTTGGTTGGCGCTGTTAATCAGGCTGATCCAAAAGAAAAAAAAGACCAAGAACTTATTAGATCAATGTTGCGCGGTATTGCCGGGTTTAAATTTAATGGTGGCGATGTTAGCCGCTTACAACCATTAATCAGTGCTTTGAATAGCCAGGCTAGTTTAAGTGGTGGAAAAGTTGACCAATATGACACTTATCTAAAAAGATCAGTTAAAATGCGTCAAGTTGGCCCAAACACTATTGTTGGCCAAGGCAATGGCTCATTAAGAGTTAACAGTTTTGCCAGCGACAAGCACGAAGCTAATATTATTGGCGCTGATTTTAGCCAGTTAAAATCTTTAGCTGATTTAAACCCTAATAATACTGACGGTGCTGTGGTTGGTGCCAATATCGCTCCCGAGAAAATGGCAGCAGTAGCTAATGAACTAACTGGTTTGATTGATAATGAGCTAGCCGCCATAGAGCAAGCCGGGTCAAATATGGTCAGTGAGCCGCTGGAAGCCTTAGAGCAAAAAATTAGCCAATTGCGCAATCAACGATCAACTGCCCTGGAAAAAGGCAATTTGGATGAGGCCAGTTCGGCTATGGACGAGCTCGAACCATTATCACGAATTCGCGATTTACGAGTCGCTAAAGATAAATTAGCCGATCCCACTAGCCTGAATAATTTGAGTCTTAAGAATACTGGCGTTTCTTTGAGTAGCGCCAAGGAAAGTCAAACAACCAACATCCATGAAGCGCTGCACGGCTTTGGCCTAGACAACGAAGAATTAACCGAAAATATTGCCCAAACAATGGCCGCTGGTTCTTATCGAGTTGACGATGCCGCTAATATAGCCCAGAGCATTAAAAATATAATGGCACAAAAAAATATTACCCAAGAGCAGGTAACCCCTGAAGATATTGCTCAAGCTATCGGCAACACCGATCCAATCAATCAGGTTGAGCAAGTCATTGCCAAAGAAAGCGGTGAAACTATTATCAACAATCAAACAATAATTAATAATACGACAATACATAACCAAGATGAAGGCGGTGAGCCTGATAACGACGATGACAAACATAATAATGAGCCGGACAGAAACAATGAAAAATCAAAAAAAATAGACAAATTGTCCGAAGATATTAAGCAAAGACAAAGATTGGAAGACTTTCGTTATTTCCGTGGTCTTAACGAAGATAAAAAAGATAGACGCCGAGCTGAGAATATTGAAAAGTCAGTTAAACAGACTCCTAAGCAATAAATACTATGCCCAACCAACAATATTTATTGGATTGTCTGGATAAATTTTATGAATTGCCAGATGTTATAATCTTAGAGTTTAATCACCCAGATCGACTAAAAATTATTGATGATTTGGCTGCAGAATACGGTTTAGAATTAAGCTTCTTAAGCATCTTAGTAGCAATTAATGAATTATCACTTGATAACTTAACGGAATATCTAGTTAAACGCTATGATCTCCCTAAGGCAGCTGCCAACACGATAGCCGATAAATTAAATAGTCTTTATTTTCAACCAATTATTGATCGTCTATCTTTTTTTAATCAAGATCCAAATAAGTTAAAACCAACATCAGACGAAGAAAAATCAATTATCGTCAATTTATTCAAAGAAAATTTGTTAGTTGAAATAAAGAATTACCAACAAATCATTAGCGCCATTAATCAACGAATTTTTGCTTGGCTAGATCGTGATTTGAATGCCCGCAAGCAAATTGAAACGGCGTTGCTACAAAACCAGGAAAGGGTTACTGAACAGTCGCTGTTTATCAATAACGAAAAACTACCGGGCACAGTAACTAACTGGCTGCGTTGCTTCGCGATTGAAAAGGGGGCTGAAAATTTTAACTCTTTAAGCATCTCTGAATTTCTAGGGCTATCCAAGAATGCCGCCGATCTTGCCGAATTTGACAAAAAAGTACTGCGAGCTCTTCTTAACACTTACCGTAATATCAAGTTCTTTCCCGACAGCATGCCTAGCGATGACGGCACTGATTGGGCGATTATCCCGCTGCCGGAAAAAGATGTCTCTTTAGATGAAACAGTTGACTTGAACAATAATTCTATCAGCAACAGTGGTGTCATTCAGTCAATTGATCTTGAAATGCAGCCACTAGCATCACCAATCCAGAACACAACCACGCCAATAGACGAAGGCACTACCAACAAAATAAACCAACTGCAATTAATGCTCAAGCGCTATGATCCA
>CAYNWZ010000022.1:0-11868 GCA_964401085.1 uncultured Gammaproteobacteria bacterium
TGGTAAGATTAATCACTTTCCGCGCTTCATTAAGCGATATGTCGGGGCTTAGCCATGCAGATAGGGGGTAAAAAATAATAAACGAAACTAAAACCAACTTGATGACCAGCAAGCTAATAACATGAAAGACGATTCTTTGGGGCTTTAAAATTTCTGGTGAATAGTCATTTTGAGCACAGGGAATAAATAAATCACGAAGTTTTCCCGCACCCAACGGGTTACGATTAGTCATAACTTCATCGCCATCGCCAACCCCATCAAAGTCAGAATCAGGGTTATGCGGATCGGTGCCATATAAATTAATTTCTTCAAAATCAGTTAGTTTGTCTTTATCGGAATCTAAAAATTTCCGACCAGACCGACAGGCTTGTTCAAACTCTTGTTTTTTTCTCAAATAGTCCAAGAAACTATATTTTTTCATCCTAGCGGTTATTTTTATTAGCTTTATACTTTAACATAAAAACTATATAGTGTCAACATAAAGCCACCCCCCAACATGCTCCTGTTCTTATTTCTCCTTTCTTTTTAGCTTACTAAAAATAAAGATATAGGCTATTTCCAACAAACCAACAGTATTAATAACCAATAAAGCGATGAACCACCATTTTTTCTCTTTCCGCGCGGCCTTCCAAAGAGCTACCCCCTTCCAAGGTAAAACCCACAGAGCAATTAACAAACTGGAATAAGGATTGGCATTGATTGCCTGGAATAAATCTAACATAAGGTTATTTAATAATTAATAGAGCTACTTAACCTCGTAAACTAAAGTGACTTCAACCCTAATCTCATTCTGACCAGCCTGAACTGACGGTGTAGCCAATTCAGCTCCACCCATGCCCAGCACCGAACTATCCAACATCTTGGCGTTAGAATAAGCAACTGGCCGTGGCGAAGAGTCGGTGTTTTCATAAACACCCTTGATTTCACCAAGCTTCATGCCCGATTGTTTGGCGATTAAAACGGCCTTTTCCTTAGCCTTTTCAATGGCTAATTCCCGAGCTTGATTGCGCAATTCAAATTCATCATCAATGGTAAAATTAACATTACCAATCTGATTAGCCCCCTGTTCGGTCGTTCGCGCGATAACATCGCCGATCTTATTCAAATCACGAACTTTAAGAGTCAAATTTTGCGAAACCTCGTAGCCAACTAATTCCTGCCCCTTGGCATTGGTCCAATTGTAACTGGGGCTAAGATTATAGTCGCTGGTCTTGATATCTTTTTCTTCAATACCGAGCTTTTTAAGCGCGGCAATGATATTGTTCATTTTGGTAGTACTTTCGGTAGTGGCTTCAGCGGCAGTTTTTTTAATACCGCTCTTAAAGCCGACCTGGATATTAGCAATGTCGGCCTTGGCATAGACTGTGCCGGAGCCAATTGATGAAAAACGATCTTGATTATTGACTTTATTGGTAGTTACTAAGGCCACAATGACGATGGCCGTAACTGCTAATAAAGCAGCAATAGACATGATAAAATGGGCTTGTTTCATAAATTTTTAATAATTAATAGTTACGCCAATATTATAGCACGAAATCAACTGAAATAAAAAACAACCCCAACGGGCTGTTTTTTAAAGGCACCGACTACCTGGAAAACGGCTGTCGCCGGGCTTGGCGTGATCCGCCGGAGCGACGATTGCCACCAAAGCGGCGCGGCGCCGGCATAGCGTAAAGCTTACTAAATTCAGTCTTCTTAATGGTTTTATTAATCAAACGCTCAATAGCATAAATCATCCGCTGCTCAGCCGGCGTCGCTAAACTAATGGCTTTACCGGGCTGACCAGCCCGACCAGTGCGGCCGATGCGATGGACATAGTCTTCGCAGCTATCAGGCAAATTGTAATTAACCACTAGCTCGATGCCATTAATATCTAAACCACGAGCGGCGACATCAGTAGCCACCAAAATGCGCTCTTTTTTGGTCTTAAAATCATCTAGGGCGGCCCGGCGACGATTTAATGTCAGATTAGAATGAATCTCAGTGGCTCGTTGACCGGCAGCCTTTAGCTTATTGGTCAGAGCCTTGACACCATGTTTGGTGCGAACAAAAACCAACACTGAACCGGCATGGTCATGAAGAATCTTCTGTAGATATTCCAAACGCTCCTCATTCTTAATCACAAAAATTTCCTGTTCAACGCGCTCCACGGTCGTGCCGGGCGGCGCCACTTCAATGCTAACCGGCAATTTCATATATTGAGCCGCTATTTTAACAATCGCTGCCGGCATAGTGGCTGAAAAAAGCATGGTTTGGCGGGCAGCGGGCATCTGTTCCAAAATCTCCTTGATCTGCGGAGCAAAACCCATATCTAGCATCATATCCGCTTCATCGAGCACTAATACATCAACCTGATCCAACTTAAAAGTCCGGCGCGTGAGATGATCAATTAAACGACCAGGGGTCACCACAATGATTTGCGGATCACGACGCAGGGCGGCTAACTGGCGATCAAAGGGTTGGCCGCCAATTAAGACGGCAACCTTCAGACCAAAAGATTGGCCCAGTTTCTGTAAACTTTCGCCAACCTGCAAGGCTAGTTCACGAGTCGGCGCAATAATCAATCCTTGCCCGTTGGTCTTGTCTAGCCGCTCAATCATTGGCAGACCAAAGGCATAGGTCTTGCCGGTACCGGTTTGAGCAATACCAATTAAATCTTGGCCGGTAATAGCAATCGGAATCGCTTTGCGCTGAATAGGTGTCGGCGTGGACAAGTTCATCTTGTCCAAGACGGTTAATAAAAAATCGCTGATACCTAAATCAGCAAAAGATAGTGACACTTCCGTGGAAGTATCAGCGGGACGCTGAGGTCCGGTCTGTTCAGTCATAAAAATAATAAGTGACCCGATTTTCTAGGCCACTTAAAACGCGACAGAGACTCGAATCTAATTTAATAGCCTAACAATGACACAGAATGATAATTAAGTCAATATAACGCCACCATCTAATCGTTAGCCAGTTGATCGGGTTTAAGCAGCGACATTAGCAATGAGGCGACAGCCGCTACCAAGAATAAATAGCGTAAAGACAGAAAAGGAATTAAAAAGATAATCAATAGACACATAATGGCTTTGCCAAAAACAATGGCCATTTCGCGAATAACCGTATATTCATCAACATAATGCCCCTGATCGGCAGCAATGTCATAATTCAAGGCATCAAAGGAGGTGCGGGCGAAAACCCGGCTCAAATTGTGATAAGTCGAAAATAAGAAAACCTGAAAAGCGCTATTGACCAACGCTTTTAATATCCAACCCAGGGCATAAAGAATGGTGCCATAACGCAACCAACGGCGGCTGGGCAGATTGTCCATTAAGCTGCCGACCATAATTTGCAAGACAATGGTCGCCAGAATAATAACCGACGAAATAGCGCCAACCTGCAGATAATTACCAGACAATAATTGCCAAATAAAAATTGGCCAGATAATCGATCCGACAATACTTTCGGCACCATCGCCAGCGTAAGCAATGACACTACCGCGCATTTTCTTAGATAAAAAATGACGCCAAGTTTCCTGATATCCCCAAGAAAACTTTTCTTTGATTGCTGGCAACTGACTGAAGGGAACTAAAGAAATCAAATAAATACTGACCGCCAAAAAGAATAAGGTGCTATAACCAAGATACTCCAGAGCCAAACCCGCCACAATTGGCATCACCGCCCCCAAGGCCAGCATAGTCGCCTCCATAAAGCTCAATTGACTGGCCCGAATCTGGCGTTCAGTTAATTTAGCCACATTGGTATGAAAAGGGATCCAGTGCGTCAACCGAAAAAATAAAGAAAAAAAGATGGTCGGCGCCAGCCACCATAGCTGATGGCCAGCCGCCAGCTGGCTATTGGGGACAACATAATGGTTGATTAAAAAGAAGGCGATATAAACGGCAGCCCCAAAGAAAACACTGACCTGCAACGATCGCTTAATACCCAACCGATTCATTAACTGGCGGCAACCAACCGCTACTAAGCTGGCATAGAGCAAATCAGAAATAAGATAATAAACAATCACCCACGACAAACTAAAATCCAAAAATTGATACAAAAAAATTGGCAAGAATAAACCCATTAATTGGGTGGCCGAATTAATCGTAATCCGGCTAAAATAAATCATCCGAAAATTATGCGTTAAGTTCTTTTTAACCAACTTGTTCTTGATATCCCGTAACATAAAAGTGATTTGAAGCTAATGAGCTCATTTTAGCATATCGCGCTTTGGCCGGCCAGATAGCCAGTCGTCCAGCATAGCTGTAAATTATAGCCGCCGGTCGGACCGTCTAAATTTAATAACTCGCCAGCTAGATATAAATTGCTAATTATCTTGGAGCCCATCGTTCGCTGATCAACTTCGGCTAAATCAACACCACCAGCCGTAACCATGGCTTGCCCATAACCAGCTAAGCTACCAACTTTAAGATTAAACTTCTTTAATAAATCAGCCAGTTGTTGACGCTGGCCGCGGCTAATGGAATTAAGCGGCTGTTCAGCCTTAAATCCCAGAACTTCAATAATAACCGCCGCCAATCTGGTAGGAATTAACTGGCCTAAGCCGGTCTTAAGCTCTTTATTACTAGAAGCAAATGTGGCGTGCAATTGCTGATCAAGCTGTTCGAGATTTAAATCAGGAAACAAATCCAGTCGCAAAAATAATTCTTCTGACGGTTGACGATTGATTAGGCGGCTGATATTCAAGCTAGCGGGGCCGCTCAAGCCGTCAGCCGTAAAGATTATCGGGCCGCGCGCTGAACAAATTTTTGTCTCATGATGATGGGCTTTGATTTCAATATCTGGCAAACTTAAGCCTTCCAAATCTTTAATAAATCGGTCTTGTAAAATTATTGGCGTTAAAGCCGGTCGCGGATCAACAATTCTGTGGCCCAATTGTTTTAGCCAATCATAGGCCTGACCGGTTGAACCGGTAGCCGGATAAGATTGACCGCCGGAACAGATAATAAATTTATCAGCTTTGATTTCTTGGCCATCGGCCAGAATTAATCTTTCAACCTTGTTATGAGCCGCCACGATTTGACTCACCTCGGTCGCCAAGCGGACATCAACCTGAGATTCTGACAAATAGTCTACCAAAACCTGCAAAACCGATTGAGCTTTATCGCTAACTGGAAAAACTCGGCCATCGTCTTCCAATTTAGTGGCTAGACCGCGTTGCTCAAAAAAAGCGATAATCTCATCGGGACCAAACTGACTAAAACCAGATAAAAGCCATTGACCGTCACGGCCGAAGCCAGCCGCCAGTTGCCGATTATCCCTCTGGTTGGTTAAATTACAGCGGCCACCGCCGGTCATTAATAACTTAAGGCCTAATTTATTATTTTTTTCTAACAAAATAACCTTGGCCCCCAACTCTCCGGCTCGCCCGGCCGCCATCAAGCCGGCCGGACCGCCACCAACAACAGCAATATCAAAAGTCATAAACTAGAATTCAACTTTAATGCCGGTATCAGTCAATAATGACAATACTTCAGGGTAAGCAAGACGGGCTTGCTTCAATTTATTATTGGCTGGACTAATGGCATAGTTACTAGCCCCAATGAAGTTAGCTCGCTCTAAGTTAGTTAACTGGAAACGGCTATTGATCAAATCTGAGTTAGAAAAGTCAGCACCGCTTAGATTGGTACTAAAAAAGTCAACTTCCTTGATTTCACAAGCCAAGAACTGGCTGCCGCGAATATCTAGGTTGCCGAAGTCACAAAGCTGAAGATGGCAATCTTGAAACAACCACCTGACTAACAAAGAATTAATCGTCGAAAAATTAATGCCTAAAATTTTACAGCCATTAAACACTACTCCCTGAAAAGAGCAGCCATTAACCTTAATGTTAGCTAAATTGCAGTCAACAAAGCGACAATCAATAAAAACTGAGCCGCTAAAATCAGCTTGACTGAAGTCACATTTTTGGAAAACACATTTATTAAAATCATGTTCCAACCAATCCCCTTCTGCAGTGGTAATATTTTTAATTGTTTGGTTAGAATGATTCATTTCGACCAAACTAATTATAAATTACCTAAATTGAGCTGATCGCTAAATTCAATTTCTTTAACAAAGTCATCCATGTGACTGACCATAATAATCGCTCCCTGATAATCGTTAATCGCGGCAGCGATAACCGGAATATGGCGAAAATTAATATGATTGGTCGGTTCATCTAATATGAGTAGGCCGGGCTTCATCAACACCAACCGCGCAAAAGACAGTAAGCCTTTCTGCCCCTCAGATAACTGGCCGATTTGACGCTCCATTAATTCACCAGTTATTAAGAAACCGGCCGCTGTTGAACGCATTTCCTGCTCATCAATACCTTCGGCTAGAATACCACGCAGTGAATCAATAACTGTTTGCTGAAAATCCAAAGCTGAAAAATCTTGACTATAATAACCAATAGTCACTTGAGGGGCGATGGTATTATCAGCTGATGATTTGGCTACCAAACTTCTTAGCAAGCTACTCTTGCCGATACCATTGGGGCCGGTCACCAAAAGACGACTTTGCCGACCTAGCGATTTATTGATATCACACCAAACCGGCTGCTGATTCTTAATAACCATCACCTTAGTAAGGTTAACGATATCACCCTTAATATTTTCTTGAGCTGGAATCTCAAAACGCCGAATGGTCTTATCTTCGCGGCGGACATCAACCCTATTCTCCTCGAGCTCCTCGGTTTCTTCGCGCATTTTTTGGGCCAACTTGCGCATCTTGCCGCCCTTATTGGCAAAGAAATTAACTTTCTCTTTGCGGTCCTGAATTCTTTTCTCCAATTGGGCATTTTGCATCACTTCTCGTTCAATCCGCTTTTGGATCTCTTCAACGACCGAATAATAATCGCCGACATAAAGTTCAGTCTGATGGGTGAAAACATCCAGATAAATAACGCCTTCCGTAAAGCAATTTAAGAAATCAGCATCATGGGAAATAACAATAACTGTCTTGTCGTACATAATCAAGAAAGTTACTAAGTGGTCAATTCCCTGCCGATCTAAATTATTAGTCGGCTCATCTAATAATAAAATATCCGGATCCTGAATTAGAGAATAAGCCAAAAGCAGACGGGACTGCTGGCCGCCAGAAGCTTGGCCGACAATCCGGTCTAACGGAATATCTAGATTAACCGCTTCCAAAACCTTACTGATACGACTCTTAAGATTACCGGGGACCACATCAAAAGCGGTGGCAAAATAAGCCTCAACCGATAATTCTAAATGTTCTTGAGCAATCATCTGCTGCGTCGCCCCGATGGTCGCTCCAGCAGACACCGACACTTGGCCATGTTTTGGCTTGAGTTCACCTTTGATTAAACCAAAAATAGTACTCTTGCCAGCACCGTTTTGGCCCATCAAGGTAATCTTCGCCCCTTTGCGGACGACAAAACTAGCCTCGTCTAAGATTGGCTTTTTATGTAAATATTCAAAACTAACTTGATCAAATCTTAAAATTGCTTCCTCGGCCATGTCTTTAAGGTTATATAATATATTATTTAATTTGACAAAATAATTATAGCTAACTAAGATAATTAATCAACCACTGGTTCCTCGACAAGAAAATAAAAAGGAGAAAGAAAAATGGCAGAACAAGAACTTAAACAAGTGGTCAGTAGGGCTTGGCCAGGTATATCGGAAACACTACAGGAGGCACAAACTATTCTTACCAGTATTTATCGCTGGAGTAAATATGTTGATACAGGGATTCGCCAACAAGACGACCTTCAACACAGCTACTCCATAACACTGTTGGCCTCAATTTTTATGAATATGCTCAACTGGTATAACCCACTAGTTGATCAGGCTTTAGTGTTAAACGCCTTCCTGGTACACGACTATGGAGAGGGCTTGCTGGGCCGAGATATCTGCTTAACCGACAAGGTCAAAAACGATGATCTTGCCGAATATACCGCTTTCATTAGCAGATACTCGGCATTAGACAAAAAAGCCTTTGAGCAATTGCATAAAGCCTACCTACTGCAATATGCCATCGAGGAAAGGCCGGACTTTCCAAGTAGTGCTCAGGAAATAATCAGCAACCTCAGGGCCACCAGGATGATTGAAATCTTAATCTTCCGGGCTGTAGAGACTTGGGAATATATCCTGTACGCCCTAGAGCAACATAACAGCGGCCATCAAACTATCTTGGCCGAGGTCATGGGCAACGCCCAACAAAGACTGGCCTTTTTATCAGACAACCTCCCTGGTTTCAAGGAGGTTGTCTGGACAAAAGAGATTACTAAGGCTTTTCAAGAAAGCCTCTAACACTCTCTTTTCCTCTTTAACTGGAGCCACGCTGTGGCTCCTCTTTTTTTATTTAAAAACTATTTTTTCTTTTTAGCCACAACCTTTTTAGACTCTTTCTTGGTAGCAACTGTTTTTTTAGCTTTGACTTCTGTTTTGACTGGCTTTTCAATCGCCGAAACGGTTGGCTTGGCGGTCAATAGTTTTAATATGTTATCCAACTTAGCATTTAATAATTCAAACTGCTGCTTATAGTCCTGACCAGCAAGAGCACCGCGCTCACCCCTATCTTCTCGACTAAAGCTGGTCCGGCCAGAATCGCGCCGATCATCTCGATTGAAGCTAGGTCTTTCAGAATCGCGACGATCAAAACGGCTATTGTCAAAACCAGCTTTTTTACCAAAGCAATTATTACAATAAACCGGCTTATCGCCAGTCGGCTTAAACGGCACCTCGCAACGATTACCACATTCAGCGCAAACTGCCGAATGCATTGCCGGCCGATCGGAATGATCGCCAAATCTGGAACCACGATTATTATCAAATTTTCTTGGCCCGCTAAATCGACCGCCGCCGCCACTGCCACCACCACGATTAAAATCTCGCATAACTGTCAATAATTTAATTAATTATGTTTATACCATAACATTTTTTCCGCCTTCTAGTCAACAACCGACTGCTGCTTATAGCAATGCCGACATAATGGTTCATAAATATCCTTTTCACCGAGCACCACTTGTCCACCGCCGCTAACCTTGCGATGGGAAACATAGGCTGGCTGACCACAGCGCAAACAAACAGCTTGCACCTTGGTCACATATTCAGCTATGGCTAGTAAATTTGGCATAGCGGCAAAGGGCTGGCCAAGATAATCGATGTCCAGACCGGCCACCAATACGCGGACGCCGCGATTGGCTAATTCATTGCAAACAGAAACAATTTCGGCGTCAAAGAATTGCGCCTCGTCAATCCCGACCACCTCAGCATCAGCAACTAAATCTAATATTTCCAAAGAGGTGGCTACCGGAATTGACTCTAGGTTATTGTGATCATGAGACACGATATTCTGTTGATGATAGCGCGTGTCAACAGCTGACTTAAAAATCTTAACTCGCTGATTGGCAATCTTGGCTCGCTTTAAACGACGAATCAATTCTTCGGTCTTGCCGGAAAACATTGAGCCGCAAATCACCTCAATCCAGCCGGTCCGATCAGCCTGTCTAAGAACATGCTCATTGGGTGGAAAACTATTCATAAAAATAAATTAAATGAATAAATCAAGCGGTGGCGCGATCAAAGAATCTACGATATAGCCAATAAACAGCTGCAATTACCAAACCAGAGGCCAGATAACCGTAGATATTAGAAATAGACTGCCAGTGCCGAGCGCCAAAATAGCCAAGACCAGTTAGCAATAAAACATAAATTATCTGTCCAGCTAAGCTACAAACGATGAACCTCCGGTAATTCATCCGCGCCAAGCCGGCGATTAAATTAATAACCGGACCAAAACTGGTTAGAAAAAAACGGCTAACAAAAACAGCGCGGGTTGAATTGGCGACAAATACTTTTTCAATCTGCTGGAATTTATTTGAGTTGGGCAGGCGCTTGAAGCCACAGTGAATCAACACATCTTGGCCATAAATAAAAGCTAAACCATAAGCCAGCAAATCGCCAAGCACTGAGCCGATCCAACTAAATAAAAAAACCGATAGATAATCCAGCCGCCCGAGGGCAATTAAAGACCCGGCAGCAATCAGGGCTGGACTAGCCGGTGTAATATTAAGCAAAGCGGCAAAAAAAGCAATAATTAGCAGAGCTAAATATTGGTAAGAAACGAGAATAGCTAATATCTGATCTAACATGAAAATAATGACAATTAACAATCATTAAAACTTTATCACTTAATCGCCGTTATGACCAGTAGCGGTTTGCTTTGTAATAATTGCTTGGCTATAATAAAGCTATGCTAAAACAATTTTTTTTAATACTGTTAATAACGCTAGCTTGTCCACTAGCCACCTTGGCCGCCGTGCCCTTCACCGCTCAAGCGCCGTTCGGCAACTGGGCTGATCAACGGCAACAACACGGCTGTGAAGAGGCATCAGCTTTAATGGCAATTAGCTGGGCTCGCCAAAAAACCTTAACTAAAGAAACCGCTCTCCAGGAAATCACCAAGCTAGCCGATTGGCTCAAGAAAAAACATGGCGAGTCGCGCGACAGCTCGGCCCAAGATACGGTTAACTGGATTTTTAAAGAATATTTTAAATACGATAAGGCGCAACTAAAAAAAGGGGCAACTCTTAACGATATCATCAACGAACTGGCCAAAGGCAAGCTGATTGTCGCCCCAATGAATGGTCGGTTGTTATATAATCCCAATTTCAAGCAGCCGGGTCCGGAGCGGCACATGTTAGTCATTACTGGCTTTGATCCGCTAAAAAAGCAATTTATCACCAACGATCCCGGCACCAAGAACGGTGCCAATTATCGCTATAGCTATAATACGCTCTATAATGCTCTCCGCGATTATCCAACCGGCTATAATAAAATTATCAATAAAGTAGAAAAAAATATAATCGTCGTTAGTAAATAAAAAACCGCACAGACTAGCCGCGCGGTTGGTTGGTGGTTAACAGAGAAGATTAATCATCTCTGATGCCTATCCAGGCATCGCGATGCTTATTCAAAGCTTTAATGATTTTCTCTCTGAGAGAGATCAGCCTTCCATCTAGGATTAGAACCTTACTCCCGCAAAGATCGAGTTTGCACAAAACCCTTCTTTTTATTATCGGAATAAATCCCAACAGCAATCTGGTCTCATTCACAAAAAAAAGATAGAAGTGCTCGTAGCAACCAGTGTACTCACCGTCATGATAATAGTACTCCTTAAAACGAACGGAGCCACATGCTTTTGTTTGTATGAGCTCTCGTATTTCTTTCATGGTGTTGATGAGTGATTCTTTCTCGGTCATTCTATCCTCCTTAATGACCAGTTCTGAGTATCTGTCCAAGATACTCGTTGTCGCCCTTGAAATCGGGCATTACTGCTATCGCCTGGATAATTTTGTAGGTCTTCCAGGCATCTTCACCAATCAGGTTGGCCAGCAAGATAAGGGCAATAGCTACATCCTCTTTTTCCTGCAGGCCAGATACTGACACCTGCAAGAACTGCTCATTGAACTCGGTTCCAACGCAGCCAGCAAACTGCATTTTATCCGGATTGGCGGTGCTGCCAGAAGAATGATCGTGATCGACTGCCGCCCTGACGGCCTTCTCTACGACGAAAAATTCAGACGCCTCTGACGGCTTACCAACCGAGAACAAAAGCAGATTGCGCGTATGCGCCTCCCAAACCAGAACCTTGATACCGGTCCTTGGCTTATTGTCGCGACGGATATGGTTGGGCAAGCTGACTATGTCCTGAAAAACCTTAGCAGCTAGATCCATCATTTCTTCTCTTTTTGCTTGCAGATCAATCATGATCCACCTCCTTTAGTGTTGCTGGGTCGACCTAAAACATCTTTTCGGGCCGCTACCCAGAGAGAATCTGGGTGAAAGTGTTTATTACGGAAGACATTATTCATCGTTTTCCATAAAAATCTCTCATCGGTCTGGTCTGCCGCAT
>CAYNWZ010000023.1:0-11562 GCA_964401085.1 uncultured Gammaproteobacteria bacterium
TGGCTTGGCGGCACGTTGACTAATTTTTTCATTATCAAGAATTCGATCCGCAAGTATAAGGATATTATTGATAAGAAGAAGACCGGTCAGCTAGCCAAATATACTAAGAAAGAACAGCTCGAATTTGATCGCGAGGCGGCCAAGCTGGAAATCGGCGTCGGCGGCTTAGTTAATCTGATTAAGGTTCCTGAGATTATCTTTATCTGGGATATTAAGAAGGAAAAGACCGCTCTAGCGGAGGCTCTCAAGCGGCGCATTCCGATTATCGCCATTTGCGATAGCAATACTAATCCAACCGGCATTGATTATCCGATTCCAGCCAATGATGATGCCACCAAGGGCATTGAATTAGTGCTGAACTCTTTAGAGCAGGCGATTATGACTGGCAAACAGCAGCGCGAAGCCGCCAAAGAAAGCCATCAGCCGGTTGTTAAAGAGCAGGCCTAAGTTAGTTTTTTACATTTTAACTCATAACTGCTGGGCAAGCCGTGGCTAATCCAGCAGTCGGCAACTATATGGAAATAACCATGGAAACAATTAAAAATTTACGCGAACAGTCTGGGGCTGGTATTGTTGATTGCAAGACCGCTCTGGCCGAAGCCGGTGGCGATTTAACGGCAGCCATGGAGATTTTGCGTAAAAAAGGTATTGCCAAGGCCGGCAAACGGGCGGAACGGGAAACTAGCCAAGGAGTTATCAAGGCTTGGATTAGCCCCGATCAACATCGCGGCCATTTAGTTGAATTGCGGGCCGAAACTGATTTTGTGGCTCGCAATGAGCAATTCCAGGGCTTAGCCGACAGTATTTTGCAGCTGCTAGTTGAACAGCAGCCAGCCAGCTTAGATGATCTTTTAAGCTTAAGTCTTGGCAACCAAACGGTTAGAGAAGCGGTTGATAATTTGAGCGGAGTGATTGGTGAGAAGATAGTTCTCAGTAATTGCGCTACTATAACCAGCCAAGGAACAGTCGCGTCTTATTTGCATGCCGGCGGTTCAATTGGTGTTTTGGTGGCCATTAGCCGAGCCGAATCTGGTGATTTGGCTAAAGATATCGCCATGCAAATTGCCGCCAATGATCCGCGTTATTTGACACCCGACCAAGTACCAATGGCCGAAATTGATAAAGAGAAAGAAATCTACCGTGAACAGCTTAGCCAAGAAGGTAAGCCAGCGGAAATGATTGAGAAAATATTAGATGGCAAAGTTAATCGCTACTTTACCGAAGTCTGCTTGGTTAAACAGGAATTTATCAAAGACGAAAAGCAGACCATTGAACAGCTTCTTGGCGGAGCAGCTATCGAGAAGTATTATCGTTTCAAATTATAGTCAATTAGCCTAAAGCAGGTTTATGAAGCTGGCTTTGGTGCAGATATATCCCTGGGATCGGCCTAGTTTATGCGAATTAGGTGAATTAAACTTGGAAATCGGCCAGCGCTTGCTTGTAGAAACCGACAGTGGTCAAGAATTAGGCCGTGTTTTGGGCTTTAAGTATTTAAGTGATGATCAAGCCGCCGCTTGGTCAGGGCATACCAAAAAAATTGTTGAACTGGCTCAGCCAGATGATTGCCGCGTGGTTGATGAGTTTGATAAAACCGCAGCACTTAGCCAGTGCCAGCAGTTTATTGATCAGTGTCAATTGGAAATGAAGCTGATCGATGTCGCTGTCTCGGCCGACAATCGTCGCCTAACTTTTGCTTTTACCGCCGAAGGCCGGATTGATTTTCGTGAATTGGTGCGGTTATTGACCAGAAACTTTAATAAACAAATTCGCTTGCAGCAAATCGGCACCCGTGATGAGGCCAAATTATTTGGTGGCCAAGGAGTTTGTGGCCGGGGGCTCTGCTGTCGCGGTTTTTTAACTGAATTATCATCAGTCACTTCGGATATGGCCGAGATTCAAGGCATTAATCATCGCGGCAGCGAGCGGATTTCTGGTATTTGCGGCCGATTAATGTGCTGTCTAGCTTATGAAGCTGACGGCTATCAGGTCATGGCCAAGAAATTGCCTAATATTGGTGATCAGTGGAAAATAGATGGTCAGATTGGCTATGTAATCAATCGCAATATTTTGAAGGGAACCATTATGGTAGAGCTTCATGATAGTCAGTCGAATGGCCGGACAATTGTGGAAGTTGACCCCAATCAAACTGTCGATAAAAAAGATGCGCCAACTCAACGCCGTTGGGCTGGCCGCCGCCATAAATAAACTCTATGCTTATTATTGATCAAACTAATTGTATCGGCTGCGGCTTGTGTGCCAGTCTTTGCCCAGATAATTTTAGGATTAACGACGATTTTAAGGCTGAAGTAATTAACGGTGACCAAATTAAAGCATGTGTCCAAGAGGCGGTTGATAATTGTCCGGTTCAAGTCATTACGCAAAAATAGCAGTTGCTCAAAAGATGAACAGATGATAAAATAGGGCCACAGCCCTGTTTTATTTTTATTATGCTAACTTTAGAACAAGTTAAACAATTAAATATACCTAGCCGGCCTGGGTCGTATCAATTTTGTGTTCAAGGTGGGACAGTAGTTTATGTCGGCAAAGCGATCAATCTGCAAAAGCGGGTATATTCCTATTGGCAACGCTATCAAGATTTAACGCCAGCCAAACAGCAAATGATTGCTGAGGTGGCTAGCATTAAGTGGCTGGAGACCGATAGTGAGATTGAAGCCTTATTGCTCGAAGCCAATTTAATTAAGAAATATCAGCCGAAATATAATATTGTTTGGCGTGATGATAAGCGCTATTCATATATCGCTATCAGCGCTGAAGATTTTCCGCGTATTTATCTAACCCGCCAGCTAGCCGAGTCCGGCCAATTTTTTGGACCATTTACCAGCACTCAGGCGGCTCGGGAAACGCTTAAGGTGATTCGTAAGGTTTGGCCATATCGTTCCTGCCGTTCTCTGCCGGTCAAAGCTTGTTTATATTATCGAATTAATCAATGCCCCGGGCCGTGTCAGCAATTTATTGACTTAGCGGACTATAAGAAGATTATTCAACAGGTTGTTTTATTTTTACAGGGTGAGAAACAGTCAGTAGTCAAAAAGATTCAAGCCGAATTGACTGGCTATCAAAAGCAGTTAGCTAAATTAAGCAAACAAGCTAAGAAACAAAGCGCCAATGAAGAGGTTGCTGAGATTGAGCACAAAATTAGTTCATTTACTTGGCAACTGCGGCAGCTAGAGCAAGTCTTGGCTAGCAGCCATATTCTGGGTCTAGAAGAAAAATATGCCAACGATGTCGTAGAATTGGCTAAATTATTGGGTTTTAGCAAGCCGCCGCACCGGATTGAGGGCTATGATTTATCTAATTTATATAATAAACAGGCGGTTGGCTCGTTGGTGGTTTTTATTGACGGTGAAGCTAGTTCCAGTGAATATAAAAGATTTAAATTGGCTGGAGTAGAAACTACTAGTAGTTTGGGCGATATCGCTTTATTGCGGGAAATGCTAACTAGACGCTTGGCCCATGATGATTGGCCGCGACCAGACTTAATTATTGTTGATGGAGCCAAGGCTCAGGCCAACATTGTTCGACGGTTATTAGATCGAGCCGGCTGGGATATTCCGGTTATTGGACTAGGTAAAGACAAGGGTTTGCGGTCAGCGCGGGCGATGGATAAACTATTTTTTCCTGGTCAGAAGCAGGCCCTGCAGCTATCTTTAAATAATCCAGCCCTTCATTTATTAAAAAGAGTTCGTGATGAAGCCCATCGCTTTGCCATTGTTTATCATCGGCAGGTTAGACGTAAAAAGTTTTGGGAATAAAACTATTTAATTTCTTGTCTAAATTTCAAGGCGTTAGCCAGCGTTAATGGATCAGCATATTCTAAATTGGCGCCAGTGGACAAGCCGCGAGCTAGGCGGCTGATTTGGCCGGGCCATTTTTCTAGGAGCTTGCTAATATAGAGAGCAGTGGTTTCACCTTCAATAGTTGGATCAAAGGCTAGAATTATTTCTTTGACCGCTGAATGGGTTCGTAAATGGTCGGCCAAAGCGGCTAGCCGCAAATCTTCTGGCTTGATTTCGTTGATAGTATCCAGATAACCGCCGAGCACGAAATAGCGGCCGCGATAGTCGCCAGTATTCTCAATGGCTTCCAAATTTTGATTGGTGGCTACTACGCACAGTAAATTATCCAAGCGGCTAGTATCTTGGCAGACGGTGCAAGGGTCGGTCAAGCTGATGGCGCCGCAGCGCGAGCAGGTGGTTAGGGCTTGGTTAAGTTGCTGCAAGTGGTCGGCTAGCGGTTCAATCAGCTCCGGTTTTTGTTCTAAAAGATAGAAAATATAGCGCTCAGCCGTTTTGGGACCGACTGACGGTAATTGGCTGAGTAGGCGAATTAATTGTTGGACTAATGGCGGGTAGGCCATAATTTAGAGGCCAAGGTTGGCTAGTCCGCCCATTTCCTGCATTTTTTTGGCCATGACCCGCTGGGTCTTTTTAACCGCATCGTTAAAAACGTCGCGGCAGATGCCAGCTAATTGTTCTTTAGGCAGGTCTTGGCTGATAACGACTGAGAGCACCTCCATGTTGCCATTCATTTCAATGGTAACGCCTTGTTTTTCGGCAGTCACTTTTTCGGTGGCCAAGGCATTCTGCATGGTTTTAGCTTGGTCGCGGAGGTCTTTGAATTGCTTGAGTTTATTAAACATAGTCTTTGGTTAGCCGGCAGTTATGCCGCTTTTATCTAAATTTTTAAAATTAACCGTATTTTCATCAAAATATAAATCAACTTTACCGGTCGGGCCGTTGCGGTGTTTGGCAATATGAATTTCGGCGACATGTTTTTCAAAATCGCTGAGGCTTTCGGCATCATAATTACGGTCAGCGGCTTTGCGATAAATAAACATAACGATGTCAGCATCCTGTTCAATAGATCCGGACTCACGCAGGTGAGCTAGCTTAGGAATGGCTGGCTTAGTTTGTTCGACTGCCCGTGATAACTGGGATAGGGCAACAACTGGAACATTGATTTCGCGAGCTAGACCTTTGAGCGACCGAGTGATTTCAGCGATTTCCTGAACGCGGTTGTCACTGCTGCGGCCACGGCCCTCCATTAATTGTAAGTAGTCTAGGATAACCAAATCTAGGCCGTGTTCGGATTGTAAGCGCCGGCATTTAGTACGGATTTCCATGATATTGCAATTGGGCGAATCGTCAATATAAATCGATGATTCAGCTAGAGCACCCATGGCGTAGCTGATGCGGCCGAAATCATCATCATCTTCACGGTCGGATAGTTGGCCAGTGCGCATTTTCCAAAGACTGATATTGGCCTCAGCACAGAGCAGACGATCAACTAATTGTTCTTTGCTCATTTCTAATGAGAAGATGCCGACTTTGGCGCGTCCCTTGATAGCGGCTTGTCTAGCTAAGTCCAAAGCGAAGGATGTTTTGCCAACACTAGGACGAGCGGCCAGAATAATTAAATCGGACTTTTGTAAACCGGATAGCAGTTTGTCTAAATCGGCAAAACCGGTTGGCAAGCCGCGTAAACGGCCGCCCTGTTTGTGTAATTCATCAATCCGGTCAAAGGCATCGGTTAGCAGCCCGCTAATCGGCTGAAATGATTGTTTAAGATATTGATGAGAGACACCGAATAATTTTTGTTCAGCTTGATCAAGTACTTGGGCCAGATCGTCATCTTCGCGGTAGCCAAGCTCGCCAATTTCTGAGGCGGCAGTTATTAGACGGCGCAGAGTTGATTTGTGTTTGACTAGCTCAGCATAGCTGACGACATTAGCAGCAGTAGCCACGCCCTGCAAGAGACTGGTCAGATAGGAGCGGCCGCCAACTGTGTCTAATTGATTTTTGGCTTTAAGCTTATCGGTTAAGTTAACCAGATCAATCGGCTCATGGTTTTGGTAGAGAGCTAGCATGGCGGCAAAAATCAAGCCGTTAATGTCATGGTAAAAGTCTTCCGGCTTGACTAAGTCGGCAATCTTGACAATAGCCGCCTTGTCAATCAGTAGACAGCCGAGCAAAGATACTTCGGCTTCTTGGTTTTGTGGCGGCATTTTGATAGCGTCATTTTTGCTAGCCATAGGGGGGTAAATTTAGGCCGTTATTAACGGCGGTAAAGCCCTTTTATCATACACGCTGTCTGGTCCTTTGTCCAGTCAGCTCTGCCTTGTCCGCGGCTGCCGGCCGTGATATAATATTATTAGGAATCAATTAATTTTTATAGTGCAGCTATGCCGCACAGGCATTTTTTACTGTTAATTGTCGGCTTACTGTTGGTGGCTGCTCCAGCTCTCGCCAATGGTTTGCTTGATACTGATAGCGATGGAATTCCCGATCAGGACGAGATCAATATCTATCAGACCAGCATTGATCGGGCCGACACTGACGGCGACGGCTATGGCGACCGCCAAGAGCTGTTGGCCGGCTATTCGCCGCATAACCCCAAGAATATTAAGCTAATTGATAATGATCAGGATCAAGACGGCTTAAGCGATTTTTGGGAATTGCGTTTCAGCACTAATTTATTAATAGCCGACACTGACGATGATGGAGTTAGTGATGGCGATGAGATTGATCGAGCAACTGATCCGCGGCAAGCCGGGGCGGTGAAGTTGCCGATTAGATTGGATGTTTCCTTGAGTCAGCAAGAGTTGACTTATTGGCTGGCTGGCGTTAAGTTTAAACAGTTTCCTGTGTCTAGCGGAGCGCCGCGGACCCCGACCCCGACTGGGCAATACCAGATTATTAATAAGTCGTCAAAGGCTTGGTCGCCTTATGGCTTATGGATGCCCTATTGGTTAGGCCTCGGTCAGGGAAAATTCGGTTTGCATGAGCTACCGATTTGGCCGAATGGTTATCGGGAAGGGTCTAGCCATTTGGGGCAAGCAGTCTCTCATGGCTGTATCCGGCTTGGTGTCGGTCCAGCCAAATATATCTATGATCGTGTTGATGTCGGGACCGTCGTTAACATCAACCGCTAATTATTAATTAATATTTTATGTTATATAGTCCAAAAGTTATCCAGCATTTTCAAAAGCCGCATAATCAGGGCAGCTTGGCTCATCCCAGCGCTGTCGGGCAAGTTGGCAATCCAGTTTGCGGCGATATTATGAAGATCTATTTAGAAATCAAAAACGGCGTTATTGCCAAGGTTAAGTTTGAAACTTTAGGCTGTGCCGCCGCCATTGCCGTTTCTTCGGCTTTGACAGATTTAGTTAAAGGCAAAACTCTTGATGAGGCCTACCAGATAACCAAGGATCAGGTTGTTGATGATTTGGGAGGCTTGCCAGCGCCGAAGGTTCATTGTTCAATGCTTGGCGTTGACGCTCTGCGTCTGGCGATTGATAATTATCGCCAGCAATTAACTAAATAATTTATTATTATGGATAAAACTAAAGATTTGGCCTGGTGGCCTGAATTAGAAAAAATTGTTGATCAAGAAATTAGACCTAGTCTGCAGATGGATGGCGGTGACATTCGTTTGGTTGATTTTGATGAAGCAAGCGGCGTTCTATCAGTTGAGCTACAGGGACATTGCGCCCATTGTCCAATGATGGAATATACGCTAAAAGAGGGAATTGAAACCGAGCTCAAGATGCGCTTGCCCCAAATTAAAGAGGTTCGAGCTGCTTAGTATGAGGGTTTATTTAGACTACAGCGCCACAACACCGGTTAGCCCATTGGTTTACAAGGCCATGGAGCCTTATTTTACTAAAGTTTTTGGCAATCCGGCTTCACTGCATCATTATGGCCAAGCGGCTCAAGCAGCTGTCGGTCAAGCTCGGCAAACCATCGCTGATTTTTTTGGCGCTCAAGCCAAAGAGATTGTTTTTACTTCCGGCGCTACCGAAGCCGATAATTTAGCCATTAAGGGTCTGGTTCAGGGATTGTTAAAACAAAGTTCTGATTTAAAACCGCACATTATCGTTTCTAGCGTCGAGCATGAAGCGGTCCGCCAGCCTTGTCAGCAGTTAGCTAAAGAAGGCATCGAGGTTAGCTGGCTGCCGGTTGATAAGAAAGGCCTGGTTGATTTGGTTAAATTAGAAAAGCTGATTAAAACCAACACGGTTTTAGTGTCAGTGATTTATGTTAATAGTGAGACCGGTGCTAAACAGCCGGTTCGAGAAATTGGTCAGATGATTAAAAAAATCAATCATCGCCGTCAAGAAGATTGGCGCAAACGTGGCGGAACAGCCAATAAACAACCGCAAACTATTTATTTTCATACCGATGCCACTCAGGCAGTTAATTATTTTGATTGCCGGGTTGATTATTTGCATTGCGATTTGCTAAGTTTTTCCGGGCACAAAATCTATGGTCCTAAGGGTATTGGCGGGTTATATGTTCGGAGCGGCACGCCGGTAGCGGCTATTCAGCTGGGCGGTCATCAAGAGATGAATCGGCGCAGCGGCACTTTGAATGTGCCGGGCATAGTTGGTTTAGCTAAAGCCATAGAATTAGTCAGTCGTCATCGTGCTGCTGATGGCCGGAAAATAGCCACTTTACGCCGTCGTTTGGTCCAAGGGCTAACTAAGAATATTCAGAATATTGTTTTAAACACCGACTTAAATAACGCCAGTCCGAGCCATGCTCATTTCTCGGTACTTTTGGCTGAGGGTGAGGCCTTGTTGCTAGCTTTAGATTTAGCCGGTATTGCCGTGTCCACCGGATCGGCCTGTGCGGCCGGCAGTTTGGAGGCATCAGCGACTCTAATGGCTATGGGCATCAGTCAAGAAGTGGCTCATTATAGTCTTCGGTTTACTCTGGGGCGACAGACCACGGCGACTGAGATTGATTATGTCATTAAGAAATTACCAGCCATTGTTGCTCGCCTGCGGCGTTGGGCCCCAGATTTAAGCAATTAATATGCGCTTATTATTATCTAAATTGCTCAGCTATCTCTATTTATTTGGCCAGAATTGGCGAATAACTTGGTCGGATATTTGGCGTGACTCCGGCCATCGTTGGTTGACCATTGTTGATATTATTTTATTAGTTATTAGTTGGATTTTAGCTTTTTGGCTGGCGGCAGTCGGTCGCGGCGGCTTGTTAATCTTACATTATAATATTAATTTCGGTATTGATTTGATTGGCTCAGCTAGTTCTGTCTACTGGTTGCCGCTGGGCGCGACCGTGGCGGTGATAATCAATAGTTTACTTTTACAGATTAATTATCCATCAGCCAAACAATTGCGCCTGACTAGCTTGGCCGGTAGTCTGGCAGTTTTGATTTTGATTAATTTAGCCTTATCTAGCTTACTGTTGATTAATTTTCGTTAATTGTCATATGTCTGATTTTTACATTATCCGTATTCTATTATTGGCGGCTGGAGCTTTTATTTTTACTATGGCCTGGACGCCGCTACTGACTAATTTTTTATACCGTCATCGACTGGGCAAGAAAATCCGCAACAGCGGCGCGACGCCAATTTTTTCGCAATTACATGCTGCCAAAGACGGTACGCCGACGATGGGCGGGGTGTTAATTTGGGTGACCACGCTGATTATGGCGCTTGGATTATTTTTGGCCAACCAATTATGGCCTGGATCGTGGTTAGGGCGGCTCAGTTTTTTAAGCCGCAGTCAAACCTATTTGCCGTTAGGGATATTGGTGGCTTCGGCATTGATTGGCCTGTTTGATGATTGGCTGGATGTCCGCGGTCGCGGCACCAAGGGCGGTGGCGGGTTAAGTTTGCGCTCTAGATTGCTTATCTACGCGGCCATTGCTTTAGTTGGCGCCCTGTGGTTTTATTTTAAATTAGATTGGGATGTTTTCCATGTGCCATTTTTGGGTAATTTTTCTTTGGGTTGGTGGTATATTCCGGTTTTTATTTTTGTTATTATAGGAACGGCTTTTTCAGTTAATGAAACCGATGGTTTAGATGGATTAGCCGGCGGGACACTGCTATCCAGTTTTATGATTTACGGCGCCATCGCTTTTTTGACTGGCCGTTATGATTTGACAGCTTTGTGCGCGGTTATTAGTGGCGCGCTGCTGGCTTTTTTATGGTTTAATATTAATCCAGCGCGTTTTTATATGGGCGATACCGGTTCAATGAGTCTGGGCATTACTTTGGGAGTTATTGCTATGTTGACCAATACGGCATTAATTTTACCAGTCATTGGTTTGGTATTTGTTGTTGAAACTGTGTCGGTAATTATTCAAATACTGTCCAAGAAATTGCGTCATGGTCGCAAGGTTTTTTTGTCAGCGCCGATTCATCATCATTTTGAGGCCAAGGGGTGGACTGAACCGAAGATTGTCATGCGCTTTTGGGTGATTGCCGCAGTTAGCGGCGCGCTCGGCGTCTGCATATTTTTATTAGACCATACTATTTAAGCTGATGAAGCCAGTAGTTATTAAGAAAAAAACAACGTTTGTTGAAAAGCGGCCGACCGCTCAGTTGGCGGCTGGAATTGCTCGCCAGCCGTTGGATCGTTCTTTATTGATTGCTGTTGTCTTACTGTGTGTTATTGGTTTGTTTTGTTTGGCTAGCTCTTCATCAGTGGTAGCTTATACCCGTTATGGCGACACCTATTTTTGGTTAAAAAAACAAGGGCTGTCAATGTTAATTGGGGCGGCCGGCTTTTATTTTTTTAGCTTGATTGATTATCGGAAATGGCAGAAACTGGGCGGCTTGATGTTAATCGTTGCAGTTGGTTTTTTATTGACTCTTTTTACGCCACTGGCTCACGAACAAGCTGGGGCGACAGCCTGGCTGAATATTTTTGGTTTCTCTCTGCAGCCATCAGAATTTGTTAAATTATTTTTAATGCTTTATTTGTCGGCCCTGATGGCTAAATTGGCATCTAGCGGCAACCAAGAAGAGAGGCAGCGGCTTAATTGGTCTTTTTGGTTTGTCTTGGCTATTATTGGTGGGTTGATTTTAGCTCAACCTGACTTGGGAACTTTATTAATTATTGCTGCTACCAGTGTGGTTATTTATTTATTAGGCGGCGGTAGCTGGAAGTTGGTTTGTAAGTTGGCGGCGCTGGGGATTATAGCTTTGCTAGCTTTTGTCTTTATTCGCGGCGGCTACCAGAAGGATCGTTTTTTATGCGTCTTAAAGCCCGGCTATAGTCCGGATAAGAGTTGCTATCAAGTTAATCAATCGTTAATTGCTATCGGCTCAGGCGGTTTTTGGGGGCGCGGTCTGGGTGAAAGCCGGCAAAAATATTTATATTTGCCAGAAGTGCAAAACGATTTTATTTTTCCGATTATCGCTGAAGAATTAGGCTGGTGGTTTTCGGTGGTTCTGGTTTTGCTTTATTTTGCCCTATTTTACCGTGGTTTTCAGTTAGCCAAGGCAGCGCCTGATGTATATGGCCAAATATTAGCTGGTGGCATTGTTAGTGGATTGATGGTCCAAGTTTTTATCAACCTGGGCGGCACCATCAATTTATTCCCAATGACTGGCGTGCCTTTACCGCTGATTAGTTACGGCGGGTCATCGCTAATGTCGCTGTTATTTGGTTTGGGAATCTTAGCCAATATTTCTCGACAAGTCCGTTTACCAGATAGCTTGCCCAAGTTATGAGTAAAATTCGGGCCGATCAAACGACAATATTTTTAACTTGTTGTGTCACAGCG
>CAYNWZ010000024.1:0-10974 GCA_964401085.1 uncultured Gammaproteobacteria bacterium
TAATTCATAATGGTTAGGAGTGGGCGCACAAGGAATTGAACCCTGGACCTCTTCGGTGTAAACGAAGCGCTCTAACCAGCTGAGCTATGCGCCCTAATTGTGCCGAGGACAGGACTTGAACCTGCACGAATTTTACTTCACAAGCACCTCAAGCTTGCGTGTCTACCAGTTTCACCACCTCGGCCCGCCAATTAAGCGGCCTTTTTTGGTACAGAAACCTTCTTCTCGCTAATATCTTTAAGCCGTTTCTTGTAGCCCTTCTTTAAGAAAGTTAATTTAGCGCGATGGACAATAGCTTGCTTCTTAATTTCCACCTTATCAATGGTTGGCAAGTTAATCGGAAAGATTTTTTCTACGCCAACGCCATTGGAAACCTTGCGGATAGTGACGGTGCCGCCAGCTTCTTTACCGTGCTTGCAGGCAATAACTAACCCATCAAAATATTGGACGCGTTCTTTTTCTTCGCCCTTAGGGTTGAGTTCTTTAATGCGTTGATAAATACGGACAGTCATGCCCGGCTTTAGGTCACCCAAAGTGGTTTTGGTCGGCTGTTCTTCGGTTGCAGCAACGACTGGTTTAGTTTCGGTCATAAATTTATAGTAATTTTCGGCTAATAAAAAATAGCGCTTATTTGGTTAAGCTATATTAGCTTAAGCAATTTGGGGACAATTGTCAAGACGAGACAAAATAGAAAAGGCATTGACAAAAATATGTTTTTATTGTTAGCTTATAGCAAATCTTGATCTTTACAAGGAGGTAGAGATGAAAAAAATCAACATCGCCCAGCGTATATTTTTATGCTGGAAAATAGGGCGACTAGGGATGAGAAGGGAAGACCTCGAGCTTTTAATAGATGTGCTTCCCGACGGCTCATTAGTGTCGTCGGCCTGGCGGACGAGATGCAATTTTATACTTGCCCGCTATAGCCATCTGGTGAAGTTAATTCGGAGCCAAGGCTTTTCCGAGGCGTTAATCAAATTGACGCCAAAGGAGATAGCTTTATCTAAGAGCCTGAACTGGCAGCATTTCTTAGATGATTTTGCTGTTAGGAACGGCCAACTCTTAGAACGCCCAACCGATTCGCCAGACTGGTGGGCAAAATGGTACGAATTGATTGGTCTTAGTTCAGCGGCAATTGATCCGGCCATTTTTACCAGAGCCATTCCTGGCTATTGGAATGTGCCAATAGCAGCCGGCTTAACATTTGAGAGATTGTTAGCAGCTCTAAGGGTCTTTTTCCCGGTATTAAGCCTGGACTTTGATCTTAGAAAAGGTCTGCAAATTATCTCCAATGATCGGAATGCCGAGGAAGGGGCATACTTACTATCTCTCAAGAAAGATTGTAGTCCTGAGGAGATGGCGACCCCAGTCGGCTGCACCACATTAATCGAGGAGATGTTATTCTACGCTTACCGATGGTCATTGACCGGTGAACATGATATACAACGTTCCTTGATAATTTGTGGTGGCACTACTGTCGCCGTACCAAATGGCACTGGCAACCCTTGTCTGCTGAGCTGGCGCAATAGCTGGGGTCGGCACAATCTGTTGTTAATTGATTCAACAGATGCGGATCCATATTTTCATGATAATCGATCATGGGAGGACAGATTAGTCTGGAAGCAGGCTTAAGACAAAAACTTCGCGCCCCGGGTCACTGGGGCGTTTTTTATTTCTTTTTCAAAATTTCTTTCAAATACTGCCCGGTAAAACTCTTAGGATTAGCGGCAATCTCTTGAGGAGTGCCTTCAGCGACAATTTGGCCGCCCTTTTCACCGCCCAGCGGCCCAAGGTCAATTAACCAGTCAGCGGTTTTAATCACATCCAGATTATGTTCAATAACGATGACGGTATTACCTTTATCTACCAGCTGCTGCAGGACTTCCAGCAATTTATGGATATCGGCGAAATGGAGGCCAGTGGTCGGTTCGTCCAAGATATAGAGAGTTTTACCGGTGCTTTTGCGAGCCAGTTCAGTGGCCAGCTTAACGCGTTGGGCTTCGCCGCCAGATAGGGTGGTGGCCGGTTGGCCGAGCTTAATATAGCCGAGGCCGACTTCATTGAGGGCGGCTAATTTATCTTTAATGGTCGGCTGATGAGCAAAGAATTCTAGGGCCTCTTCAATAGTCATTTCGAGAATCTCATAAATATTCTTACCCTTATAGTGAATTTCTAGAGCTTCTTGATTGTAGCGCTGGCCGTGGCAGACTTCGCAGGTGACATAAATATCGGGTAAAAACTGCATTTCAATCTTAACCAAGCCGTCGCCGTGGCAGGCTTCGCAGCGGCCGCCAGTGACATTAAACGAGAAACGGCCGGATTTATAACCGCGCAACTTAGCTTCGGGCAGGCTGGCGAATAGATCGCGAATCGGTGTAAATGCCCCGGTATAAGTCGCCGGGTTGGATCGTGGGGTGCGACCGATTGGTGATTGGTCAATTTCAATAATTTTATTGATATGTTGCAGACCGTCAATGCGTTCGTGCTTGCCGGGGTCATCAGCCGCTTGATAAAATTTTTGTTTGAGGGCGCGAGCCAGGATGTCGGTCACTAAGGTTGACTTACCAGAACCGGAAACGCCGGTCACGGCGATAAATTTACCGAGTGGAAAATTGACAGTCAGGTTTTGTAGGTTGTTTTGTTGAGCTCCAATGATAGTTAAGTTGTGGCCATTGCCAGCTCGATATTTTTTGGGAGTCGGAATGGATTTTTTACCGGACAGATATTGGCCGGTTAGTGACTTGGGATTAGTCATGATTTCTTTAGCCGTTCCTTGGGCGATAATCTGTCCGCCATGCTTACCGGCGCCCGGGCCGACATCAATAATATGATCAGCGGCCAACATCGTCGCTTCATCGTGTTCAACCACCAAAACGCTATTACCTAAATCGCGTAAATTTTTAAGGGTATCAATTAATTTGTCATTATCTTTGGGATGCAGGCCAATGGACGGCTCATCTAAAACATAAAGCACGCCGGTGAGAGCCGAACCAATTTGAGTGGCTAACCGGATGCGCTGGGCTTCGCCGCCAGACAGGGTATTAGTGGGGCGGTTAAGGGATAGATAGTCTAAACCAACATTGAGCAAAAATTGTAGACGGCTGACAATCTCTTTGAAAATCAGCCGACCAATCTGGGCTTGCTTGGCAGTTAACTTTCCGTTACCGATTAATTGTTCAAAAAAATGATAATTTTGGGCAATAGTTTGCTCGGTTAATTCATAGATAGATTTGCCGGCTATTTTGACGGCCAGAAACTCTGGTTTTAATCTTTGGCCATGGCAAATCGGACAGGGAATAGTCCGCATATATTTTTCAATCTCACCGCGGACAAAATCGCTTTCGGTTTGCTGGTAGCGCTGATAAAGATTGGGAATGACACCGTCAAATTTAGTGCTTAGCTGATTCATTCCCGTGGTGCTTGGGAGAGTATAGACCAAATCGCCAGTGCCGTTTATTAAAACATCTAGCTGTTTAGTAGTCAGTTTATTTAGTGGCGTATTAAGGTCAAAGCCGTATTCATTGGCCACTGCGCCGATGACGCGGGTTAGCCACAACTGGCTGGAATAACCATAGTGCGACCAAGGGCGGACTGCTCCCTGAGCGATAGTTAAGTTATTATTGAAAACCAGTTCAGGAATAATTTCCAATTTGGTCCCCAGTCCGGCACAGTGCGGACAGGCGCCGTGCGGCGAATTAAAAGAAAAACTGCGCGGTTCAATTTCCGGTAGGCTGATACCGCAGCGTGGGCAAGCAAAGTGTTGTGAATAAATTTTTTCTTCAACCTCGGCTTGGTTTAGATCTAAGACGGCGACTAGCCCATTAGCCAAATCCAGAGCCTTATCAACCGCCTCAGTTAAACGGCTGTAGGCGCCATTGTCGCTATTAATGGTTAGCCGATCAACGACAATAGATAGGCTGTGTTTCTTTTGTTTATCAACCGTTAAGCCTTGGGCTTCTTCTAAATCATAAAAATTATTATCCCAGCGAACGCGGCTAAACCCAGCTCGAGCAATAGCCAACAGAACATTTTTGTGTTCGCCCTTCTTGTCGCGGACCAGCGGCGATAAAATGGCAATTTTTTGGCCGGTAAATTGTTTAATTATTTGTTCAACTATTTCATCAACAGTATTAGCTTTAATTGGATCGCCGCAAGTCGGACAATGCGGTTGGCCGATTCGGGCATAAAGCAAGCGTAAATAGTCATAAATTTCGGTAATCGTGCCGACAGTCGAGCGCGGATTATGTGAAGCTGATTTTTGATCAATCGAAATAGCCGGAGACAGACCTTCAATCAAATCAACATCCGGCTTATCCATTAGGCCTAGAAATTGCCGAGCATAAGAAGACAAAGACTCAACATAGCGGCGTTGGCCTTCGGCATAAATAGTATCAAAAGCCAAGGACGATTTGCCGGAGCCAGATAGGCCGGTAATGACTACCAGCTGGCCGCGAGGAATATCTAGGTCAATATTTTGTAGATTATTAACGCGGGCGCCGCGGATTTTCAGCCAATCTTGGGAGACGGTTTTGGGGGTCATATCGATAAAATAAGCTAGCTCAATTAAATCGGTATTATAGCTGAAAATAGGTGAATAGTCAAAGGCTGACAGTTGACCATTGACAACCAGCCGGCAATGGTCTAATTTAAGATATCGCACATCAAAAAAAGGAGCAAAAAGATGAAAATCGTTTTACCTCTAACAGAGAATCGGGATATTGCCATGGTTGTCGGCTCTATACTGGGTCAAGACAAGGCACAGTTAGTCTGCTTCGTTGGCTACCAGCCGTCTGGTCTGTTGGTTTCGGTGATTGATACCCTAATATCTCAGGGATATTGTCACAGCATGGTGGTCACGAACCTGGAGAGTGGGTTGTGTCATTGTCAGGGCGAAGATTGTATCTGTAAACAACTTCGTGATAAGTTGTTACCAGATAACGTCTTTATTTTTACCGCACAACAGCACCCAGATTTGGTGAAGATTCTACCAAAGCTAGGCGCTGACACAACCTGGGTGATTAACGCCGATCACCCACAAAAAGACGAGATAATCCAGCGGATTAGCTCGTAAACAACCGGTTTTTCTATTAGCCGCGGAGCAATCTGCGGCTTTTCTTTTTGAGTTGATAATTTGGTCGGGGTGACCCGATTCGAACGGGCGACCTCAGCGTCCCGAACGCTGCGCGCTAGCCAACTACGCCACACCCCGATAAAGTGGACTTAGCGAGAATCGAACTCGCGTCTCTGCAATGCGAATGCAGTGTCGTACCACTAGACCATAAGCCCTGACCATTATTGTCAGGCTTTCAGCTTACACTTAATCGTTATCTAATTCAATACCAATAAAACAATTTTTCGTCAAGCCACTATTATTAAACTCGGTGTTGCTGCCTAATCTGTTGATCTTCAAGAGAGCGTTCTTCGGCAATAACCGTCTTAGCTCGTTGTCTTAGCTCGGCTAGATTCAGATTAATCAGCGGTTTGGCTAATTCCAATAAAGCTTGGCGTTCGTTAAGCTGAGGATTATTGATAACATCAGCCAGAATAACATCTAAAATGGCGCCGATTTGTGGACCAGGTTCTAATCCGAATTCTTGCATTAAGTCGGTGCCATTGATTTTAAGCATTTTAACTGAGACCGGATCATGACGGACTTTATCAAACATATATTCCAAGTGGCGCAGTTTATAGGGTTTGGCTTTGACGGTGCCTGAACCGAGGCGGTCGGCAATACGCAGATCAATTAGATCGGCCAGATTTTGTTCACCAGTCTTGGCAATCAAGCGGCGGACTGAAGCTTCGGTAACTTCACCGACATTATAATAAAACATGTGATTACGGACCAAATTAACGACGCGGTCAATTTCTTGGTTGGAAAAATGCAGCCTGGTCATGATTTTCTGAGTCAATTTGGCGCTGATGTATTCATGGTTATAAAAAGTGGCTTGGCCGTTGACGATTTTTTTAGCCCGAGTTTTACCGATATCGTGGAGTAGGGCAGCCAAGCGGACTAGATAGTCTTGGCTGGGACAGTGTTTTAATGATAATAGATTGTGGTTAAAAATAGTGTGAATATGATGATGATTTTGGGCCACACCATCACCCTCTTCTAGCTCGGGCAGAATATATTGCAGTAGTTTGGTCTCGTGTAATTTTTTAATGCCTTCATAAGGTTGTGGGCCAGCCAGGATTTTGGTTAATTCATCGCGAATGCGTTCGTTAGCGATAAACTTAATGCTGCCAGCTAGCTTCAGCATGGCCCGTTCGGTTTTGGGTTCAATGGTAAAATTAAAGCGGCCGCTAAACCGGACGGCGCGCAGTAGGCGCAGGGCATCTTCTCGAAAACGGTCTGCTGGCTCGCCGACCGTGCGGATAATCTTTAAGCGCAAATCTTTTTGCCCACCGTAATAATCAATTATTTCACCGGCCTGATTCATGGCCATAGCATTAATAGTGAAATCGCGGCGGCTTAAATCATTTTCCAATTTATCTTCAAAAATTATTTCACTGGGGTGGCGGTGATCGTCATAGCCAGCCTCGCTGCGGTAAGTGGTGATTTCTAGAACCGGCGTGCTGTCGGCCAGGTGGATTGGCCAGAGAACAGTGCCAAAATTATTTTCATATTTGCTGCCGGGCAAGATGGCGAGAATATTTTCCGGTCTGGCATTGGTGGTAATATCCCAATCCTTAGGCGATTGGCCCATCAATAAATCACGGACGCAGCCGCCGACAATAAAAGCCTCATAGCCGGCTTTTTGCAGAGCTGTTAAGGCTTGTTGGACGAAATCTGGAGATGCTAATTTAGTCATTGTTTTGGCTAAGTTGAAGGCTGCTTAATAATTGGTTATATTGTGATACTGCTTGATTGAGCTGATCAATTAGCTGATTGTAGTTCTGGCGGAATTGTTCATACGATTGGACGGATTGGTTATACAGGGGAACTAGTTGATTATACTGACTAATTTGGTTGTTGCTCCGGTATTGTTCCAGTTGTTGTTGCTGCTGTTGTAGTTCAGTCTGTCGGCGGTTCAATTCGGCTTGCTGCTGGTCAATAGTTTGCCGCAATTGATCGGTGGCGGTTTTCTGTTCACTAATTTGGCTAAGAGTTGTTTGGAGGTTAGTTAGTCCGCCATAATTTTTACCAGCGGTTGCTTGATAGATCAGAGGTTCTGCTAGATTACCACCTGGTTGCCAGCTTGGCAATACAGCCGTGCTGCCACTAGCGGCTTGGCCGTTAATGCTGCTGGGTAGCAAGCCGATATGATAAAATTGAGTAGTTTCTATATAGCAATAGCCAGTGGAGTAATTGGCGGCATTTTTAGGACAGGTGACGCCGATGGCCATGTGGTTGGCTTCGGGATAAGACAATAAAGCGACACCGTAGCCGAGTTGGCGGAAGATCAGCCAAGCCAGCAGAGCCTTGTCTGTACAAACACCCTGATTCAAATAGAGAGTTTCATAAGGGTAATTGGGCGTGGCCTGGCTATTTGGTTGCTGGATTAAGTTACTGCGTTTCTGGTCATAAGGAATAGACTGAATGAAGGCGGCCGCCATTTCAGCGGTCTGGTCGGCCGTTAAGTGGTTAGCCGTCGCTTGTTTTTGTAATTGTTCAGCAATTTGGCGGACAATATTGTCTTGCGAGGCGCTGTTTAAAAATTGACCATAGTATTGATTGTGCCAATTGCTGGGGAGATTGCCACCGGCATAGGTAAAGACTTTAGATTGTTGCCGATAGTAATCATATAGCTTAGCCGTCAAGTCTAATTGGATAGAATAATCTCGGCCGGCATAGCGCCAGCGCCAAACTTTAGCATTCGGATTGCTCGGGCTCGCATTTATTTTAATATTGCCGGTTGGTATTGGATCGATATGTTCATTGGCCGCGCCAACAGCCGTTTCTTTCATGATACGGAAAGCATCAGCCGGCCGGCCCAGATAATAGAGCTTTAATTGGCTGGGCTCAAAGTAATAGGCCTTGCCTTGATCCTGCGGTTTTAGTAAGATGTGGCCGGACAGTCGCTGAACCTTAGATGAAGCTAGCCGCTTATTTTCTAGAAGTGAAAAATCATTATTACTAATGCCGATAGCTAGGCCGCGCATCACTTGAAAAGCATCAGTCGGCCGACCCAGATAGTATTTTTTGTCATCGGTCGGATTGACATACCAAGCTTCGCCATGTCCTTCAACGGCTAATAAAATCTTGCCGGCAAACGGACTGGCGGCGTTAGCTGGTGATATTGCCAAATAGGCGGATAAGATAGTAAACAAGATAATCCCGCCGTTGATTCTTATTTTACGCATAAGCCAAAAGATGTTAAATTAACAGAATAATTATAGCTAATTTTTAGCTAAAGGTGAATTTATTTTAGACAATAATTTATGGTCAATCAGCCGACAATCCAGGATTTAGCCGCCTGGCGATCCATTATTGCCAGTCGGCAGAAATGGCAGTTGCTGGTCAAAGTAACGGCTAATTGCCCGCATCGCGGTTGGCGGGGACAATTGGCCGATGGTCGCTGGAAAGTCGGTCTAAATGAGCCGGCGGTTGATAATCGCGCCAATCGAGCTTTGCTAGTCTGGTTGTCTCAAGAGTTAGATTGCCCGGTCGGCCGTTTGGCGATTAGCCACGGTCAAACTAGTAGTCTTAAAACAATTGTGGCTATTAATTAAAATTATGACCAAGACAGATAAGCCAAAATTATTATTACATATTTGCTGCGGACCCTGCGCCACGGTGGCTGCCCGCAGGTTGATGGAAGATTATCAGGTGGTGCTATTTTTCTATAATCCCAATATCGAGCCAATAGCCGAATGGCAAGCGAGGTTAGCTGCGGCGCAGAAACTGGCCCAGATTTATGGATTACCATTGATTATTGATGATGCTGATTCGGACGATTGGCAAACAATGGCTGAACCGTTAGCGGCTGACCAAGAGCGCGGTCGTCGCTGTCAGTTGTGCTATGAATGGCGACTACGCCGGACGGCTCAGCGAGCCGATCAAGAGGGCTGCGCTTATTTTGCTACCAGTCTAACAGTCAGTCCTTATAAAGATCGAGAAGCAATTAATAGAATCGGACTAATGGCTGCCGGGGTGACAGCGGCTAATTATTTACCAACTGATTTTCAGCAAGCCGACGGCTATCGGCAGTCGATTGAATTATCCAAGCAGTATGAATTATATCGGCAAAAATACTGTGGTTGCCGTTTTGGTCGCCAGTAGTCTTTTCCTTCCCGCCGTGCTATAATAAGCCCAAAGTTAATATTATGGATTTACAAATTTATTTTGAGCAGGCGATTGCCCGTCGAGCTTCTGATGTTCATTTGGTTGGCGGTAGTTGTCCGCATTTACGAATTGATGGACAATTAATTAAAATTAGTGATGAGATAATTGATGCCGACCAATTAGCTAAAGCCGTCAAGAGTTTTTTGGATGAACGGCTGATTGAAAGGTTGGAAGACAATAAAGAGCTGGACATATCACAGGCCATCGCTGGCGGTCACTTTAGAATCAATCTTCATTATCAGCGAGGAGTTATTGGCTTAACCGCTCGCTTAATTTCTGGCGATATTCCTAATCCGGAAGATATTGGTTTAGATGAAAATTTGCAACGGCTGGCTTTTTTGAATGATGGCTTAGTTTTAGTAGTTGGTGCTTGCGGCTCTGGCAAGTCAACAACCCTGGCCAGTTTATTGGGTATTGTTAATCGTGAGCGGCAGGGTAAAATTATTACCATTGAGGATCCGATTGAATATGTTTTTAAGAATGAGCGTTGTTTAATAGAACAACGGGAAATCGGTATTGATACCAATGATTTTGCCGTCGCTCTTAAATATGTTTTGCGGCAAGATCCTAATGTCATTATGGTCGGCGAGATGCGCGATAACGAAACAATGGAGGCGGCACTGACCGCGGCGGAAACCGGCCATTTAGTCTTTTCGACTTTGCATACTAGCACGGCGGCTGAGGCGTTATCAAGAATTGTCAGCTCTTTTCCGGCCTATCAACAAAGCCAGATTGCGACCAAGTTATCTTTGTGCTTGAGGGCGGTTATTTCTCAGCGTTTATTGCCAGCTACGGCTGGGGGGCGGGTAGCTGTCCGGGAAATTATGTTTAATACTCCGGCTATTGCCAATCTTTTACGCAGTCAGAAGCCGGAGCAGATTCCCTCAATTATTCAAACCTCATCACGCGAAGGCATGGTTTCTTTTAATCGAGCGGTTGAACAATTGTTAGTGGCTGGACAGATATCACCGGAAGTGGCTGGATCCTATCAACGCGGTGATTCAGGAGCCTCTTATTGGCGTTAATTTAATTAAGATAAATTTTATGTGGGTTACTCTTTTGATTATTATCGTGGTTTTGCTTCTGGCTAGCTTGCGCCAGATTAATCAGTATCAGCGCGGGGTGCTTTTTACTATGGGGCGGTTTAGTAGCATTATGGAGCCAGGCTGGCGCTTGGTAATTCCTATTTTTCAGAGTTTTCAAAAAGTGGATATGCGGGTTAAGGCGGTTGATGTGCCTGATCAACGAGCAATCACTAAAGACAATGTTTCCGTTACGGTTAATGCCGTCCTCTATTATAAAGTTTTCGATGCCGCCAAGGCGGTGATTGAAGTGGAGAATTTTTATTATGCCATTTCACAGTATGCTCAAACAACGATGCGCAATATTGTTGGCGAGGTTACTTTGGATGAGCTATTGGCCAATCGCGAGAAAATTGCTGATCGAATTCGGGAAATCGTTGATGTGGAAACTGATGCCTGGGGTTTGAAAGTTAATAATGTTGAATTAAAGGACGTCAGCTTGCCGCCAACCATGGAACGAACCATTGCCAAACAGGCGGAAGCGGAAAGAGAAAAGCGGGCAGTGATTATTAACTCCGAGGGCGAAGTGGCGGCGGCGGAAAATGTCGCCAAAGCCGCTCAGATGTTGTCCTCAGTTCCGGGGGCGCTACACCTAAGAACGCTGCAATC
>CAYNWZ010000025.1:0-10683 GCA_964401085.1 uncultured Gammaproteobacteria bacterium
ATTAATATCGCTCTATTAAGCATAAAAGAAAGCGGTGCTTATAGCGCTCTTTATCGGAAATGGTTTGGCGATAAAGGAAGCTTTTGAAATGTTTAGATTTATATCTAATTATGGATATATTAATCGCCACCCATAATCAAGGTAAAATTAAGCGCTATCGGCGATTGTTTGCCGATATTCCCAATCTCAATTTAATTACTTTAGCCGACCTGGGGATTGACCATAAAGCCGATGAGCCGTTTTCTACGCCCAAGGAAAATTCAATTCATAAGGCCAAGGTTTATGGTGATTTAAGTCAGTTGCCGACCATTGCCATTGACGAGGCGGTTAGCACTAATTTTTTACCGGACAATGAACAGCCGGGGGTGTTTGTGCGCCGCTTCCGTTCTGGGCGGGACCTGACTGATACCGAAGTGCTGGCTGCTTGGCAGGAGATTTTTCAGATTTATAATCAAGACAACCGACAATTTATTTGGGATTTTAGTTTGTCTTATTATAATCCGGCCGATGGCTCTGTCAAAACCAGTCAGACCAACCAGGTTAACACGGTGGCCGCAGAATTTTCTCCAGTTATTGATCCCGGTTATCCGATGTCGAGCTTTTTAATACCAATCGGCTTTGATCGGCCGCACAGCGAGCTGTCAGCTGAGGAATGTTTAGAAGTTGATCGAGCTAATCTAGAACCGTTTATTGACTTACTGACTGGTATTGTCAGTGGTATTATCTAATTAATAAAATAAAAAAGCCCGGGATGGTTTTTCATCGGGCTCATAGTTGAGTTGGAGGGCTACCAGGCTTGACGAGCCCTCTTTCGGAATAACATCTCCGGCCATTTAAATCTGAAGCCCCAGCAGATAGCGACGGCAATACCGACTATCTCCACTAGGTATTTTTTGACAGTTTTTTGGCCGGGTGCTGATACGAATTTGATTTCTTTGCCGGCCATATCCCAGATAATAATCGTTCTGAGAGCATGATAGTCGGAAGAGACGACGAATAAGTTATTATCTTTGCCGACCATTTGAATAACTTTTTCGCAGTTATCAATGGTGGTTAGACTTTCACCTTCTTCCTCAATGTCTATATTGACGATTCTCTCGCGGATGTGGCGAGCCATGGCCGCGGCAATGGTTATTCCCTGCTGTTTTGGGGAGAATAGACCGCCAGTGCAGATAACCCGATCAAATGGCTGATTGGAACAAATTATCTCAATGGCTTTACGGCATCTAGATTCGGCATCAAAACTAAGGGCCCATCCCTCATTTTCGTGCCCATGAATAATTAGTATGTTGGCCACAACAGCCTCCTTATTTTTATGTACGATTTTATATAATATCATTTATTATAATATTTGTCAATAGTTATCGTTTGCTAATTTAAAATATCTAAATCAGTTGTTATAATTGTCCATTTTCTGCTATAATACAACCTTATACAATTAGTAATTGCATGATAAAAAAATTAACAAAAAGCCTATTAATGGCGACGGTTATCTTGCCGGCGTTGTTTTTCATTAGCGTTGATGATTCGCTGGCGGCGGTTGATCCGTTTATGTTGAAAAACATCTATTCGTCTGGCAGCTCTAGTCCGGTTAGTTTGACGGCCATTGGTGATGTTGTATATTTTTCGGCAACCGACGGCACCAACGGTATCGAACTTTGGAAATCCGATGGCACAGCTACTGGCACAGTGATGGTGAAGAACATTAAACCAGCTGGCGATGGTAACCCAACCAGCTTAGTTAATGTTAACGGCACTTTATATTTTTCGGCAACCGACGGCACCAACGGTATCGAACTTTGGAAATCCGATGGCACAGCTGCCGGCACAGTAATGGTTAAAGATATTCGTTCCGGCGGCGATTCGACCCCAGATTATTTAACCAATGTTAATGGGACTTTATATTTTACCGCCACTAATGGCACCAGCGGAATCGAGCTTTGGAAATCCGATGGCACAGCCGCCGGCACGGTGATGGTCAAGGATATTTACCCAGGCAGTTCAGCGGCCAATCCCTATCTTTTGGTTAGCGCTGGAACCAGCGGTTTAGTCTATTTTGTTGCCACTGAAGGCGTAAACGGTTATGAGCTTTGGAAGTCTGATGGCACCACTGATGGCACAACCATAGTAAAAGATATTTATGTCGGCGGTAACTCATCGCCAGATGCTTTAGTTTATCTTGACGGCTCGGTCTATTTTTCTGCCGAGACCGGATTGGGTGCCAGCGGCAGAGAACTTTGGAAATCCAATGGGACAGCTACGGGCACCGTGTTAGTTAAGAATATTGATGGCTCCAATGGCAGTTCTAATCCGTTATATTTGACTAAGTCTAATGGTTTTATATATTTTTCAGCAGCCGATATGGCCGGCGGTTACAATCGTGAGCTCTGGAAATCTGACGGCACAGCCAGCGGCACAGTAATGGTTAAAGATATTAAGATTGGCAGTGGCGGTAGCTACCCAATTAATTTAGCTGATGCTGATAATAATTTGTATTTTTCAGCGACGGACGGCACTAATGGTATAGAACTTTGGCGATCTGACGGCACAGCCAGCGGCACAGTAATGGTTAAAGATATTAAGATTGGCAGCGGCGATTCTAACCCAAGTTATTTAACTAGCGTCAATGGTAATTTATGCTTTTCGGCCAACGATGGCACCAATGGAGCTGAGCCATGGATGTACTATACGGATATAGCTCCTCCAGTTATTGCTGGGCTGGAAAATGACGATCAGCCTGGGCGCAATAAAACATGGGAATGGTTTAGTAATGATCCAACCGCGGTTTATCGCTATGTCATTGATCAGAATCCCAGCACTGTGCCATCGGGGGAATATGGCAATACCACCAATGCCACGCAGATTGGTGGTGATGGCACTTATTATATCCATGTTCAGGCCAGAGATAATTTTAATAATGAAAGTCAGGTGATTCATGCCGCGGCAGCCCTAGATAACACCGCGCCAAGTATTATTGGATTGACGGACGATACGGCCCCGCGGCGGTTAAAGAATTGGTCATGGAGCAGCGACGATCTGGATGCTAGCTTTCGTTATGTTATAGATCAATTGCCAGACACTGAGCCAGACGGTAGCTATGCAGCCAATTGGTCAGCTGAGCAAGCAAGCGGTAATGGTAGTTATTACTTACATATCCAGGCTAGAGATTCCAGCGGCAATGAAAGTGCTGTTCAGCATATAGCAGCCCTACTGGACAACATTGCGCCAACCATAGCGACATCTAGCCTTTCATTAATCACTTCAACTCGAGCAACTATAGCGTGGGTTAGTGATGAAAGCTCTTCGTCGGCTATTGACTATGGTCAAACAGCAACATATAGCGCCTCTACGGCGGAGACTGATATTGCCGGAGTCACTAATCATGAAATAACAATTACCGACTTGATTCCGTGCACTAGTTATCATTATCGGGTTAAATCAAAAGATTCGGCCGGCAATGAAGTCCTTGGTAGCAATCATATCTTAACCACGAGCGGCTGTACTGCTGCTGCTGATATTATTGCTTCTTCAACCGTAGAAATTGCTCCTCCGATTGGTGGTGAGCTCAATCTTCAGAACAGTAGCTCAACTGGTTTAATATTGGCCGTACCGGTTAATTTCGCCACATCATCAGTTAGTTTTCAGGCTAATCAGCTTGATGCCCCGGTTGTTCTAGCTGCTATTTCAACACCGCTTGGCTTTAACTCGGCCGGTAATTATATTTATGAATTGCGAGCCCTATCTGGAGTGTCAACGACTGTCGCCAGCTTTAATGCCCCCCTTAGTATTAGTATTACCTATGGCGATACCGACATTTCCGGTTTAGATGTAACAACACTTGCTATTCACCGTTGGGATGGAACTGCCTGGAACGATTTATCAAACTGCTCTGTCAATGCTAGCACCAAGACGGTGACCTGTGAAACTAGGCAGTTTTCTACATTCGGGTTATTTGGTCAGAAAATAGTTGCTGCCCAGAATGGCGGTAGTGGGGCGCCCTTGGAATGGTCGCAAAAACCAGCTGCGCCGGCCGATGGTTTTAAGGTTTTGATTAATAATGGATCAACTATTGTTTCTTCTAGATTAGTTAATCTGGGCTTTAATGCTGGTTCGGATGTTGCCAAAATGGCGATTAGTTTAACTGGTGATTTCTCTGGAATCAATTTAGAGAGCTACCAGCCGAATAAGCGAATAGATTTATGTCCCAACCAAACAATTTGTCGTGATGGCGAGTATATTGTTTTTGTTAAGTTTTATACCAAGCATGGGGTTTCTTCGGCGACCATAAGCCAGCCGATAATTTTATCTTCAGATAAAGTTAGCACAGCAACAGCCACAACCAAGCCGAGCAATTTAAATAGTCAGAATAAATCTTTTAAATTTAATAAGAACCTTAAATTGGGATCTATTGGTGGTGATGTTCGTGAGCTACAGAAATTCCTAAATACTAAAGGGTATTCAGTAGCTAAAGTTGGAGCCGGATCAGTTGGCCATGAAACCACCAAGTTTGGCTTGGCCACCAGAGCAGCCTTGATCCGTTTTCAGAAGGCTAAGAAAATTTTGCCAGCAATTGGCAATCTTGGACCAGTTACTCGCCAGGTGATTAATAGTATTTTTTAGTGTTTGGCAATATTGGGGTTTCATGATAATATAAAATCATAATTGAATATTTTATAAAGAGCGCAGTTAGGGATCTAGCCCGACGATCTGCCAGCAACCCCGAAGCAATCCATTCGGAAGGTGCTAAATCTAGCCCGATAAGGGAAAGATAAAGGTTTACTCCAGAAGCTTTCCTTTTTAGGAAAGTTTTTTAGTATTTATTATATAAAACTATGATTAAAACAGCCGAAGCGGTAACGCCATTACATCCGGACAAAGTTTGTGATTGCATTAGCGATGCCATTTTAGACGCCTGCTTGGCACAAGATCCAAATAGTCGAGTGGCCATTGAAACTATGGGCGGCCATAATATTATTACCATTACCGGCGAATTAACCACCAAGGCGGTTATCAATATTCCGGAGATTGTTAGAGCTGTTGTTGGTGATAGTTATGGCATCCAAACCAATATTGTTCAGCAAAGTCCAGAGATTGCTCAGGGAGTAGATAATGGTGGCGCTGGCGATCAGGGAATTATGGTCGGTTATGCTTGCAATGATAATGAAGCGCTGATTCCGCAAGAACTATATTTAGCCAAGAGTTTGGCGCGTTTTATTTTTGAAGTTCATCCACAAGATGGTAAGGTGCAAGTCACTGTTGGCGGTGATTATTTACAAACAATTGTTGCCAGTTTTTGCCAAGTTAGTCGTGATGAGTTGTCTAGATTAATTAATTTGTGGCTGGATAAATTAAATTTAATCAGACCAGAGCAAATATATTTAAACCCAGCCGGTGATTGGAGTCAGGGCGGTTTTAGCGCCGATACCGGAGTAACTGGCCGGAAATTGGCTTGCGATAACTATGGCCCGCAGATACCCATTGGCGGCGGCGCTTTTTCCGGCAAGGATGCCACCAAGGTCGATCGGTCGGGGGCTTATATGGCTCGGAAAATTGCTGTTGATTTATTAAAAAAGCATCAAGCTAAAGAAGTTTTGGTTAAGTTGGCTTATTCTATCGGAGTGGCTGAGCCGGTGATGGCGACAGCTGAGATTACCAATAGTGATGGCCAGAAACAAGAAATAGCAATTAGCGGCTATGACTTAACGCCAGCCGGGATTATTAATTTTTTACAATTAAATAAGCCGCAATATAGCCAAGTGGCCCAGTGGGGCAGTTTTGGTCAAGGATTTGTTTGGGATAAATAGTGGGCTTTTATTGACAAGCAAGTAGTAATTGTTTAACATTAAATCGTGCTTATGGCTCCTCTAACCAGGAGCTAAAAAACAAGGCACAGGAGGATTATTATGAGACTTAAAGTGCTCATACTTATGCTGCTGTTGGCTCTTGTTGCTGTTAGCGTGGTGGCAACCACGGGTTCGCGTCAAAACTTGCGAGCTCCTGTTGCAGTAGCCATTAACCCGATCAATGTGGTTGAGACGGCAAGTCCGCCCGACTCTTTGATCAACAATAGCAACATCGTCTGCCCCAGCATCACCACCAATGTCTGCCAAACTTCAACTTTCGTGCTCCCGAGTGAGCTTAGCGAAAAACCTGCGATCGTGCCGGAGTCTCCGGGAGAGGTGATCGTACTCAAACTGCCACTGATGGGGCAGCAAATCGGCTGAGGCATCGAGATCTAAGCTTCAGTTTCCATTCTATCGGCCAGCGCCTTGTGTGCTGGCTTTTTTCAATGTAAAATATAAATACTATGCGTCTGTGGTCTATTCACCCGAAACACTTGGATAGAATCGGTTTGGTCGCCTTGTGGCGGGAGGCTTTGTTGGCTAAAAAAGTTTTAGCTGGCCAAACCAAGGGCTATCGCCATCATCCGCAATTAATTCGCTTTCAAGAGAGCGGCCAGCCGTTGGTTTTTATTGATAAATATTTAGCAACTATCTATATTGAAGCGTTGAGCCGTGGCTATAATTTTGATTCTAGCAAATTTAATCAACAGTCTTTAGCGACTAAATTGGTAGTCAGTAGCGGACAGTTGGCCTATGAAGTCGGACATCTGGCAAAGAAGATTCAGCAGCGGGCGCCGGCTGAAAGTTGGCGGCTTGATGGTGTAGTTGATGCTAATCCCATCTTTAGGATTATTGATGGAGAAATAGCAGATTGGGAAAAACTTGCTTAAATCTTGTTGTTATGTTATTCTAACATCAATTAGTTAGAAATAATTAACAATATTATGACTAAAAAACAGTATTTAGTTTGCCGTTTAGCTATTATTGTCGTGCTAAGTTTTTCTATTAGCATCTCGCTAAGTTTGGGTAATTATTATTTGCCGCTTATTTTTATGCTGACGGCCGCCGCGACTTTATATTATTGCCGCCAACAACTAAAAACTAAAGATGTTTTAGTTGATGAGCGAGATTATCAGTTAGCCGGTCGGGCGGCCCGCTATGCTATTTTTATTTATGGCTGGCTGGGAGCGGTTGGCACCTTTGTTTTAATGGCCTTGTCCGACAAACAGGGAAACTTATATATTATCAGCCAGTATTTAGCTTTTAGCGTTTGTTTTTTGATGTTGGCCAATGCTTTGATTTTTCGCTATTTAAACGCTCGCGGTAAGTAATATGAACAATCGACTTAAAGAATTCCGTCAGCGTTTTAATTTAACCCAAGAAGAATTGGCTAGTCGAGTCGGCGTGCGCCGCGAAACGATTGTTTTTTTAGAGCAGGGCAAATATAACCCATCGCTGCGGCTAGCGCTGGATATTGCCCGAGTCTTTAAGGCGCGGGTTGAAGATTTATTTGATTAGTTCAATGGAGTTGATGACGATGTCTTCCAGCGGATGAGCATTCTGGTTGACCTCGGCGGCTTCAATTTTTTCAACGATATCCATACCGGCGGTCACTTGACCGAAATTGGTGTGATGGCCATCGAGCCAAGGGGTGGCCGAAGCAGTGACGATAAAGAATTGAGAGCCGTTGGTGTCGGGGCCGGCGTTGGCCATGGCTAGGCTGCCGCGAACCAAAGGATGACTATTAAATTCATCAGCAAAACGATAATCAGGCCCACCCATGCCATGAGTCGACCAATCGTCGGACTTGCTATTTGGATCGCCGCCTTGAATCATAAAATCTTTAATGACACGATGGAATTTGGTGCCGTTATAAAAGCCTTGCTGAGCCAAGTTCAAAAAATTATTGACTGTCTTCGGTGAATCAGCGCCATAGAAGCTAACCTGGATATCGCCAAAATTAGTTTTTAAGATAGCTTGACTGTATTGGCTAAACAAATCAGCCTGATTGTTAATTGAATTTTCAGTGTTCATAGTTGATATATTATTAGCATTAATAATTTCTTGAGCCATTTTTTCAGCGGTTAATTTTTTTTCAGTTGGGATTGTTTGTGCTTTAAGCCCACAGCCAGACAGTAGTAAAATAGCGGCTAAAAGGCAGTAGATTTTTTTCATAGCTTTGTACTTGTTTAAGAATTGATGGTCTTAATATAGTTAAAATAGAACGGTTTAGCAAGACAGTTGTTTTTTGCTTTTGTCTTAAATTAATGAGATAATATAACTGAAATCAAATAAGTTAGCTTGTTTATAGATTATTATGTCTTTCGTTTTAATGACCGTTGGCAAAACTCATTGTGGCAAAACTACCTTTGGCCGTGAATTAGCCAAACGACTGGGTCCGTGCTGTCTTTTAGACTCAGATGAGGTGGCTGAATTTTTAAAAAGTAAATATTCGACTGTCTATCAGTCTGATTATGAAGAGGGCAGCGAGCAGCCGACTCGTGGTTATTATTTGAAATTAGCTGTCGTGGCCGAGATTTATAAAGCAGCGCTCCAAACCAATTCGCCAATTATTTTTACTACATCCAATGCTAAAAAGCAGGTTCGTCAAGAGATTATTCGTTTAGCTAAAAATAATGGCCGGTCGACGATCATAGTTCATTTTAATATAGCTGATGAGGTTTTAGTTGAAAGGATTAATAATAGCCAGAGATTAGGAAATAATCAAACAGAGATACAAAGCTTTAATCATTTTTTAACCAATATTCAAACCAATCGCTTCGAAGTCCCAACAGCCGCTGAGGCTGATTATTATTTTGAAATCAACGGGGACTTAAATCAACAGGTTTTGGAAGAAGTATTGGCGGTTATGAAGTCGTCTCGCTAAATAAAATTATTAATAATTTTATTGCATGTTTAAAACCTTGGTAAAATATAAATTGTTTATTGTTATTGTGTTATTGGTACTGACTATAGCAGTCGTTTTGATTTATAATTTTTTAATTCGTCAGTCGGCCAGCAATACATTAGAGTTGGGTGTGGGCTATCAGTTTTATTTTGCCTACGGATCCAATATGAGTTTGGCTAATATGGGCGGTCGTTGCGGGGCTGGCGCCAAGGTAGTCGGTCCAGCGCTTTTGGCTGATTATGAACTGACCTTTGACAAGCGCGGTTATGCTAATATTATTCCGCAGGCCGGTCAGCAGGTTTGGGGTGTGGCTTGGCAGATTAATCAAGATTGCTTGAAGGCGTTAGATCGTTATGAAGGCTATCCGCGGATGTATGGTCGGCAGGATGTCCAGATTGTTTTAGGACAGCAGGAAATTACCGCTATGGTGTATATTGAGCCGGCCGACCAATCCGGCGGCCAGCCATCACGAGCCTATATGGATAATCGGGTAATTCCCGGAGCCAAAGAAAATGGCTTGCCAGTCGAGTGGATTAAAAAATTAGAGCAATATTAATATGCCTTGTCTTAAAAGAATTAGCATTTATTTAGTCCTAGCAGTTGGAATTTTTTTGGGCTGTTGCAGTCCGGCTCAGGCCGAACAACCAGCCAGTCAAGTTGATACTTTTAAGGCTGAAGTGGTTGAGATAATGAGCTCAGAAAATAAAACCCGTGAGGATGGATCGTTATTTGAACAGCAGGATTTGCGCCTGCGAGCTATTAGCGGACAGAATAAAGGGCAAGAAGTCGTTTACTATGGTGTCTCCGATATTGAAGTAGCCAATGCTAATGTTTATAAAATTGGCGACAGGGTTTTTGTTGATGGCTATATTGATGAGACTGGCCAGGCCGTCTATTATGTGGTTGATTTTGTCCGCAGCGGACCATTAATCTGGCTAGCGGTTATTTTTGTCTTAATTGTCTTGTTAATAGGTCGGATTAAGGGATTGCGGGCTTTGCTAGGATTATTGATTAGTTTTTTCATTATTATTAAATTGATGCTGCCGCGGATTTTGGCTGGCGGTAATCCGTTTGTTATTAGTTTGGTTGGCGGCGTAATTATTCTAACCTTTATTATTTATTTGTCCGAGGGTTTTCGGCGCAAGTCGCATATCGCTATCTTATCGGTTCTATTGTCTTTGGCCGTAACAGCCATTTTATCGGTTATTTTTACAACCTTGACTCGGCTTAGCGGCATGTCGCAAGAAGAAAGCAGCTTCTTAATCGGGGCTACGGCAACGGCGATTAATTTTCGCGGTCTTTTGCTGGCCGGCTTCATCATTGGTACCATCGGCGTTTTGGACGATATTATTATCGGTCAGATTGAAGCAGTGGAACAGATTAAAGAGATTAATCCGGCTTTGCCGGCCCAGAAAGTTTTTAACTCAGCCTATAAAGTTGGCAATGCTCATCTAGGGGCGATTATTAATACATTATTTTTAACCTACGTCAGCACTTCTTTGCCATTGCTGTTATTATTCATTGTTAATGCCGATCAGGCCAGTCTGGCCCGGCTATTTAATATGGAGATAATTAGCACCGAAATCGTCCGGACTCTTGTTGGCAGTATCGGTGTTATTTTGTCTATGCCGATTGCTACTGGATTGGCCAGCTTTTGGCCGACCAAGAGTCGCCGCCGCCAGTAAATTTTGAGATTCGGATTTGTTTTTCCGCTTTGTTTGCGGTATAGTTAGAATATTATTATTAAATGCAGTCTATGTTATTGACAGCGATCAAGAGCCTGCATCGCGAAACAGCAGCTTACATCAATCAAGAGATTAAGGTTGGCGGCTGGGTCAGAACAGTGCGGGTGTCCAAGGGGGTTGGTTTTATTGAAATTAATGATGGCAGTTTTCTCAAGAATCTGCAGGTGGTTTTTAATAATAATTTGCC
>CAYNWZ010000026.1:0-10244 GCA_964401085.1 uncultured Gammaproteobacteria bacterium
AATTAAATGGTGGGCCGGGTAGGATTCGAACCTACGAAGGCATAAGCCAGCAGATTTACAGTCTGCCCCAGTTGACCGCTTTGGTACCGACCCAAAAATTAGGCGCAAGCGCCGTATCCCTAAATTAGCATAATCAATCCGGCTAGTCAATGCCAGACTGGCTAAAACGATGACCGCGGAAGATGTCTAAAATTAAGGCCTGAGCGGCTTGCCACTGCCGATTAACGGTTGAGCATTGGCTATCGGTTGATTCAGGATAACAAAATTGGTAATCACCATTTTGATTCTTAATCACTCCCGGCTCACCCAACGAATCTAGCGGCCGCCAACTGACGCTAGAACTGGCTGACCAGGCAGCAAATGGACTATTGGGCCAGCCTAAGTGCTGCCACAAGGCATCCGGTAATTGATAAAAAGCTAGCTGTCGATCTTTGAGCCAATAATTAGCGCCCTGACGAGCCCACAGCGGCGTGATTGATCGTTGCCAAACTTGAGCGGCGTTCAGTTCACCATCTGGCCACCAGCCACCCTGACGATAGCCTAAATTGTCCTCACCGAGAAACGGCCAATGATCGCCAACAACGATAACCACGGCTTGCGGATCACTGGCCTGAAGTTGATTAATAAAATCGGCTAATTCCTTGGTGGTGTAATAGATAGAGTTAAAATAACGCTCCGCTACATCAGTGATGGCTGGCGTAGTGCTAACAACCGCCGGTCGACTGGCATTGAGTGGATAACCCAAATGACTAGAATAAGTTAATAAATAATTAAAACTAGGTTTGGCCTGATCCTGATTTTTAATCTTATCTAAAGTCTGTTGATAAAAACTGCTGTCAGCCATGAACTCACCATTCATATCGTCTTGACGATAATCGGCCAAGCTATAGAACTGGTCAAAGCCAAGCAATGGATAAACTTGGTGCCGATTCCAAAAAGCCGGCACATTAGCATGAAAAGCCTTGGTCTGATAGCCTAATTGTTTTAAATAATTAGGTAAGCACGGTGCCTCGTTATTGATGCCGCCATTAAAAATCGTGCCGGCCTGGACATCGGGCCAACCACAGAGCAGCTCAAATTCGGCATTAGCCGTCTTGCCGCCGAAAGTCGGGCTAAGACTCTGACCCAGGCCACCGCTAGCCAAGGCTTGCCAATTATCGGCCCAAGGCGAGCGATTAAATTGGATAGCTGGCAAATCCGGCTGCCACAAGGATTCAACAACAATTAAATAAATATCTGGCCGTGAACTGCTGGCCGTTACTAGTGAAACCGGCCGATAGTCCAGTTCAGCCACTGCCTGCTCCACCGCCGCCTGGTCAGGCAAACGAAAAGCCAGTTGTTGGCGCCAGCTCTCTTGGAGTAAATACAGCCAGGGACCGCGCTGCGCATAATTGGTTTTTTGATCCCAATAAGAATTGCCGAATATTTTGTCTAAGACGGCCAATGGTTGAGCTGGATAGCGGCATAAAGCCAAGGCAATTAAACCGCCAACCGCCAAGCTGAGCCAAACTCGCCGCCGCGGCCGGCGCCAATTGCTAATAATTAAAATCAGCCATAATAATAGCGGCCCGACTAAAGCGATTTGCCACCACTGATTGATATCGCCCAAGATTCGCCAAAAACTAGCCGCCGCTGAAAAGTCATTAGGCATCAGCGGCCAACCAAAATAACGCAATTTAATGATTTGGCTTAGGTAGAAATAAGCCGCCAATAGACCTTGCTCAATAATCAGCCAACCACGGCGACGGCTAAGCGGTCGGCGAATTATGATGAATAAAATTAAAACCGCTAAGTCTGGTCCATACGACCAGCGGGTTAAGCCCAGTCCGGTCCAATGGAATGTCGCCCAGTGACCGGCATAAACCCAAATAGCAGCGGTAAAAGATAAAATCATTATTGACACAGGCGCTAATTTTTAAAAACAGACCGCCGCGGCCTGTCTTAAATGGAGCCGTTGTCGGGACTTGAACCCGAGACCCCTTCCTTACCATGGAAGTGCTCTACCAACTGAGCTACAACGGCAAAATATTATAATTGGCGGATCTCCTCTTGATATTCAGCTAAACCGGCATTACTCGGATCAACCTCAGACAAAGTATCAAAAATTAATACCGCAGTAACGCGATCTTTTCTAATTATACTAATTTCCAACAGCGTGTCAAGATAACGCGGATTCTTCGGTTCTATCTTTAGGGCCTGTTTCAAATAATAATCGGCGCGATCGGGATTGCCTTGACGCAAACATAGCTGCCCTAAATTATATTGATATTCGGCCAGCCGCCGGCCGGTTTCCCGAGCTTCTTCCTGGCGGCCGCGCGATTGGTCAGCCCGATATTTCTGGCCCAAACGCTTGATAACATAAATCCAAATTTCTTCGGCCTCTTGATGCTTCTTTTGTTCTTCATAGATTTCCGCCAAAACAACGAAACTGTCCAGTTGACTTTTGTCTAGTTCTAGCGATTCAACCGCCAATTTCTCAGCTTGAACCAAATCATTATTTTTCAAAGCCTCCTCGGCATCAGCCAATAATTGCTTAGCCCGCTGGTAATTCAGGCCTTGAGCCTGCAAACGGGCTTTGAGGTGCTGACGATCTAATTTTTGCAATTGGCCGTAGCCGCGCCAAAACAAATCTTTAATTCGCTGATAAACCGGTCCTAGCAAATTGCGCCACCACCAGCCATGACGAGCTAGTTGGCGACGAATTCGATCATCAATAATTGCCTGCTTTTTAGCGGCTTCACGTTCAGCTGGTAAGTTAGCAATATCAATATTAGCCAGTAGCGGCATTTTATGAAAAAAGACAAAAAACAACACCGCCAAAGCAATGGCCACCAAGATAATACTCAGCCAAAATAACAACATAAGTTATTGCGCAAAAACGATTGACCAGAAACTGTCGGCCGCTAAACTAGCGCCGCCAACCAACAAGCCGTCAATGTCGGGCATCACTAGCAAGCTAGCGGCATTATCCGGCTTGACGCTGCCGCCGTAAAGCACTCGGCTATTAACATAGCCTAGCTGAATTAATTGTTGACGAATAAATTGATGCATCGCCTGAGCCTGTTCAGGGGTGCTAGTTTGGCCAGTGCCGATGGCCCAAATCGGTTCATAGGCAATAATTAATTCCCGGTCAGCTGGCAAAATAATCCCAGCTAAAGCGGCTTGCAATTGGCGACTAACTTTCTCCTCGGCTTGGCCGGCTTGACGAGTAGCTAAATCCTCACCCAGACAAACAACTGGCTTAATAGTTGTCCGTTCTAAAACAGCTCGCAATTTAGCGTTAACAATAGCGTCGGTTTCATTAAAGAATTGGCGCCGTTCACTATGCCCCAATAAGACAAAGCGGCAATCCAGCTCAACTAGGCTCTCCAGGCTAGTTTCACCGGTCAAGGCGCCAGGTGTTTGTTCGGCCGCGTCTTGAGCGCCCCAAAAAATTGGCGTACCTTCTAAAACATTGGCCACTGACGAAATAGCTACCGGACTGGGACAAACAACGACATCGGCCAGCAGCGGCCGGTGCGGTTGATTGAGCACCAAACTCTCGGCTAGCTCTAGACTCTGCCGATAACCTAGAGCCATTTTCCAATTACCGATAATTAATTTTTTCATATAAAATATTTGTTTTTAATATTTTACCACAGCCAGACGATTTGACCAGCCGGCTAGTAATATTGCTGCTGAGCGTAGTCGAGCAGTGCCTTGGTAATGGTGAATCGCCCCTCTTTAGTTGGCGCTCCCAACACGACGCTAACTACTTGCTGACCAGCTTCATTTTTCCATAGGGCAGCAAAACAATAACCAGCTTCATCAATATAACCGGTCTTGCCACCGTCAATCTGCCAACCTTTCGGCAAAGCGGCCGAACCGCGGACAAAACCGTCAGTATTGGTGATTAACTGCTGGCGGCCAGATTTGGTGGTCAAAGTGTAGCTTTCTAACAGGGCCGACTGCCGCACCTCGGGCTGACCAAGGGCTTCATTGGTAATTCGAGCAATGGCGCTGGCGCTAGCCTGATTATCTGGATTCAAACCGGTTGGCTCCTTGATCTGTAAATCATTAATTTGGAGGCGCTCAGCCAATTCCACCACTTTCTGCCGATATTGATCATCATTCAGGCCAACCGCCCGAATTAAAGCCTGGGTGGCGGTGTTATCCGAGGCCATTAAGCTAGCTTGCCATAAATCCTTAATCGTCACCGTCTCGCCGGGATAAATATAGACAATATTACCATAGCGCTGGTCCTCATTTTTTAAAGTATACAAAGCTGACCAATCCGGTTTTTCGCCCAGAACCACTAAAGCGGTCACCATTTTACTTAAACTGGCAATCGGCCGGAGCTGTTGGCTGTTCTGGCTGATTAATTTACCTTGATCAACTGACCAGACAACCGTGCTGCTAGCCGGCCAAACTTTAATTTCCGGCCAACGATTTTGCCAAACAAATTGAGGAACAACTGGCGCGGCCGGCTGCTGAGCCGACCACCAACCAACGCCCAACCACAAAGTTAGGTTAAACAATAAAATAATGGTCAGGCGCTGAGCCAGCATGTTTTACTGAAGCGGGCGAGCCTCAACGCCGCCCTTGATGTCGCTCCAAATAGTCTGTTCTAAACACTGCCAACCGCTATGATGGGGCCACTTTTCAATGCCGACAGTCCTAACGCCATCGTTATTATCCAGATTGCTAGTCTGCCAAGTAGCGCACAACTGATACTTGGTGCCGCCCAATGGTTTATAATCAATTTTCTGACCATCACTGGCTTGCAGAGCTTTGCGATCTAGGAAATAGGGCGTAGGCAATAATTCATCAAGGCTGTCGGGCAAACGATTATTCTGCTGATAGTAAGTGCTTAAAACGCTATCAATCTGATAAAAATTACCGATTAGTTTTTCGTCATAACGGCGATGACGGGCCTGCTTCGGGCTTTCGGCAATCATGAAACCGCTGACAAATAGGGCGGCAATAGCGACAATCACCGGCCAGGCAAACCAGCGCAGATTGCGGGCATCACTGGCCGTTTTGGGATCGCGGCGCAAGTCATAACGGTAAAACAAAAAGATAACCGCGGCAATAATAATGGCCACCGCTGATTTAGCCAAGAATTGACCGGTCAATTCACCATCTAAATAGCGATAAAAAATGGCAATCAACCAACCGAGCATCACCACCGCCGTTACCAGTAAAATAAAATAAATCAACCAGCGCCGTAAATCAGCCTTGCGATCCAATTCTTTTTTTAACAAGCCGCGATTAATCTGATGGTTAGCCCAAAAATAAACCGGCACGGCGATTAACAGGGCCGATAGGCCGAATTTTAAACTACCGGAAGCATAGCTGACCGTATAGCCGCTAAGCGGATCGGGTAGCCATTTGTTAATCAGCTGAAAAGCGACTAATCCGGCCGGAATAGCGGTAAAGATCAGCGAAATCAGCGACAATAAATAAAAAAAACTAAACTTCGGCGACTGATTGGTTGACTTAGTTGGCATATTTTTAAATTAGTTAATTAATTTCTTCATCAGAGGATTCAATCTGGTGACCACCTCATAACAACTGGTATCAATTAATGAGGCCATCTCGTCCGCCGTAATCTCCTGCTGACCATCACGACCGAGCAAGGTCACAATCTGGCCAACCTGAGCTTCAGGAATATCGGTAACATCAATAGTAATCATGTCCATGGATACCCGGCCGACGACTCGAGCGCGCCGCCCTTGGACTAAAACATGACCGATGCTGGATAATCCGCGGTCAAAGCCCTGCCAATAGCCAATTGGAATAATAGCTAACCGGCCATCGCGCCACATTTTTTCGGCGCCATCATAGCCAATACTGGCACCGGCCGGCACGGCCTTAATCTCAGCAATCAGACTACGCCAGCTTAATACCGGCTTTAGCGGCAATTGTTCGGCCAAAAATTCACGGACTGCCAAAGCTGGCCAGAGGCCATAAAGACCGATACCATAGCGAACCATATCTAATTGAGCTTCCGGAAAAACCAAAGCGCCGGCGGTAGCAGCGGCATGGCGCAGCGGTTTTTGACCGAATTGATTAGCCAACTGACCAGCTCGAGCAAAGGCCACTAGCTGTTGCTGGGTAAACTGCGGAAAAGACGGATTCTTGGCAGCGGCCAAGTGAGTATACAATCCCTCTAAAGAATCATTACTGGCTTGTTGTTGCCAGAATTCAAAAACCTTGGACCAGTCCTGCTCCATAAAACCCTGGCGAGTCATACCAGTGTCTAGCTTCAAATGAACCGCTGGCCGCTGATCGATTGGCAAAGCCGCCCAGGCCCGCAGATTCTCCCAGCTGGAAATCGTTACGCTACAATTAGCCTGTCGTGCCGCCGGCAATAAATTGGGCAAAGTATAACCCAAAATTAAAATTGGCTCAGTAATCCCCGCTCGCCGCAAAGCTAAACCCTCGGTAATAGAATCAACACCCAGCCAATTAACGCCGAGTTTGGATAATTGCTGGGAAAAATCTACCAAACCATGACCGTAGGCATTGGATTTGACAATGCCCATTATTAAACATTCCGCCTTCAAGCGCCCCTTGAGCAGCCGATAATTATTGGCAATGGCTGTCTGGTCTAGCTCTAACCAAGTCCGCACTTCCATAAAGGCTATTTATTTTTTGACCATTGCAAATTTAAATCGGTCAGTTGGCGCTGATCAACCGAACTGGGGCTGCCCATCATCAAATCGCGGCCTTGGCCATCTTTAGGAAAGGCGTAGATATCCCGAATAGAATCATAATCTTTAAGGACCATTAAAAGCCGATCAATACCCGGGGCGTTGCCGCCATGAGGCGGCGCGCCATATTTAAAAGCCTCAATCATCGCTCCAAAACGGCGGTCAACCTCAGCCTGCTCATAGCCAACCAAACGAAAGGCCTCATACATAATCTCCGGCTGATGATTGCGGATGGCCCCGCTGGATATTTCCACGCCATTCAACACTAAATCAAATTGGTGGGCGACAATCTCTAGCGGCGGCTGGTTTTTTAAAGCCTCGAGGCCGCCCTTGGGCATTGAAAACGGATTGTGGGAAAAATCTAAGCCAGTAGCGGTTTCACCGGTCTCATAAAACGGAAAATCAATTACCCAACACCAGGCCGCCAGCTTGTTGTCGGCCAAAGCAAACCATTGGGCCAATTGATTACGGATAGCTCCTAGGGCCTGACAAACCGGCAACCATTGACCGGCGGCAATTAAAACAGTTTGACCGACTTCTAAGTGTAAAGCGCTAATTAATTCCTGCAAAATGGCCGGCTCTAAATTCTTAGCTAGGCTACCCTGCCAATTATCGCCGTTATAAATTAAATAACCAAGCCCGCCCAAACCCTTAAGCTTGGCCAGTTCAACCAGTTCATCCAGCTGTTTCCGGCTTAATTTATTGGCTTCTGGCACCACCAAACTGTGGATAACTCCACCATCTTTAATAACTGCCTGAAAAATGGATAAATCACTATTAGCTAATATTCGGCTAACCGGCTCAATCTTAAGGGCAAAACGCAAGTCTGGTTTATCTGAACCATAGTCAGTCATCGCTTGACGCCAAGTCAATTTTGGAAAGCGACCATCGACTAGACCAATAATTTGTTTATCACTAAACTCATCAGTTAATTGAATCATTAATGGTTCCATAATTTGCCAAATGTCTTCCTCGCTATCAATAAAGCTCATCTCCATGTCGAGCTGATAGAACTCGCCATAGTGACGGTCCTGACGGCTGTCTTCATCGCGAAAACAAGGGGCAATCTGAAAATAACGATCCAGCCCGCCAATCATCAACAGTTGTTTAAATTGTTGCGGGGCTTGCGGCAAAGCATAGCAGTGGCCGGGAAATAAACGCGACGGAATCAAAAAATCACGAGCGCCCTCCGGTGAAGAATTGGCTAAAATCGGCGTCTGAATTTCAGTAAAATTACGCGCTTGAAAATAATAGCGCATCTGGCGAATTAACTGGTCTTTAGCCGTTAACATCGCCTGTAAATTAGGCCGCCGCAAATCCAAGAAACGATACTGCAAACGCAAGCTTTCACTAGCCAAACCGACCTTGTCTTCGCTCAAATTAAATGGCAGCGGTAATGATCGATTCAAAATCTCCAAATTATCTATAACCACTTCAATCTCGCCGGTCACCATATCTGGATTAACCATTTCGGCCGGCCGCGGACGCACTTGGCCGCTGGCCTTGATAACAAATTCATCACGCAACTCTTGGGCCAAAGCAGCGATTTGCGGTTGACTGGCTAAATCAATCACCAGCTGAGTCAAGCCATCGTGATCGCGCAAAGCAATAAATAATAAGCCGCCCAAGTTACGGCATGATTGCACCCAGCCGGCCAAAGCAACAGTCTGACCGTTATCGGCTAAACGCAATTGGCCGCAATTATGTGTTCTTAGCATATATAGTGATCTAAAAAATTAACCCACTCATTAAAAAAGCCGGTTAGCTGCTCTAAAATTGTAGGCGATAGGGGCGATTTCGTCAATTCAAGCCACTCGTCAGTTAAAAGCTTTGCCCAATATTGGCGGGCTGCAACCGATAATTCTAAGGTGGCGGTGGTCGGCCGGCAATTGGAACAAACCAAGCCGCCATCAAGCGGCCGCCACCAGGCCGAGGTTAAAAATAGTTGCTGGCAATTGACGCATCGCTCTAAATCAGGAGCATAGCCGAGCCGATTGCCCAATCGCCACTGGATAGCCTGAGAACCGACGGTTAAAATATTTAAATTCAGCGCTTGTCGATCCCAATCAGTCAAAAGCTCATTCAAATCCGACCAAGCCTCAACGGCGGTTTGGCCGGTCGGCAACCAGCGCTGATAGCGATTAACAATCTGGCTAGCCAAAACAATCGCCGCCAACTGATTTTTTAGATGACCGAACGATTGGCGGCTGACGGCCGCGCTTAATAACGGCCGCTGTCCCCAGACAATCAGCCCGTCAATTATAGTTAGCGGCTCAACATGACCAGCCAATTTAGACTGAGCCTTGAATAAGCCGCGGCACCAAAGCCTTAACAACCCACGCTGCGGACTGAAGGCGGTAATGATGGCATCGTGTTCTTGATATTGGCGGCGCTGTAAAATTAACAAGCGCTCGCTAGTGGTGCGCCGCATAATTATCTAAAAAGCTTTGCAAAATCAACATCGCCGCAATGGCGTCTTGGTCAGCAGCGGCTTTGTGGTGATTAATCAGACGATCAGCAGCGGCTGTCGTCAGCCGTTCATCAACTAAATGGACGGGACAACCGCTGGCTTCAGCTTGATCAACAAAATATTGCCAGCCAGGATGCGGATCGGCGGCCTGATTGGCCAAGTGGCGCGGCCAGCCGATAACCAATTGATCAACTCGTTCACGACGAACAATCGTCTCCACCTCCGGCCAATTAGCTACTCGACCATAAGGTAGCGCTAATTTAGTCTGGCTGTCGCCAATCGCTAAACCAATTTTACTAGCCCCCCAATCAACACCTAAATAAATAACCGGCTCTATCATTCGGGTAGTGTTAAAATTTGCTGGCCGGTGGCAGTAATAGCAATGGTGTGTTCAAAATGAGCGCTCCAGCTGCCGTCAATTGTCTCAAAGGAAAAACCGTCACGACCGGCAGTAATTTCCGGACTACCCAGGCTAATCATCGGTTCAATGGCAATCACCATGCCCGGTTTTAAAACAATATCCTGCTCGCCATACTGATTGCAAACATAATGAGGAATCTGCGGGTCTTCATGAACGGCCAGACCAACACCATGACCGACCAAATCACGCACCACGCTGAAGCCGCGTTTTTCAACAAACGGCTGAATGGCCTGAGCAATCTGTAATAAAGTATGACCAGGTAAGGCTTGCGCAATGGCTAATTCTAATGATTGTCTGGTGGCATTAATTAATTTCTGAACTGATGGGCTAACTTTGCCAATCGGCACCGTAACGGCCATATCAGTAAAATAACCGCCATGAGGCGAGTTAGGATTAACTGGCCAATCTGGGACTATTCCGGGTTTCTTGAGCGGATATTCCATACCCAAATCAAGGCCGATAATGTCGCCGGATCGTAAAACTCGACCCGGTACCGCCGGACCGTGGACAATTTGCTGATTAATGGAAGCGCATAAAGCGGTTGGAAAAGCTCGGCCGCGATGGCCGGATTTATAACCCTTAAAAGCCGGCGCCCCGCCAGCCTCGGCAATCAGCTGCAATAATAATTCCTCTAAATCAGCGGTCGTGATACCCGGGC
>CAYNWZ010000027.1:0-10212 GCA_964401085.1 uncultured Gammaproteobacteria bacterium
GCTCAATATTATTAAATCCGGCAGCGGCAAAGCGACTAGGTAATATTTCTGATAATTGCTCATCCAATTCAACGCTAACAACTTTTTTAACCGTTTCAGCTAGAGCCATAGTTAAAAAGCCCCAGCCAGGACCGATTTCTAGAACTTCGTCACTGGACTGTAAATCGGCGGCGTTAATAATTGCCTTATAGGTCTTGGGCTGGATTAAAAAATTTTGGCCACGACTGTGTTTTGGTTCCGTGTTATATAGGTTAGCCAGTTGTTCGGTTTCGCGGCGCAGAGCGGCTGAAGAATTGAATTCGGTAATAACTGACATAATTAGAAAACCAGATTAATCAAGCGGCCAGTCAAAAAGATAATTTTTTGCGGTTCTTGATCGGCAGGCCAATATTTAAATATTGCGGACTGCTGTTTGATTTGATCAACAACTGTAGTTTGATCGGCTGATGTCGACACCTCAATAGTCCCGCGAGTTTTACCATTAAACTGAACAACAATTGTCGACATTTCATCAAGAATGTCCTGACTATCAATGCTTGGCCATGGTTGCTGGCTGATATAATTATTATTACCCAAATTGTGCCAAATTTCTTGACTAAGATAAGGAGCTAACGGCGACAAGACAATCAAGAGCTGCTGATAGCTATCTTTAGATATGCCGGATTGTTCAGATAATTTATTCACCAAAATCATCAAAGCACTAACCGCGGTATTAAACTTAAATTGTTCAATATCTTGACCGATTTTAATGATAGTCTTAGCTAATAGTTTTTTTATCACTTCGGAATCTGGTTGATCAGTTAGTTTATCCTGCAGTGACCAAACTTTATCTAGAAATTTACGGGTGCCGATTAAGCCGTTAGTATTCCAGGCGCAAGATTGATCAAATGGGCCCATAAACATCTCATATAGACGCAAAGCATCAGCCCCAAATTTTTTAACCATATCATCGGGATTGACGACATTATTCCAGCGCTTACTCATTTTGCGGCTATCTTCGCCCATGATTAGGCCGACATGGCGTAACTTAATAAATGGCTCGGGATGATTGACAACCCCTAAGTCATAGAGAAATTTATGCCAGAAGCGGGCATAAATCAGATGACGGGTGGCGTGTTCAGCCCCACCGACATATAAATCAACCGGCGACCAGTATTTTTCTAAGTCTTTATCAACCAAGGTCTGCTGATTAGTCGGATCAATATAACGCAGATAATACCAAGATGAGCCAGCCCATTGGGGCATAGTATTGGCCTCTCGTTGGGCCGGTTGGCCACAAATCGGGCAATCTATAGTGAGCCAGTCTTTAATGTTGACCAGTGGCGACTCGCCGGTTCCGCTCGGTTCATAATGATCAACTTGTGGTAATGTTACCGGTAGCTGGCTTTCCGGCATAGCCACTGTGCCGCATTGTTGACAATGAACCATCGGAATCGGTTCGCCCCAATAACGCTGCCGGGAAAAAGTCCAATCTTTGAGCCGGTAATTAGTCTGCGGTCGGCCCACTCCCCGACTAGCTAGCCAATCAATAATTTTGGTGGTAGCTGAGGCGACATCAAGACCATCTAAAAATTGAGAATTAATCAATTGGCCGTCACCGGTATATGGCAATTGATCATTATCTGATCCGAAAATAACTGGCTTAATTGGCAAGTTGTATTTTTGGGCAAACTCAAAATCCCGCTCATCATGAGCTGGAACAGCCATAATAGCACCGCTACCATAACCGCCCAAGACATAATCGGCAACAAAAATCGGCACCGGCTGGCCATTGACCGGATTAATAGCTTGACAGCCGTCTAAACGCACGCCGGTTTTGTCTTTATTAAGATCAGTTCTATCTAAATCAGTTTTATTTTTAGTTGAGTCAATATACTTTTCAACTTCAGGCCAGTTAGTAAAAATTGGCTTTAGCTGTTGCAAAAGAGATTGCTCAGGGCAAACAGCCACATAACTGCAACCAAATAAAGTGTCGGGACGCGTAGTAAAAACTGGTAATTCAGCAATAGCTTTACCGCTACCATCCACTATTGCAAAATTCACTATTGCCCCCTGACTGCGGCCAATCCAACCGCGCTGCATTTCTTTAATAGAGTCTTCCCAGTCGGGCAGAATAGCTAAATCATCGAGCAGACGGTCGGCATATTTGGTAATTCTCAGCACCCATTGGCGGATCGGCTTCAGCTCAACTGGACTACCGCAACGCTCGCAAAGACCGTTTTCCAAATCTTCATTAGCCAGGCCGGTCTGGCACGACGGACACCAATTAATCGGTTCATTGGATTCATAGGCTAAACGCTGATCATCAATGAACTTTCTTCGCTCTTCAGGGTTGAGCCCATCAGGAATAACCAACTGCTCAATCGGAAGGGCCTTTTTTTGTTCAGGGTTATAAAAGGAGTTGTAAAGCTTGAGAAATATCCACTGCGTCCAGCGATAATACTGCGGATCAGTGGTATTAATTTCTCGGTTCCAATCATAAGACAAGCCCAAGATACCTAATTGTCGTTTAAAGGTGGCGACATTCTCAGCAGTCGCTACGCTCGGATGAACTTTGTTTTTTAAAGCGTAATTTTCGGCCGGCAAGCCGAAAGCATCCCAGCCCATCGGATGCAAAACATTATAACCGCGCATTCGTTGATAGCGAGCCACAATATCGGTGGCGATATAACCCTTGGGGTGGCCAACATGCAACCCGGATCCGGACGGGTAAGGAAACATGTCCAAAACATAAAGCTTGGGGCGATTCTGATCAATGGCGGAAGCGTAAAGGTTGTCTGCTTGAAATGACTTCTCCCAGCGAGCTTCAAAGTCTTGGTGTTGATATTTTTCTGACATATTTAAGCGATAATTAATTCAACTGGACAATGATCCGATCCATTGATCTGATCTAATATCCGCACATCTTTTATTTTAGCCAATAAAGCCGGACTAATCAAGAAATAATCAATCCGCCAGCCAATATTGCGAGCTCGGGCGCCGAAACGATAAGTCCACCAAGTGTATTGTTGCCTATCGGGATAAAGCCGGCGCCAAATATCAATCCAACCGTCGGCCAATAATTGATCGATAAACTGCCGCTCAGCCAAAGTATAGCCAGCGCTACCATCATTAGCTTTAGGATTGGCCAAATCAATCGGCTGATGGGCGACATTAAAATCACCGCTAATAATAACTGGCTTGCTTTGTTCCAGTTTTTTAATCAATTGCTGAACCGCCTGGTTAAAACCCTGCTTGTAGGGCAAACGGCTGAGCTGGCGATTGGCATTAGGAAAATAGATATTTAACCAATAAAAATCAGCCAATTCGCTAACCTGACAACGACCCTCGGCATCAAATAACTGATCGCCTAAACCATTAACTACTTTAATTGATAAATCGCTTTTGACGATAACTGCGGTTCCACTATAGCCTGGGCGCTCAGCACCATGCCAAAATATTTTATAGCCAGGAATTTTATCTGACCAATCCTCAGCTAAGTAATCATTGATTTTGGTTTCTTGTAAACCAAGCAAGTCCGGCTGCTCGGCGATAATAAATTCAACTAAGCCTTTTTGCCAGACTGCTCGCCAGCCGTTAATATTCCAAGTAATGATTTTCATTAGTTGATAAATTTGTTATAATATTATCATAGCCTAAACTAATTAATCGGGCAATGGAAAAAACTTACAAAAATAAGCCAACACCAGCAGTAGAAGAATCAGCTGGTTGGCAAAGTCGTTTTAACGCGCTGTTGAGATCGAGCGGCCGCCGGCCCAGACGCTGGTATCGTCGTTGGTGGGGTGTCGCTGTGTTAATTATTGCCAGTCTGTTCAGTTTGCTGGTAGCCATTTATCTTTACAAAGTTGTTTATTTGGTTTGGCAACTAAAGACCGGCAAAACAACCGCTGCTGAACTAATGTTGCAACAAAGCAACCAGGGCCTGAATACTAAAGAATTGATTGCTCTTACTAAGGGACCGGCGCCGTATTATCTGGGAACCTCTAGTCCAAAAGTATTAATTGTTGAATATGGTGATTTTAATTGTTCACATTGCCGAGTAGTTTCACCAGAAATTCGCAAAGCCGTTAATCAAAACAAGGACATTGTTCAATATATTTGGCGTGATTGGCCAGGCCAAGAAAATTCAGAATTACTGGCTCAGGCCGCTCGTTGTGCCGGCGAACAAGCCGGTAGTCTTGGTTTCTGGCTGTTTCATGACCAGCTTTTGCTCAATCAAGGCCAATTTACCACTACCAGCCAACTAATGGAATTAGCTAAAGAATACAGCCTTTCGGACGATAAATTAAAAGATTGTATAGAACAGCAGCGAACTCTCGGTTATTTGCAAAAAGACTACCAGGACGCTATTGCATTGGGCGGTGTCGGCGGCACGCCAACTTGGTTTATCAATGGTTATCGTTTCAGTGGCGAATTACCGGCTAGTTTCTTTAATTACATGATTGGGGAGCTAACTAAACAAAAGTAGATGGCAGTATTAACTAAAAAATTAAATAAAACAATTACTATTAAAATAATTGGCCTCGGCGGTCAAGGCGTTGTTACGACAGCAGCTACATTGGCTCGGGCCGCTTTCCATCATGGTTATTGGTCACAGTCAATGCCGTTTTTTGGCGTCGAGCGGACTGGCACGCCAGTCGAAGCTTATATTAGAATAGCTAACCAGCCAATCCGGGTCCGGCAGAAAGTTGATCGCGCCGATATTTTATTAATTAATGATTCGCGGCTTTATCAGCAAGATAATCTGGGTCGACAATTAACAATAATTAATAGCCAAGACGCGGCCAACTATCAGCCACAAAATGAACTACTGACTTATGATAGCCGCCAGATTTCTATGGATATTTTTAACCAAGATTTGGCAGTCGGCTTATTGGGCGGATTGAGCGCTGCTTGGTCGCTAATTGATGAAGATAGCTGGTTTAAAGCTTTGTCTGAACAATTTGCCAATCCAATCATTGCTCAAAAAAATCAGCAAGCTTTTTTTGCCAATCGTCAATTAGCGCTCAAATTAATCAAATCGCATGAAAAAGGCAAATAGCAATAATATCGCTGAACAGTTAGTCTTTCTTAAAGGTTCTGAGGCCATTGCTAAAATGGTGGCTCTTTGCCAGCCCGGGGTAGTGGCAGCTTACCCAATTACCCCACAGACCGGAATTATTGAACACTTAGTCAAACTATCAAACAGCGGTCAGGCTGATTTTTCTTTTATTCAGGCAGAAAGTGAATATTCGGCTTTATCAATGGCTTTGGGGGCGGCTGCCACTGGGACGCGCGCTTATACGGCCACCAGCTCGCAAGGACTGCTGCATATGGCCGAGATTGTCTATAATCTGCCCGGCCTACATCTACCGCTGGTGATGACTTGCGCCAATCGTTCAATTTCAGCGCCGATCAATATTTGGAATGATCATCAGGATGCCATGGCGGTTCGTGAAGCTGGCTGGCTGATGTTTTTTGCCGAAGATAGTCAAGAAGCTGTTGAACAACACTGGCTGGCTTTTATTTTAAGCCAAAAATTGCGGTTACCGGTCATGGTCAATGTTGATGGCTTTCGGTTGACTCACGCTAGCGAGCCAGTGGCTTTACCTAGCCAACAACTGGTTAACAAATTATTAAATAATAAAATAACCGCCGTTTTGGATACCAAAAAACCGCAAACGACCGGCTGGTTTACCATGCCGGCTGATTATCAACAGCAAAGACTCAATCTAAAGAAGACTATCACTGATAATTGGCCAATTATTAATAAAACTAGCCAACAATTTTATGATATCTGGCAGCCAATAAAAAAGAAGTTGCTTGGTCAAGATAATCACAACGATGACCCAGCGGTTGAATATTATGGCTCCATTCAAGCCAAGCTGGTCATTGTGGCCATGGGTTCAATTATCGGCGAATTAAAAGATCTAGCCGATAGGGCTAATCAACAAAAACCGCATTCAGTGGCTATTTTAAAAATTAAACTATATCGGCCATTTCCTGAAGAAGCTGTGCGGCAATATTTAAATAAAGCTAAGCAAATCGTCGTAATTGACCGTTCGCCGGGACTTGGCGCCCAGCCACCGTTATTTAGCGATATTATGGCGGTCAAGCAGTTATTAAAAAATAATATATCCAGCTTAATTGTTGGCTTGGGTGGTGATATTGATTTAATCAAGATAGATAAGATAATTAAAAAAATATGGACACTCGTCTGATTAAGGGTTATAAAACGATAATACTTAAAACAGTGTTAATTATAGCCTTATTGTTTATTAGTCATAATGTTTTAGCCGCATCAACATCAACGATCGATAGCAGCGAATCTTCTGGGGCTCTAAAATTTACTCCTCAGGTTGGCATACCTGGCTTTATGTCTGAATATGTTTTTGAGGAAAATTCCGCCATACCCATAGTAGAATTAATGAAGTCATTATTTAAATATGGAATACAGGTTATCGGTCTTTTGGCGATGGTGGTAATAATAATTGGTGGATTTATCTGGGCCACTGCGGCTGGCAATAGCAATAAGGTTGGAGAAGCAAAACAATGGATATTTAGTGGATTGGGTGGTTTAGTGTTAATACTTTTTTCCTACACTCTATTAAGGACAATCAATGTTAAGCTGGTCAATTTTAATGTTCCAACCATAGAAGCAATAACTGGAATTAAAATAAATGTTCATAAATCAAACCAACAGCAAGTTTTTGAAGATGCTGGATACTTCGATGGCACCTGTGCGGCAACCTTTGGCAATCCAGCCAATAGCCAAGGTTGCTGTATTGCCTATAATAGCCGAATTGGTGCAGATACACTAAATGGAGCTACTTTGTGCTGGCAGAACGGAAAATATAATGATGCAGCCGCTGCTTGTGATAAATTTGTAAGAAATTACACGAGGCAAAATAGTGTTGCCAGGATGAACAGCAGTCAAAGATTAGTAAACGAAGAGCCTTTAATAGCTATAAGAAACTGGACATTAGACGAATTTAAAGAAATTGGCGATTATGGTTATTTTATTAGAGATGCTGCTTGTTGGAATCTGGGCGACTATATAAAGAAAGCCACCAAGGGTTTAGATACTCCTAATTTTTGCCAAGATAAACAAGACGGATGGTCGTGTATGATAAAAGGAAATAACGAAACAAGAAGTTGGGGTTATTGTGAAAATAAACAGTGCCGTTCATGCCTAAGCTATGGATCAACCTGCACTATTAATAGCGGCTATGCATGTCCAGATTCAGAGAATATTGGGGCTGGAAGTGTTGATGTTCAAGGTTATATGTGCGGCAATAGTGGTGCTATCGGCCTATTTCAAAATAGTAATAGCATTGGTCGCTGCTATGATATTACGGGAAATGGCGCCAACTATTCAAATCAATATTACGAAGAAACTGGTGCTGATCCGGCACAAGGGTCTAATACTGGTAGCTCAATGGGTGTTTGTGTTTGCCGAAAAGGCAAAAATTGCAGATCACAATGCCTAAGAGATGCTGGAACTTACGATCGTAGTCAAGAAATTTGTAATTACAGATAAATAAATGACACTATTAAAAAATCATACCGCCTGCCTTGGCTGCGCCCAGATTGTTGCCGCTCGTCTGGCAATTAACCAGCTGGGACCAGACACAATAGTGGTCAATGCGACCGGTTGTCTTGAAGTAACCACCACCACTTACCCTAATAGCGCCTGGCAAGTTCCTTGGTTGCACTCCACTTTTGCCAATGCTGCTCCGGTCGGTAGTGGCATAGCGGCCGCATTGGATTATTTAGAAAAAAATGGTCGCTTAAAAGACAAACGACCAACCATTTTAGTCCAGGGCGGTGACGGCGCCACCTTTGATATCGGCTTTGGCGCTCTAACCGCCAGCTGGGCCCGTGGTGATGATTTGCTTTATATTTGCTATGATAATGAGGGTTACGCTAACACCGGCATGCAGGCTAGCCTATCTACCCCGGCTCACGCCAAAACCCCAACTAGCCTCAACGAGCATCAAAGTAAGCGAGACATGCTAGCTATTGCTTTAGCTCATAATGTACCATATATAGCTCAGACCAACATTGCTTTTCCTGATGATTTTAAAGAAAAAATAACTAAGGCCAAAAAAATAAAGGGACCCCGCTATATACAGGTTTTAGTCCCCTGCTTGCCTGGTTGGAAAATAAAGCCCAGCGATCAGATGTCGGCGGCCAAGTTAGCTAGCGAAAGCGGTCTTTATCCATTGTTAGAGTTTATTAATGGGCGGTTAACCGCTGCAATGAAATTACCGAAACCGATACCGAAAGTTAATAGCTATATTGAAAGCCAGGGCCGCTACCAACACCTGTTAAAAGACGCTAGAGCATTGAAAGCGCTACAAGACCTAGCCGATGCTAATATTGCTAAGTATAATCTGTAATCTCCATGAAAAAACATCGCTGGCAACAATATTTTTTTGTTATCATTCTTGGTCTAATGATGCTTAGACCACTATTTTCGCTAGCCGAAGACGCTAATCAGCCAGTATTGAAAATCCCTGAACTGCAAATAAATTTACCAGGGTTATTATTTAGCAGCCAAAACAAAATCCAAAGTAGCACGATTGGCGATAAAACTTATTTTTATATTCCCTGGATTGGTGAATACTTAGCTTGGCTATACAATTATTCTATTGGGATTATCGCTGTTTTGGCCCTGATTGCTATCATGGTTGGCGGTTTTTACTGGTTACTGGCCGGCGGCAACGCTAGTCGAGTCACTGAGGCTAAAAACTGGATAAATGCCGCTCTTAGCGGTCTAGGGCTAGCACTGGGGTCATACTTAATTTTAGTGACCATCAATAGTAGCTTAGTAAGATTTCCGGCGATAAAAATGATGTTAATGAAAAAAATAGACATAGAAATACCAGTATTATCTGGCGGCAGCGAAAGCTCTGATAACAGATCTGGCTCACCGGTTGGCTGTTATGGAGATTGTGTTTCCGTGGCTAATCTAAGGCCAATAAACAGCGGCGTGGCGGGGCTAGCTTGCTATGGAACACAAAGTAGCTGCAGAGTAGAAAACTCAACTTACCAAAAGCTTGTTATTGCTGCCCAAAAAGCTAATTCTTTAGGCTATAAATTAATTGTTAGTAACGCTTTTAGAACCTGTGCGGAACAAACTGCCCTATGGTACAAGTATGGCCAAGACACCCAGAGAGTTGCTAAACCAAGCTGCAGCGATGCCCATCTACAGGGTAAGGCTGTTGATATTTATATACAGTCAAACAATGGTACTGCATATAAAAAATCTTATTCATTGTACCCGAAGGGCGGGCCGTACAATCTTGGCGATTTCTATCAGATAACTTTATTAAAAAAAATAATGATTGAATCCGGATTTATAAGATATTGCAGGGAGTGGTGGCATTTCCAAACAACTATGCCATATGTTCCGTGTTATGATCCAGTAAAATAATACATAAAAAAACAACCAATCGGTCCAGATTGGTTGTTTTTTTATATTGCTAGTTCTACTTATTTCGTCCCCGTCCCGGCCGGTATCGGTCGGCCGATAATAACATTTTCTTTCAAGCCCTCCAGCTTATCCACCTTACCGCTAATAGCGGCTTCAATTAAAACGCGTGAAGTTTCCTGAAATGAAGCTGACGATAAGAAGCTCTCGGTGGTTAAAGCGGTTTTAGTCATACCCAGCAACAAAACTTGTCCTTTAGCCGGCTGTTTCTTGGCCTTTTTTAGATCTTCATTAATCTGGTCAAAAATTGATCGTTCTACCACCTCACCATTGGTCAAATCACTGTCGGCTGAATCGGTAATATAAACGCGGCTAAACATCTGCTTGGCAATGATTTCAATATGCTTATCATTTAAGGCTTGGCCTTGAGAAGAGTAGACGCGCTGGATTTCTTGGATAATATATTTCTGGGCGGCTATTTGGCCCTTTAATTCAAATAACTGGCGTAAATCTAAACTACCCTCAGTTAATTGATCGCCAACCTCAACGGTTTGGCCGCTTTGAATAACTAAAGCAAAGTTCTTAGGAATAATATATTCTTTTTCCTTGGGCAGCTCAACGGTAACGGCAACATAATTCTTACCTAGGCTGACTTTACCGGGACGGGTCGCCTTGGTAACTTTACGGCCAACGCTAAACAGCTTGGCTTCGGCACCGACCTTGTCGCCATCCTTAACAGCAATCTTGAGCTCAGCGTCTTTATCAGTCACTTTGCTCTTGCTGGATTTAGCATCACC
>CAYNWZ010000028.1:0-9625 GCA_964401085.1 uncultured Gammaproteobacteria bacterium
CGGGTATGTTGGAAAATTACCAACAGCTTTATCGTCAATTGGTTAAATAGGCGTTTATGAAAATAATCCAGATTAACAAATTTAATTATTTACGCGGTGGCGCGGAAAAATATTTTTTGGAACTATCGGAGCGGCTGGCAGAAGCTGGCCATCAAGTGGCTAAATTCTGTATGACTGACCAGCGTAATTTGGCCGATACCTGGTCAGGGTATTGGTTGAGTCGGATTGATTTTGAACAACCAGCTTGGTCGGATAAATTGCGAGCACCAGAGAGGATTATCTATAGCCGGGCGGCTAAAAAAAGATTAGCCAAATTAATTAAAGATTTTCAACCAGATATTATCCATGCCCACAATATTTATCATCAATTATCGCCATCGGTTCTGGACGCGGCCCGTGAAGCCGGGGTGCCGGTAGTGATGACACTGCATGACTACAAATTGATTTGTCCCAATTATCAGCTACTTAACCATGGCCAGGTTTGCCAGAAATGTCTGGATGGTAATTTTTGGCATTGTTATCAAGAAAAATGTTTTAAAGATTCGCGGTCGCAAAGTTTTTTAGCTAGCTTGGAAGCAGTTCTGCATCAACATTGGCAAACCTATCAACGGGGAGTTAATTTATTTATTGCCCCCAGCCAATTTATGGCTGATAAATGTCAGGCGGCCGGTTGGCCTAAAGATCGCTTTCGGGTTTTGATTAATCCGGTGCCGCAATTACCGGCTGGCCAACGCCAAGCGCAAGATTATTTCTTTTATGCCGGCCGATTGTCTAGTGAAAAAGGAATTGATGTTTTATTGAGGGCGCTAGCGGGCACTAATTATAAGCTAAAGATTGCTGGCCGCGGGCCGGAGGAAAATAAGCTGCGCCAATTAGTTAAAGATTTGAAATTAGTTAATCAGGTTGATTTTCTTGGCCAGCAGGGGCGTGAACAGCTGGCTAAATTATTAGATGGGGCGATTGCTTTGACCGTGCCGTCAATTTGGTATGAAAATATGCCGCTTAATATTTTAGAGGCGTTGGGTCGGGGCTGTCCGGTGGTGGCTAGCCATATCGGCGGCATTCCTGAGGTTATGAATGACCAGATTAACGGTTGGTTAGCTGAGCCGGGCGATAGTAGTTCTTGGCTAGCAGCTTTAAATCAAGCTAGCCAGGCTGACCAGATTAAATTGAGCCAACAGGCCCAAGCGTCAGTGGAGCAATATAATTGGGAACGGCATTTCTCGGCGATAGAGACGATTTATCAGCAGGTTTTACAAGGTCGTAGCCATGATTAAACATTATTGGACAATTTTTTGTATTAGCTTATTTTTGGGCTTAGCCATTAATTCAGCTCAGGCGGCCAATCTATCAACCGATTATCCGCGGTTGGCTAATTATTATTTAAAATATTACGGCCATGTTCAGCCGGCTGATTTATCTAGCCTATATCGTTGGGATTTATTAATTATTCCCAATGATTATCAATGGGCCTTTCCTGATTTCTTTGAGCAATATAAACAGGCCAATCCTGATGGTAAAATTTTAGCCTATACTTATCCGGCGATGGCCATGACTAGCAACCTCAATAGCTTATTCCGCCAAGTTGATGAACAGGATTTATGGTTAAGAAATGGCCGAGGCGAGAAACTAGAGATGTGGCCCAATCTTTATGCGGTCAATATTAATAAAACTGGTTGGACTAACTTGAACCTAGATTTTTGGCAAAATGAATTAGACCGTCAGAAATGGGACGGCCTAATGTTTGATACTGTAGAAAATAGCCTGGGCCGTTTTAACCAAAACGGCATTGATCTGGATGGTGATTGTCGGGCCGATTCACTAACCAGCTTAGATGCTAGCTGGCAGCAGGGTTTGGCACGGTTATTCAAAACAGCTCGGCAATGCTGGGGTAAAGACAAGCTGATTTTAATTAATGGCAGTTCTTTGCCGATTTACCAGCCAGCAATTAATGGCCGAATGTTTGAAACTTTTCCCGCCTACTGGGAAGGTAATGGCACCTGGGCGGCTTCTATGGAGCAATATCTCAATCGTTTGCCAACTCAGAATTACCAGCCGTCAGTTTATGTTATTAATGGCAATACTAATAATACCGGCCAACAGAACAATTATCAAAAAATGCGTTTCGGCTTGGCCAGCACATTGCTCGGTGACGGTTATTTTTCTTTTGATCATGGCGATCAAGCCCATGAACAGACTTGGTGGTATGACGAATATGCGGTTAAGCTGGGACAGCCAACCTCCGAGCCATATAATCTATTGGCGCCGAATAACAATAAAATTCAAGCCGGTCTCTGGCGCCGTGACTTTGATTACGGCGTCGCCGTGGTCAACTCAACCAATAAGCGGCAGTTATATTCTTTAAATAAAGAGGAGTTGGAAAAGATTCGTGGCAACCAGGCGCCGCTAATTAATAATGGTCAGCGAGTTAATTATTTATTACTGGAACCAAATGACGGTTTGATTCTTTTAAAACGCAATTTGCAGATTACTAATCAGACTTTTTACAATGGCGGTTTTGTTAGGGTCTTTGATCAGCGCGGCCAGTCGGTGCGCAATGGTTTCTTTGCCTATCAAGCCAATTTAGCCGGTGGTGATCAGGCTATCTTGTTTGATATGGACGGCCAAGGCGGATTAGAACAAGCGATTAATCGGCGCAATGAAGTGATGATTACCCGGCGCGGCCAAATTATTTATAAATGGTATCCTTTCGGCCAGCGCTATTTGGGTCGACCCAGTATTGCTTTGTATAATCCGGCTAACAAAAACTCTGATTTAATTATTGGCGCCGGTTCCGGTTTAAAACCAGTAGTGCGTGTTTATAATTATCAAGGCAAATTATTAAGTCCGGAATGGTTAGCTTTTGATCAAAATTTCCGTGGCGGCATTAATGTTTCCGCCGGTCAACTCAATAGTCGCGGGGAAATGGCTATCGTCGCTACCCCACAGAGTGGCATGGCCCCGCTAATTAAGCTTTATTCTGGTTCTGGCAAGCTATTGGCGCCGGAATGGTTAGCTTTTGATAGGAATTTCCGTGGCGGTATCAGCACGGCCATTGGCGATATTAGCGGCGACGGTGAAGCGGAAATTGTCGCGGTAGCTAGTATTGGCGGCGGCCCGCAAGTGCGGATTTTCAATCGTTATGGTAAGTTGCTTGGCCAATTCCAGGCCTTCAAAGATGAGGCCAAGACCGGCTATCAGGTGATGATTGATGACCTGAATGGTGATGGTCGGGGAGAGATATTGGTCGGCCAGCGTAATTAATGCTATAATTATGGCTATGATTAGAAAAATAATTACTATTTGGCAGCGGCGCTATCAACGATTTTATACCAATGGTTATTGGCGGATAGTTTTTGATTTGGGGGCAGTTCTATTGGTGTTTATTTTGCTGATTTTATTGTTATTAATTAAGAATTCAGCGGTTTCTTTGGACGGACGCTTTTGGTCTAATCTGCGGGCAACTAACCGACAGGTAACCCTTTATAAGGAGATGCCAATAGAGTGGCAAATTAAATTTCGTCCGACGGTGATTGATAAAGAAACCAATCAATTGGTTGCTGATATCAATTACGCTAATTTGGCCGATCAGCCGATTAATATTGCTTATTCTTGCCATTATGGCGGTTCTCAGCAACAATTGCCGCTTAAAGATGTTTCTGATGCCAGATTTACTTGGCCTGATGGTCAGTTAACCACTGAATTGACTGAGGGGCAGTCAGGACAACTAACAGTCGGTTGGTCATGGTCAGCTCAGCCGGCGGCGACTAGCAAAGAGATTAAGATTATCTGCCGTCTGCAGGCCGGTTTGGCTAGTCAAGCATGGCTTAAGCCAGATCAGGAGTTTATTTTTAAGAAGTCAGGATCAGTCCAGGCAACAGCTGGCGCTTATTTTTATACCAATGACGGCGATCAGGTCGGCATTGGCCCCTTACCGCCGATTGTCGGTTTGCCGACCAGTTATTTAATTACTTGGTCGCTAGAAAACGCTGGCGGCGACTTAACTGACGTGCAGTTTTCAGCCCAGCTAGCCGATAATGTTGTTTGGCAAGGCGAGGCTGGCTTGACTGGCGGTAATTTAAGTTATGATGACGCTAATCATAAGATTAATTGGCGAATCGTCGAATGGCCGGATGAAGCACCAAAAAAACAAGTTAATTTTTATGTTTCCATCAACCCGACCACCGAAATGGTTGGTCGTGTAATGCCTTTGCTACAAGAAGGTGAGTGGCGAGCTGATGATAGTTGGTCAGAAAAAGTTTGGCGCGGCCGCTTGCCAGCGCTATCAACCAACCTAGATTATGACAGCCGCTCTAAAGGCCAAGGCGAAGTGCAAAATTGGCCGGAGCAGTAATTGATTGGGTAGGATACCTATTGACTATTTAAATCAAATATGTTAAGATATTAAGTCATCTTTGTGAATGACAATGATTGATTTAAATTTAATGCATTTTATGTCTAATCTTAAGCAAAAATTGATTAATCTATGGCCGATGTGGCTAGTCTTGGCGGCCATTATCATCATTGCTCCGTTTACTCAGGGGCGAGTTAAGCCTTATTATCAGGGCGATGCTGTTAATTATCGCGGCCGCTTATTGATTGCTTCCACCAATATGGATCGTTTGCAGGTCATGGAAGCTAATGATCAGCGGATTAATTTATTGGCTGAATTAGCTCCAGATAAATCTGGTTATTTGCCGGGCGATAATTTTTATAATTGCGCCTTTAATCAGGAGAGCGGCTCTTTATACCTGTATGCCGTTAACGGTCGTTATTTGTATAAATATAATGTCAGCAATCCTAGCCAGCCGGAATTGGTTAATAAGATTAAGGATAATTCCTGGGATTGGTTCAGATCAGTTGGTGTGGCTAACGGCCACTTAGTGACTGTCGGCACCAAAGGCTTAAAGATTTGGAATAATGATTTGCAGGTTATTGATAGCTTGGCGGTTCAGTTAGATAATCCTTTTAACTACGCTTTGAGCCGTGATTTTTTGTTGGCCATTGATAATGATCAGTTAAGAATGTATAGCCTAAAGGATCGACAGTGGACCAAGAGCGTTAGCTTAACCATTAAAGAGAAGGGCAATCGTCAGATTTATAACGACCAGAACAGCAGCTCGATTTTTGTCGCTGATGATTGGGCGGCTAAGCAGTTTGATTTTAGTGGTAACTTAGTTAATAGTTTCCGCTTCACCGCCAATACCGGCTATGATATCGTGCCAGCCACTGATGGTCAGAAAGTTTATTTGAGCGATGGCGTTGGTGTTGTCCGCCTGATTAAAGGCAGTCTGCAGCCAGATAAATGGGCCTATGTTAAAGATATGGGCGCTGCCGACGGCTGGTCAATGGGTCTGCGCTTAGTCAGCTGGCAGAGCCGTGACCATTTGGTTATTTTTAATAATGGCGCGATTAGCGTTTTAGATGATCAACTCAAGAAGGTGGCCAATTTTCACTCCACCGAGAGTCGTTCCGATAGCCAGCCGGCTTTTAGCGAGCCGCTAATGTTGAGCTTAGATAAAGGCCGAGCGGCTGTTGGCAGCCAGATTTCTTTGCGCGGGACTGGTTTTGCTGCTAATGAGAATCTAGAAATTAAGTTTTTAAGCAATCAGTCGGCGACTTCAACCGCGACTACCGATAGTTTTGGTCGTTTTCAAAAGATTTTAACTGTGCCGGCGATTGCTAATCAAACCGCTTATGCGACTAATCCATTACCAACCGATATCAAAGTAGTTGGTCAAACCAGTAAGAAGAATTATAGCATCAGCTTTCAGATTGAGAATTAAGGATTAATCATCTTTTAATTATAAAGTTGGTTATGAAAATTTATTTTATCGGACAAAAAGGCATACCAGCCAAAAGCGGCGGCGTTGAAAAACACGTTGAGGCTTTGGCGACCAACTTAGCCAAACAAGGACAAGAAGTCTTTGTCTATACTCGACCCAATTATACCGATAAAAAATTGGTTGAGTATCAAGGTGTTCGTTTAATTAGCCGGCCATCATTGCCAACTAAGCATTTGGATGCTTTTAGCCACACTTTGCTATGCAGCTTGGATGTCTTGTTTCGTCGTGCCGATGTGGTTCATTTTCAAGCCATCGGTCCGGCGTCATTATTGTGGTTAGTTAAGCTTTTGAAGCCGAAAACTAAAGTCGTTTTTACCTTCCATTGCCAAGATTATTATCATCAGAAATGGGGCCAATTGGCTCGCTGGTATTTGCGGTTAGGTGAGATGATTGGTTGCCGGCTGGCCGATGAAGTGATTGCTGTTTCTCATGGTTTGGTTGATTATATTGCTAAGACCTATGGCCGTCAGGCCAGCTATGTGCCCAACGGCGTGGCTCTTGATGGTCAGGCCGACAATTCTAGCATCTTACAAAGTTTGGGCTTGCGGCCACAGAAGTATATTTTAACTGTTGCTCGCTTGGTTCGCCACAAGGGCTTACATCATTTGATCAAGGCTTTTAGCCAGCTCAAAACTGATTATCGTTTGGTTATCGTTGGTGGCGGAGCTCATACCGATGATTATGTTGCCGAGTTGAACCATTTAGCGGCCGATGATCTGCGGATTATTATGGCCGGTGAACAGTCCGGTGATAATTTGGCGCAATTATTTAGCCAAGCCGGCTTATTTGTTCAGCCGTCGGAATCTGAAGGTTTGTCAGTGGCTTTACTAGAGGCTATGGCCTATGGTTTGCCGGTCTTAGTTAGTGATATTCCCGAGAACTTAGAAGCGGTTGGCGGCTATGGCTGGTCATTTGCCAATAAAGATGTGGCTGATTTAGCTAGTAAGTTACAGCAGTGGTTGGATAATCCTGAGGCTAGTCAAGAATTAGCCAAGCAAGCGCAAAATCGAGTAGGTAGCGAATATAATTGGCACAACATTACCAATAGCACTTTAAAGATATATCAGCTGTCCCAAGCTTAAAGTTTGGGGCCAGCCGATAGATAGCTAGTAATAGTGACCTGTCGGCTGGCGTGAGTCAGATCTTTAACAAAAAACAAATAAGCCCCTAGCGGGGCGAAGGAGTACAAAATGAAAAGGAGAGGTCTCTTTTTCGGGCTGGCAGTCTTGCTGGTCACGGTTTTTTTGGTCGGCTGTTCGGATATGCCGACCGTCCCGAATGTTCCCCCGGATGACGACGGTATCAAGTTGGCCCAAAACGGCAAGAATGTTGATTCTTTGTTGGTCAACATTTGGGCAGGGTTTACCGTCAATGTTGCCGGAAGCTCGCCGGTATCCTACCTATGGACATTTGGCGATTCAACACCGGCGGTCAATACAACCTTTGCTCAAACCGAGCATCGGTACGTGACCGTTGGGACTTTCACGGCCTCGGTGGTGGTGACCTACTCCAATGGGGGTAATAATACCTATACCAGGCAGGTGAGGGTGTATCAACCTGGTGTCCCGCCCAGCGATGACATCCTTGTCCTATTATCCTCGAGCCAAGAAAGCTCAGGGAAGTGGACCTATCGCTTGGGTCTGGCCACATCCGCCTATGCTGGCGGATCTGGAGCCAATCCATTTATCACTGGTCAACCGGGTGGGGTGGTTATCACTAACCCAGTAAATAATTCAAATTACAACTGGGTGCAGTTGGTGACCCAGCAGGAAAATGGCCGACTCATCGTCACCATCACTTGCTGGGATCAGAATGACGTTTTTCTCAACTATGGGGGGAATTTCATTTCCGGCACAGCCCCGGCCCAATGGAATTGGGCTGATATTGAGGACAGTGATTATTTTGTCGCCGAAACAGGCGGCGGTAATCTTCACTTTTCCTTGTCGGCTGGTCAGTTGCTACCCACTGGTGGTAGCGTTAGCCAGCTACCTGGCCTGATTGGCGACGATTCTCCGGCCACCCTGCGGATGACCGTCGGGCAGGACTCCTTAAAAGTTTTTTGCAATCTGGATAGACTGCAAAATTTTGACGGGGGTGCATGGGTGGAGTATACAGCGGTTAACGGTGATCACGATCGCCAGCCACTGCAACTTTCCGCTTTTTTCTCCGGCTGGGCTGAGGCGGTTTTACCGTTATCGGCCCTCAACGACAATCCCGTCAAAGTCCGCTACGGTCATAATGTCAGTGACTTAGCGGACATGACCGCCAGCAAATACTGGGTTCCCGCCGACGGTTGGCTGGAGTTCTATCTCCTGCCAATTGACGGTGGCAAGGGCGGCTGGGAAGTCCGTCCGACCCAGTAACTCAACAACTTCCTATTGGCCTGGTCTTATTTAATCAGTCTAACCGCTGAAAGAATAAGACTTGGGCCTTTCTTTTTTTTAATGGATTATTTACAATAAAATTATGAAATACCAATTATTTATCGATACTGTTTCGCAGCCCGGCGTGGTAGCGGCCATTAAACAAGCGGATGAGCTGATGGCTAAGCGTTTTTGGGCTGGCGATCGTCAACAAGCTGAGCAATTATTACCTGGGATTTTAGAATTATTGGCTGAGCAAAAATTGGAGTGGTCGGATTTAGATGCTATTCAAGTCATTAATCAGGGCGGTAGTTTCACATCGCTGCGGATTGGCGTGGTGACCGCCAATGCTTTAGCTTATGCTTTAGGTTTGCCAGTGGCGGGGACTAGTGGCCAGCCACTGCCGAGTGATGGCTACCAGATTGTGGAGCCAGAATATTCCGGCCAACCCAATATCACGATTAAGAAGACAGTTAAATAAGGCGTTTTAGGTTCATTTTGGACTGAACACAAATTTTCCACAGTTGATTTTAGAACACCCTAATTGGGGTGTTTTTTGTTATGATTTTTTTATTTATAATTAGCCATTATTCTAGATAGTAAAAACACTTGACGGCTTTTTTAAAAAGGCCTATAATTCTCAATGTGGTGAAAAGTGGTGAAGAGTGGTGAATGCTCGACACCGCCACCTAACTCCCAAACAATGTTTATCGGCGAATTTCAACACAATTTAGATGAGAAAGGCCGCTTAGCGATTCCGGCTAAGTTCCGGGCCGATTTGAAAAAAGGGGCAGTTGTTACCAAAGGCTTGGATGACTGTCTGTTTTTGTATACTAAAGCCGCTTGGGAGGAATTAGTTTCTAGCAAATTGAGCCAATTGTCATTTAACAAAGCTAACCAGCGGGCCTTTGCCCGCTTTATGCTGTCTGGTGCCAGCGAAGTAGAGTGTGACGCGCAGGGACGGGTAGTGCTGCCCGAATATCTGCGCCAATTCGCCAGCTTGCGCAAACAAGCGGTGGTGGCCGGTCTCTACGATCGTCTAGAAATCTGGGACAAAGACCGCTGGGAAGCTTACCGGTCTAATAATGACAAGACTAGCGGCTCAGTTGCCGAATCGCTGGATGACTTGCTGTAATTTATGGATTACCAGCATCAGCCAGTTCTATTGGAAGAAGTTTTAGCAGTTTTACAACCACAACTAGGACAACGATTTATTGATGCCACTTTGGGTGGAGCCGGCTATACGACGGCTTTGGCCAAGGCGGTCGGGCCGCAAGGGCTGGTAGTCGGATTTGATCTTGACCCACTGGCCATCGCCGCCGCGCAAGAAAAGTTGTCCCAAGAAAAATTAAGTAATGTTCTTTTGATTAATGATAATTTAGCCAATCTATCGAAAGACCTGGCTGAAAGACTGAT
>CAYNWZ010000029.1:0-8523 GCA_964401085.1 uncultured Gammaproteobacteria bacterium
TGATCGCGTTTTTCTAGAATAGGCCAACTTTAAAGCCTTACCATAAATAAATCCTCTTGTTAATGATAAAGATTTACCAAACACAAACGACACTATGAATAGAATTTCCAAAGTTTTCGTTTTGGGTCTAGCCATTGTCGCTTTAGCTGGTTTCGGCAAAATTGGTACTACCAAGGCGGCCGCTACTCCAGGCAGCTTGATTAAAATGAATGGATTATCATCCGTTTATTATCTTGGTGCCGACAGCAAGCGCTATGTCTTCCCAAATGCTACTGTTTATTCTTCCTGGTATAAGGATTTTAGCGGTGTTGTGACCATTTCTCAGAGTGAATTGGAGTCATATCCTTTGGCGGCCAACATCACCATGAGACCGGGCACCCGCTTAGTCAAGATTACCACCAATCCTAAGGTCTATGCCGTGGAACCAGGTGGAACCTTGCGCGCCATCCCTGACGAGGCTACCGCCGTCGCTCTGTATGGCAGTAATTGGAACAAGCGCGTTAGCGATGTCGCTGATGCTTTCTTCACCAATTACAAGACTGGCAACGCTTTAGCTGCCAACGAAGTGCCAGCTGGCTCTTTGGTGAAGAATGCCGGCAATGCCGCTGTCTACTACTTTGATGGTACTAACTATCGGAGTATTGCTAGCGAAGCCGCTTTCAATGCCAATCGTTTCAGCTTTGATAACGTCATGACCATCAGCAATACTATTACTGCTGGCGGCACCGCTATCACTGCCAACGAATTCGCCAATCCGGATTCTTCCGCGACTGGTCCAGTTGTGACTGGTTCTGGTGTGACTGTTGCTTTGAGCGCTGCCACCCCAGCTTCTCAGTCAGTTCCTACCAATGTCCCAGTTCATTTTATGACCATGAACTTGACAGCTGCCAATGATGGCGCTATCAACGTCTCTGGTATTAAGATGACTGCCTATGAATTAGGTGATGCTACTAAGATTGATGACGTTACTATCTTTGATAACGGCGTTAAGGTCGGTAGTGCTAAGGATATTAATTCCAATCGCGAGGCCATTTTTGTCTTCTCCACCCCAATCAATGTTGCTGCTGGAGCTACTAAGACTTTAGTGGTTAAGGCTACTGCCGCCGCGGCTGGTGACTATGCTCTTGGTATCGCCAAGGCCACCGACATTACTGCTAGTGGTTTGACTGTTAACGGCTCATTCCCTGTTATTGGTAATAAGATGAGCGCTGTTGTTTCTTCAAATGTCGGCACTCTCCAGATTACCGGAACTCCAGACACGTCTGACTCCTCAGTTGATTTTGGTGAAGATAACGTTTTATTGGCTAGCTTTACTTTGAAAGCTAACAATGAAGCTGCCCTGCTAAGCAGCATGAAGTTTAAGAATGGCGGAACCAATGTTTCTGACATTGTTTCTAACTTAAAACTGTTTGTTGACGGCAATGAAGTTTCTACCGGTGATTACAATAATGGCTATGTTAATTTCGCCTTGAACAACGTTAAAGTTGAGAAGAATAATTCTGTCAATGTTGAGGTTCGTGGTGATATTGGTACCACCAATGTAAACGACACTGTTACTCTTTATATTAAAGATAGAGCTGACATTGTTGCCACTGGTGTTACCTATGGCTTTGATTTACAGTTAGAAACCGCCAGCTTCCAGAAGTTGGACACTGTTGGCGAGGGTATGACTGTGACCCTAAGTGCCAGTGATTTTACCATCGACGCTGACAAGGCTGCTACACCAGCCAAGGATGTCAAGGCTGGCGACAACGATGTTGTCTTAGCCACTTTGTCTTTCCGCTCCAATGGTGAAAATGCCACCCTTGAGGATATTACCGGTAATGGTAATTTCAAGATTATGGGTACTGGCCTTGAGGCTGATGAGATTGATAATGTTCGCATGATTGATTTATCAACAGGTGCAGCCTATGACTTGGATGCTACCTTTGATACCGATCATTATGATTTGACCTTATCTGACGAGATTAACTTAACCAAGGGGGTCGCTAAGAGATTCGCTATTAAGGCTGACTTAAATGATGCCACTGGTAGCGAAATCGATGCTAACGACACCATGAAAGTTTACTTGTCAAAGACTGGCATGAATGTTACCGGCGATGTTTCTAATTCAAGCATTACCGACATTACTCCAAGCTCTATTGATGGTGCTATCATGACCGTCAAGGAAGCTTCTTTGGCTTGGAATGTCACCAACATGACTGCCAAGACCGTGGTTACTGGTGCTTCCGATGTTGAGGTTTACGCTGCTAAGTTAAAGGCTGGTGCTGCTGATGGTGTCAAGCTCAATTCTTTGAAATTGACCACTTTGGCTACCGACGGCACTCCATTCTTTACCGACAACAACATCACTAAGATGGATCTTTATCTGAATGGTGTTTTGTTGAAGTCCGTTTCCAACAACATTGTTGAACCAACTGCTGGTGCTAAGGGAACTATTACTTTCAACTCTTTGGCTGCCAATACTATCGCTGCCGGAGCTGAGGTTAATTTAGTTGTCAAGGCTACCTTCTCCTCTAGCTTCACTAATGCTGATAGTTTCAGCTTAGAAGCTGCTGCTGAGGCTGATATTACTGCTAAGTCTGTCACCGGTAACAAGACCGTTGACATCACTGGTGGTATTACTGGCGGTGCTAGAACCATCACTGGTGCTACTGTTGGTACTTTGAAGGTCGAGTTATTGACCACCGATACCAATGCTAGCCAGGATCAATATATTTTGGCTGGAGCCACTAATGCCTCCAAGTATGCTGGTGAATTGAAATTCACCACTGCTAACGAGCCAATCAAGGTCAAGACTTTGACTTTGACCAGCTTGGGCACCGACACTAGCTCAGATATTAACACTGTTCGTTTGGTGAAGGCTGACGGCACTGTCGTTGCCTCTAAGACTGTTGAGTCAAATGGCTCAGTTGTCTTTGATCCATTTGATGTTGTTTTTGATGCTGACAAATCCACCTCATTATTTATCTCTCCTTTAGCTAGAGGTATTAATGTTGATGGCGATGCCGCTTCAACCGCCACTCAGGGTCACACTATTCAATATAACCTAGGCGCTGGCGCTGCTATTACTGCTCAGGGTATGAACTCTGGCAATGATATCACTATCGCCGCCAATGGTGATGGTACTTTAAGTGCTGGTGAGTGGGATGATGACAGCAGCACCAAGACCTTCACTATTACTGGTGTTAAATTGAACACTGTTGTTAATGCTATGAGCAACGGTAATCTGTCAGCTGGTAGCCACCAAGAAATTGGTCGCTATACTTTAACCTTTGAACACGGTAACAACCGCTTATCTAACAATGATGCCTTTAAGGCTCAATTAGATAAATTCAAGGTTACTGTTAACCAGAATGGAGCTACTACTACCAACCTAGTATTGAAGGTTGATGGTACTACCCGTGAAGTGGCTGATTCCGCCACTGCTGGTGATTGGACCTCCACCGAGTTACAGAATGCAAGCACTGGCTTGTTGAATGCCGCTCAGTTGGATGATGTTGTTACTTTGGTTATTTACGGTGATATCGCTGTTGATACTAATGCTAATAACTATAGCGTCCAGACTGTTATCAGTGACTTGAATGGTACTGGTGGCGATGATATTAGACACAATAGTTTGACTAATATGTATCTGCCATACACCAGTGTTACTGGTGCCAATCTACACAACTAATCAAATTTTGATTAATTGTTAGTTGATTAACTTTAGATAGTTAATCCAGCAAACCACCGCCCTTCGGGGCGGTGGTTTTGTTTTACTTGATTTCTTAATTTGATTAAATGAAAAGATTATTGTTGCTCTGGTAGTTTTTAATCAGCTGACTCTTGACAATTTAAACTGTTTTCCCTAGGGTAAAGAAAAATAAGATTGTTCGGTCAACTAGCTGGATGATCTGGAAGGAGAAAAGCAAATGAAAGCAATTAAGGTTGTTCGTGGCACCGTCGAAGGTGTCGGCTGGGGCGTTATCGTCCTGATTATCGTGGCTTTTGTCGCAATGTTCTTTGACGATGAGCCAACAGCTGCTGCCGCTGGCTATTATAACCCACACCCCATACTGGACTAGCGACGGCTGAAGTCATTGACATCTTGGCCGAAACCATCTAAGATGGCGGCAAATAGTACCTTTACTTTTAGGGAGGAGAACAATGTCTAAGACTTTCAAAGTTCTTGGCTGGTTTGCCGTTATCGTTGTCACCATCGGTTGTCTGTTGACCGGGGTGGTGTTCATCGCTCTTCGTCAGGATTGTTAGGGGGGCAAGATGAATGATAAGCAACAACGCGAGCTGCGGATAGTGGCCGTAATTTTATCATTGGTATTAGTTGTAATCGTTGCCGCTATCGCCACTATTGTCTGTCTGCCTGACCAGTGGCCGACCAAACCACAACCCCAACCGCTGGTTACTGGTTGTATGTTTTTAACCCTGCCATAACCTCCGTAACACAGGCCGTCGATGGCGCTTTCTGTCGGCGGCCACCGTTTTCCCTCAACTAGATACTGCCCGCGCCCTGCGGGCAACCTCCACCGGCCACCGATAATGACATTCTTATATCGGTGGCCCTTTAACTAAACTTTCCCCGTGTGTGTCTCCGCCGCCTTCCCTTCTTGGGCTGGCGGCTTTTTTAAAACAAAAGCACCATCTAGGTGAGAGTATCTTTGTTGTGTCGGCCTAACCTTTATTTTTTGGGAATTGGTATAAGAATTATACTAATTCCCAAAATAGGTGATATAATCTTAGTATTATTTATTAATATTAATTCTATGGAGGGGGACAAAGAGTTAGGCGTTGAAGATTGCCAGAGTAATCCATTGAACTATGTTAAGAATCTTGTTAAAAATGGTGAATTATTTCAGCGGTTCATTAGCTCCAAAGTATTGCCAGTTGACCGGCCGACTACCTGGTTTATGGCTGGGTCACCCGGGGCTGGTAAAACCGAGACGGCTAAAACTTTATTACTAATACTGCTAAAGATGGCATATTTATTGCTAGGATTGACGCTGACGAAATTAGGGCTATCTGTCCTGGCTATAATGGGCACAATGCTGATTTATTCCAACAAGCTGTTTCTTGGGGTGTTTGCCAGCTATATTATCGTGCCAACAAGCTCAAGCTTAATGTTTTGCTAGATGGAACTTTGGCTAATTATGGACATGCTTTAGACAATATTAATATTGCTCTCAAAAAAAATCGTGATGTTTTTATCTTTTATATTTATCAAGATCCCATTGTGGCTTGGTCTTTTGTAAAAAAGCGAGAAGCTCTAGAGGGCCGGCGAGTTAATAAACAGATTTTTATTAGCGAATTTTTTGCCGCCAAAGATAATGTCAGTAAACTAAAGAATGAGTTTGGCAATCGCATTATTGTTCATTTATTAAAAAAGGACTATAATAATCAAGTCAAGAGAATTGAAATGAATATTTCCAATATTGACAGTTATGTCAAATTTGATTACAATAAAAATTCTCTAGAAGCAATTCTTGAATAAATATTTTTTATGTTTTTCAAACAGGATAAGCCCAAAAATATTAGATTTTCTGATTTGCCCGCCGGTCAGCAAAAGCGGATTTTGATAAAATCAGTCAAACAAGCCAATCAAGATCAGCTTGAACTGGTTAAGCGTTTTGATTTACTTAAAAAATCTGCCAGTTAATCAATTTCTTGCTTTCCCCCTAGTTTTTTTCTATACTTAAGGCAGCGTTTCGGCGCTGCTTTTTGCTTAATTATTACTCAATATTATGTCGCGAGCCTGGTATCGCTTTGTTTTGAAGCTGGGTGTTTATGCCAGCTTGGTGTCTTTGTTCTTGGTTAATAAGGGCTATTATTTTCCCTACATTACTTCCAAGCAGCTCTACTTTAATATTCTGCTGGAGGTCTTGGCCGTCATCTGGCTGGCCTTTATCTGGAAATATCCGGCTGATCGGCCCAAGAAGTCATGGCTGACCATCGGCTGGCTGAGCTATTTAGGCGTAGTGCTCCTGACCTGCTTGACCGGTGTTGATTTTAACCTTAGTTTCTGGGGCGACTTGGAACGGATGCTCGGCTGGTTCCCGCTTTTCCACTTTTTCTTACTATACCTAATTGTTATTACTGTTTTCCGCAGCTGGCGCGATTGGCAGCCGCTACTGATGACCATGGTCGGCGCCGGCACTTTGCTCAGTCTGGTTGGCATCTTTCAGAATTATAGCGCCTCGACTTTGGGTAATGCCGCCTACATGGGCACGCTGATGCTGATGTCGATGTTTATTGCCGCTCTCTTGATCGGCCGCAGCCGCAATTGGCTAACGGCCGCGCCCTATTGGTTGGTGTTAATAATTTTATTTGTCGGTCTGATTCGCGCCGATATTTCTGGCGCCTACGCTGGCTTAGCGGCTGGCGCTTTGCTTTATGCCGGTTTAATGACTTTCTTAAATAAGCATAAGACTGCCCGGCGGATCGGTTGGATTAGTTTGGGATTGTTAGTGGTTAGTATCGGTGCCATTTTTGCCTTGCGTTGGTCGCCAGCTTTGGACAATACCCAGCTGGGCAAGATTTTTCGTGATTTTTCTTTGCAGAATAATACCCTCAATACGCGGCTTTATTCTTTGACTTGGGCCTGGCGCGATTTGCCCCAGCATCCGATTTTGGGCGTTGGTTATGGTAATTTTGCTTTTACCTTTGATCGCCAATTCCAAGGCGAGTTCTACAAGTTCTCCAAAGGCGAGGATTATTTTGACCGCGCTCACAATAATATTGTCGAAATTGTCACTACTACCGGTCTGCTTGGTTTAGTGGCCTATTTATTTATGTTCAGTTGGGCGGTTATTTATTTGATCAGAGCTTATCGCCATAAAAAGATTGCTTTGCCGGAGTTTGCCGCCTTAGCCAGCTTCTTAATGGCCTATTTTGTCCAAAATTTGGCCCTCTTTGACTGTTTAGCTAGTTATCTGTTCTTAATGATTATCCTAGGATTTATTAACAACCTGGACAAGCTTCACGAGCCAACGGTCCGTCAATCGGCCAGTGATTGGACTGGTCGCGAGGTAGCTATCTTGGTGGTTGGCGGTTTGGTGGTGGCCTGGATAGCCTGGGCGGCCAATATTACCACCATGCGGATGTTGACCAAGACCATTGATGGCATTATTAAGGTTAATCAAGGCCAAGCCATGGAAGCGCTAGCTTCTTTCAAGCAGGCCCAAGCTGAAAAATCACCCTTGATTCGCGACGGCCGATCGGCCATGGTCAATACTTGGGTTAGTGGCAATTATCTGCTGGAAAAGTTAAAGCCCAGTCAGTTAGCTGAAGTTATTAGCCAGGCTAATCAGGCAACAGTGGATAATCTTAAATATAATCCCGATGACAGTTTCTTAAACATGCAGCGGGCCCAATTCTTGTCGCTGGCTAGCCAGATCAGCCGTAATAATTTATCGGTTAGCTATAGTCGCGATGGTTTAGCGGCGGTGGAAAAGTCTATTGCCAATGGCAAAGAACATATTTTACCTTATTATGTCAAGGCACAATTATTGTCGGATCTTAATCAGCCTGATGAAGCCATCGCTACCCTTAAACAGGCGTTGGCCATCAGTACCGATTATTGGGACACCTATTGCCATCTCAGCCGTCTGCAGCTCCAAGCTCAGACTGATGTCAATGAGGCCTATGGTTATTTGGATCAATGTTTAGATAAAGGCGGCGTCACCATGCTCGGGCCGGGCAATTATCTTAATGAAGCGATTAAGCATTACCAGCAGGCCGGCGATATTGAGCGCCTGACACTCCTGACCGAACAATTGGTCCGCATTTATCCGCAGGGCGCTGAAATCTGGCTTAAGCTGACCGATCTTTATGACCAGCAGGGCCGCGCCGAAGAAGCCCAATATGCCGCCCAGCAAGCCGTTCAGCTTAAGCCGGAGTATCAGAAGCAGGTGGAAGAGATATTGCAATAATTTATAAATAAATGTTAAACAATCTAGTGACAAGTTTTAGCCGGTTGGTTCCGGTTAAATGGCGCTGGATTTTTCAGCATGAAGGAATTAGACGTTATTCAGCTAACGCTGGTTGGCTTTTATTTGGCCAAATTTCTTCAGCCGCCATTAGTTTTGTTATCAGTATTTTCGTCGCTCGTCAGCTTGGACCGGCTAGCTACGGTCTTTTGAATTATGTGATTAGTTTTATTACCCTGTTTGGTTTTATTGCTAGTCTGGGGGTTTATGATATTGTTAAGCGTGAATTCATCGGTCAAGATAAGCAGCAAACTGATAAGCTCTCGGGTACTGGCTGGACTTTGTGCTTGGGAGGAGCAGTTTTAGCAATTATTTGTTTAATTTTAGTCTTGTTAATTATTCATCAAGACTGGTCAACCAGTCGATTGGTGGTTTTGTTTTCCTTGATTTTTTTTCTGCAATCTTTTGCCGTTATTGACTTGTTCTTTCAAGCTAAGGTCCAGTCCGGATTGTCAGCTTGGGGGCAGATCGGTGGCGCGATTATCCGCAGTATTGGTTTGATTGTTTGTCTGTTAGTCAATTGGCCATTGATTTATCTGGT
>CAYNWZ010000030.1:0-8364 GCA_964401085.1 uncultured Gammaproteobacteria bacterium
TAACAAGGCATCCGTAGCGGAAGCTGTGGATGGATCACCTCCTTTCTAGGGAGTATATTGCTAGCTGAAAAGCGGCAATTTAGTCGGCCACTAGCAATAGTGGCGAGCCTACTGAGCAATCGGTAGCTCACAATCTGAATTAGCGCCTGTTAGCGCCGAAATCTGGCAAGTTTATGGGACTTGTATCTATTCGGCAGAGAAAGATTGGTTCCATATTGTTTAGCCAATCTTTTTTTGTTATTATTAAAATAAGGGCAACTAGCTCAGTTGGTTAGAGCGCGACACTGATAATGTCGAGGTCGGAGGTTCAACTCCTCCGTTGCCCACTTAAAATTATCGCGGGGTAGAGCAGTTGGCAGCTCGCCAGGCCCATAACCTGGAGGTCGTCGGTTCGAATCCGACCCCCGCAACTATACTTAGAGCCTCGGTAGCTCAGTGGTAGAGCAAAGGACTGAAAATCCTTGTGTCGTCAGTCCGATTCTGACCCGGGGCACAGATAGAATTATAAAAACAGGCAATCTTGATGATTCCTGTTTTTTGTTTAGGCGCAGGCCCAGGACATTGACAATGTTAGCTAATTTAAATATTATTGAAAGTTAACCAAATAGCACATTAAAAAAATAAATTGGAGGACAGATGTCAAGCATGTTCGAGATAAGTTTGGAGGAGTTAATTAGTATTCTGGAGGCTAGATACACAATGAACGCGCTGTTTATTAGTCGGCTATCTAGACATTTCTTTCAAAAGACCGGCGTTCAGATTGGAGATTCAATTCTAGATCCCAAGATAGTCCATTGGTTCTTGGAGTTGGTGGCCATTCGCTTATTGGGTAATGACCGCAGTAAACCGTTGATTTCTAAAGATGACTTATCAGGGCTCGCCGTCTATTTAAGTAATGGTTATCCACTGGGCCTTGATGATCCAGAGGTGGCGGCTATTTTTATGGAAGAACTGCAAAAACGAGTGGCCGGTTTTGTGGAAGAGATTAGTAATCCTGCGTCCGGCAAAGATTCTTATGATGACTACTGGGACTGGGCTCAGGCCATCAAGAGTGCGTCTGACAAGTATGAGTTAAGCTTGGTGGGTGGCTACGATGAGACCAAACTAATCATGGTTTATGACGAGGTCGTGCGGAATCTTTATAGTAAGGAGCAATATGTTGCCTCTAATTTACGGGAAGATCAGTTGGCGGCAATGAAGGAGCGGCAGATTGATATGGTAAGGTCTGGCCATATGTTAATTGCCCCACAATCTGGACCAGAGAGATTAGATTTCATTAAGAAGCTCGATTTATACATTAAACAAATAATCGAGCCAAGGGCGGAAATGGTAATTAGACTAATTCGCCTGACCAGGATAGAGTTTGTCTGCGTCGAGGCTGCCCGCATCTACGGGTAGTGCCCTCTAATGATTATAACCAGGCTCTCGGCTAGATTCTGACGGAATCTTAGCCGAGAGCCTTATTTATTTACTCAAGGTTTTACCAAATTTATCATCCTAAAGCTTTGGCTTGAAAAATTAAAGATAATGCGTTATGATAGTTTCTGTTAAAGCTATTCTGGGAATAGTTTTTTATTTACGGGGTGTGGCCCAGCTGGTTTAAGGCGCCTGCTTTGGGAGCAGGAGATCCCGAGTTCGAATCTCGGCATCCCGACTATGGCTGAAATTACCGGAGCGTTGCCTGGCTGTTTTTTCATTTTCGGCTTGGTTGAGACTGCCGAATTTTGGCCACTTGCGGGTATAGTATAATGGCTTTTATGTCAGCCTTCCAAGCTGAAGATACGGGTTCGATTCCCGTTACCCGCTCCAAATTAAAGGAACTATTTATTAATGGGCTTTTTGTTTTAACTGTAAATTAATATTTGATTAAAAATAAAATTGGGTAGACGAAGCTACCTGATAATATCTCTTAGTATTATACTTATGTATGATTGGCCCGCATAAATGAGAAGATAGGATCAAATTGATTCGAGTCTGAAGTCGGGTTGCCAATCATTGTTTGTGTTTTTTCTTGTCATCATCGAACCTGGAAATTCAATCTGTTAGGGCTCCACCCAGCATTGGTGTAGTCGATGATTATATGGCGGCGCATATATAAATAAGAGATAACGGTATTATATTATCAAATCGTTATGCCTTATTAGTGATTATACATAATCACAACCCCAACTACTGTTTTGAATTAATTTTTATTTTGGCTGATTGCAGCCTGTAAAACGGTATTTTTACGGCAGTGCAAACAAAAACTGGTATAACTATCAGGCTGTTAACGTTGTTACGGTCACAACAACTCAAGAAACTACAGATAAAAACTGTTTGTCTCGTGGCTGTGAACCAGAAGTAGAAATCAAGAACTGTTCTGGTTTGGGGGAGAAGTAATAATTTTGAATTCTGGTTATTGTAGCCCCCAAAAGAACCTTTCAGGAACCGTCGTTGGTGTTTTGTGGCCCCGTGTTTTTTATAAAAATAAATTACAAGTTGGCCGTTTAATCGATATCGGCCCCAATAACATAATCACCAAAGAGTGATTCATCCAGAGTTTTAATTATTTTATTCCACAGGTTTCCAAATAGTTTTTTGGCGGTATTCTCTGTTTTTAACCACTGCATAATTGCGTTTTCTCCAACCAAATAAACCTTCGGAGTGCTTGGCATTTTTACTAAACTCCCCGATTTATAGGGTACATTTCTGCCAAGGGGATAAATGGACAATGTTTCCTTTGATATTTCTTTGACAGAAGAAAAATCATTTCCAAAATATGATTCCCATATATTTTGATTTGGATAGGAGTGCCTTATATTATTTTTATCTAAGAAATAAACAGTCTTACTATCTTGCGTCTTAATCCAGCTTCCGTCTGTCCATGAAATGTTATTTTGTTGATCTTGGTTATTTTGATTTTGTGAAACATATATTAACCGAGACCCACCAGTGTTGTTTGTTCCAGATTCTCTTGCTATCACATTAACTGCTCTGGTTGTAGTAGAAGTATTCCCAGCTGCGTCTGAAGCAGTATAGGTTATTAAGTATGAACCAATAATGGAAGTGTTAACAGTGCTTGTCGTGACCATGTTGGCAGTAATATTTCCATCAATATCATCTATTGCTGTTGCCCCGGCATCTACATATGTTTGATTTTGATATACTGAGGCTGGATTAGAGCCAATAATGTTTATATTGGGAGGGGTAATGTCTTCTATAAGTTCAAATATTTTGGTTGAGTAGCCACCATTATAGGTAAATATTATATTCCCAGATGAATCAGAGGTATACGAAGCTAAAGATGAATTATCTACTTTCAGAGTATATTTGGTGTCTGGTTTCATATTTCCTACCGTATGCTCGGTAGAGATATTATGAATAGACCCCTCTTCGGTCCATTTTTTATAATAGTCACCAGATATATTCCAAGTATCTATAGTTACCCCAACAGAGCCTGATGATGGAACCAAATCAAGAGGTATGGCTTCTAAGGTAGAAGATGTGTTTGCACCTATGGTTGTTGTTATTGTCGTGGTTGAATTTGAATCAATGGTACTACTAGCCCCCCAAAATGGTCGCCTAAAGTCAGTAAGTATAAGTGTTGTTGAGGTTGCCGATACATTCGGATTATCTAAGACAATGGTTGCGCTACTTGTTGCATTTGTTGGAGCGGTTGCTGAGAGAATCATTATATTGTCATTTGAGCTAGATTTAATGGCTGGGGTTATTGTGTGTTGGTGAGTAAATATAGTATAAGCTAAATTTGATGGGCTTGTTTGCCAAGATGGTGCATTGCCAACTAATTTTATAGCTAACCAGTACCAATTTTTTAAACCGTCCATTGGCCAAGATAAACCTGAAATAGTCTTATTAAGAAATGTATAAAAAGGGCTTGTTGACAGGGACTGGCTATAATCCATAGTAGAAGAATAGTTTAACAACTTTTGGGCTCCAACACTGCCAGGACTATTTGATTTATAGGAACCCCTTATATTGATGCTCGAAATAGATGAGAGCGGATAATTCGGCAGCTCATCTGGTGAATTCTGAACAAACATTCCGCACTCCCAAGACTCTGTTTTAATCGGCTCGTTAAAACCCATTGATTTTGAATCTCCTCCATTCCCAACGGGTTGTCCATGCGTCGTGTTGATGCCCCTTAAATAATATTTGGCGGTTGTTGTGGCAGTTTCGCCAACTAAAAAATTAAAAAGTTTTTTTGTTGTATTGTTGTTACTGTCTATAACGCTTGTGGTCAATGAATATATACCATTTCTTGAAAAAGCCAGAGTAGATGTTACCGAGTTTCCAATTTTGACGCTGGAGACATTCTCTATCGGGCTTGTGTATATAGAATAGATGCAAGTAGGACAAGAAGCTCCGCTAGCATCAAACATTTTTATGTTAAAATTAAAAGCGTTGCCTGCGTTTAATAATCTATTTATATTGGTATATGTCAACGATTTGTCTATAGCGTTATAGAGGAAAGAGTTGTCGGAGTACGTATTTGTTCTGTTGTCATAAATAGATGTTTTTCCGTTTAGGATTGTGTTATTTGTTAGTTCATTAGAACTTGAAAGATCAAGATATATTCCGTCAAGGCTGGAGCTGATCTTATTATTATTTATGAAATTATAGTCTGATGAATATAAATAAAGCCCCTTTTCACCTATGTTTATAGAGTTATTGATTATGTTATTAGAATCAGAAGACTGTAGCATTATTCCATGGACGCTGTTGTTTGATGTTACATTGTCAATTGTCGAGCTAGAGGTATTTCTAAAATAAACACCAGAATAATTATTAGCAGATAATGTTATGTTTTTTACGGAGATATTGTTGCAGGAAATACACAAAAGTGTGCCCATGTTTATTCCGTCATAGGTTAAATCAGACTGATTATATAAGTAATAAATTGGTTTTCCTTGTACTAAATTTGATGTATCAATATCATTATTCTCATAGTCAGCGTCAGAGTCAGAGTTAAAATAAAAATTGTGGTTATTGTTTGACATCGTGTTGTTGCGCATTGTGATATGATCAGATGCGCCAATTTCTATTCCTATAATATTATAATCTGCGGTGTTGCCGCTTAGAGTGTTATAGTTTGAATTTGATGAGATATAAGCTCCATGCCGGGAGTTAGAGTTAAGAGTGTTGCTTGTTAATGTGTTGTTTGTTGAGCTATCAAGAGTTATGCCGCTGAGATAATTTAAATTAGCCGTGTTGCTGGTGATAGTGTTGTAATTTGAATGGTTAAGATAAAGACCAATGACATTATTGGAGTGAGTAAAATTATCTATAATAATATTATTATTTGAACTATTAAGATAGATACCGTAATGTGAGCTTGTGCTGATTGTGTTGTTTTGAATTATGCTTGCTGTGGAGCTGGCAAGATAAATGCCAATATCAAAATTGGTAATGTTGGTAAAATTCTGGATAGTGATATTGTCGTATCCGTCAGGGTTGTGAATTCCGCTATTTGAATCAATCCAGGAATTACTCCCGGCCATAGTATGGTTGTTCCCATCTATGGTTATGTTGTCGGCTCCAACAATTAAACCGTGAGCAAAGCTTTCTTCATCAGAGCAATCTAAATTGTTAGTTAAGGTCGTGCTTGCGACAACAGTATCACCACAACCACAAGGAATTTCTCCCCCACAATTAGCCGCCTGTGCTTTGTGTAAATTGATAATTTCAAAAACGCCAATAATAATTATAAAGGCACTTGTTTTGAATACTTTACTCATAGAATCATTTACTATTTATAGTAGTTATTATATCATAGGAGTTATATTTATTACTATAGATTGGTTATTCTTTTTACAAGTATGACTTCTATTTTTTGTTGAAAAGACTAGCCTGTGTAAGTTCTTAACTTAGATCTTTTGGTGTATTAATTTTATAAGATTGGTGTATGTTTTTCTTAGAAATTATTGGCCTATTAACATTATCTGCCTGGTTCTCGGGTATGGAGATTGCTTTATTTTCGGCAACTCCAGCTTCAATTAAGTCCTTAGTCTTGGCGAAGATTAAAAATGCTAAACTGCTGGAGAAGACTCTTCATAATAAGAGACGCCTACTAATTGTTTTGTTGCTTGGTAACAATTTAGTCAATATTACGGCCGCCGGGCTGGCCAGTCTGTGGGTTGAAGACCATTTTGATTCTGGAGCCCTAGGTATTGCTACCGGCGTGATGACCTTGTTGATTTTGATCTTTGGTGAAATGTGCCCCAAGGCCTTTTTTCAGGCTCGCGCTGAGAAGATGGCGTTGCTATTCGCGCCGGTTGTTTATTTTTTGCAGATTATTTTTTATCCGATTGTTTTTTTGTTGGAAAAATTATTAATTATAATTGCCGGCCGCAAGCAGAAAGAATTAGTTTCGGCTCAAGAATTTAAGGCCTTAAGTCGCATCGCGGTTGAAAAAGGTGTCTTACGCTTTAAGGAGCATGAGATGATTATGAATATTTTACGCTTCGGTAATGTTCGAGCTAAGGATATTATGACACCGCGCTATCGGATGTCGGTGGTCAATGAAGATGCCGAGATTGATCAGATTGCTTATTTTATGGCTCAAGAAGGTTATAGCCGCTATCCGGTTTATCATAATCAGGAGGACAATATTATTGGCTATGTTCATCTGATCGATGTTATGCGGGTTCTTAATAGCGATCATCGCGAGGATCAGCTGGCCAAGCATGTTAATCCCATTATTAAGATTGATGAAAATACTAAGATTGAGCAGATTTTTCGTCAGATGACCAAAAAACGCTTGCATGTTGCTTTGGTTTATCGTCAAAAAAATCAATTGCTCGGCTTGGTGACGCTGGAAGATGTTTTGGAAGAAATTGTCGGTGAAATTGAGGATGAGAATGATCAAGAGATAGAAGAGCGTTTTTAAAGATTAATAATCGCGTTTCAGGAAAAATAAAAACAAACCATTAAAATATGGTTTGTTTTTTATATATTTTAACTGAATGGGCCTATTCAGCTCGGTCGCAGATGCCGTTATTGTTGGCATCAACATAATTAGCCCTTTGGGTCTGATTGCCTTTGTTTTGACAACCGCAGCTAGTTTGTCCGGTCTTATTTTGATTGGCCCGGCAACCAGCAGCTCCGCAGCCGCAAGCTTTGGTCTCCTGAGCGACAACCGGCTGGGTGGTCGGTTGGTTGCTGGCTGCTTTAACGGCCGACCAGGTCAGACTGCCGATGGCCACGACGCCAACGATTAGTATTCCCAGCAATAATCTTTGTTTGGACATTTCTTTAAATTAGTTTATTAAGATTGCTAGCATTTAGTAATACGCCGCTTAAGTTGATTTTCTGTCAGCCGGCTATTGCTGACAATTATTACAGCGACAATGACCGCAACCACAACCGATTCCATAGGGTCGGATTTCATCAGCTTTAAATGTTAGAGGGGCAACGACCCGCCCTAATATTTTAATCGCTCGACCTGGCTGGATAGCTGGCGCTTGTTGAGTGATTATTTGCTGGCTAGCCTGAACTAGCCAAGCGGTTTCATCGGGGGCGATTAGTGATAATTCATTATCATTGATTGATTGAATCGTTCCCGTTAGCAGACCATTGTCGGGTTGGTACCATAGATTATCTTGGCAATTAAGCTGGCGGTAAATTTCTTTTTTAGCCAATTGATTATCCAGTTGCCGTCCCCAACCAGAGTAAGCAATGACTATACCGGTCGCCAAGCTAATTAGTAGACACAGGGCGGTAATTTTAAACCAAGCATGGCGGTAGCCATGTTTTGTTTTTTGGAAGTGAAATTTGGCTAGAAGGATTGCCAGCAATAGAGTAAATAACCAGAAATAGGGTAATGATTTAATGGCCAGACTGCCACCAAGGCGGACAGCCAGTGACCAATCATTGAAGCGCAGCTGATCAATTACCATAGCACTAGCCAAAGAACCGAGCACTGTCCAAATAATCATGGCTAGCCAGATAATGATATTTTGAACTTGAAAAATCCAGCGCGGTCGCGGCTTAATTGATCCTTGTTGAATTAGGGCAAGAATTTTTTTAGCTAGCTTAGTCATATTGATTAGTTAATATTTGTTGTAACTGGCGCTTGCCTCGGCTGAGTAATGTGGCTACAGTGCCGACTGGCTGCTGGATAATGTCGGCAATCGCTTGGTAATCTAAGTCTTCGAAATAACGAAGGATAATCGCCTGGCGATATTTTGGTGACAATCGATCTAATGCTTGGTTAAGCTGCGTGCGCCAAATAACTTGGTTGGCCGCTGTTTGCCAACTGCTGTCAGTTAATGAATTAATAGTTTGTTCATCGATTGAGTAATCAATAACTGGCCGAGCTTTTCGTTTGCGGTAGTGGCTAATGGTTTCATTGTGGGCAATTCGGTA
>CAYNWZ010000031.1:0-8282 GCA_964401085.1 uncultured Gammaproteobacteria bacterium
ACAGTTGGCTCAATCGAGTCATTGTCCAACCTTTTAATGGCCAGAGGCTGGGCTAGACCGCGTAACTGCCTGACAATCTGTTTTAAATCAGTGACTGGCCAAACAGCCAATCCGTCGACGATTTGCGCTTCAACAGCGTTGCCAACCGGAATAATAATGGCTCGCAAGCCAAGTTCTTTGGCCAAACAAGCGGCCGGCAAAACACCGCTAACTGGACGAGTTTGTCCGTCGAGCGACAATTCGCCCAAACACATAACCTGTCGCAGGCAACCGCTGGGCAACTGGCCACTAGCCAATAAAATACTAAGCGCGATTGGCAAATCATAATTCGGACCCTGTTTGCGCAAATCAGCCGGAGCCAAATTGATAGTAATCTTGAGCTTGGGCAATGATAAGCCTGAATTACGCAACGCGCTACGGACTCGCTCCTTAGCCTCCGAAACCGAAGCATCAGGCAAGCCGACAATAACGAATGAGCCGATATCGCCGCTCCCAATATCGGATTCGGCCTCCACTAACTCAGCCGCTAAACCCCTAAGGCCGGCGGATAAAACTTTGGCTGACATAAAAAGAACAGGTGAATATGAACCGGCAAACTGCCGCTTCACCCCCTCCTGAGATTAAAAATTAGTGCTTGTATTATAGCTTAAAAAGAAAAAATCGGCCAATCTGACCGATTTTTTCTAAATCAAAACTATTTGACCTATTCTTACTGACAGCTACCGGCGGCAGTCCCATTATTGTCTGCAGCAAATCCGGCCACTGGACTATCGCTAGATAACTGAGCTGAACACTCCTCAGGAGCATTATTAAAAGCTGAACAAATGGTCTTGAGTAGGCTGGCGCTATCACGATTAGCACTAATTTCTTGACCATTGATAATCAAAGTCGGTGATCCCTGAACGCTATATTTGGTGTTATCGGCCTTATCAACATCAAATGGCGGAAACTGCCCCTTCCAGGCATCTTTATTGTTATAGCCAGCCGTAATGTTGAATTGCTTATCAGCAGCAGCGACACAAGATTGCAACGAAGCTTCATCAACCTTTGCTTCTTTATAACAATCGCTGGCTTTACCAGACTTGAGAAAACAATTTAAATAACTGACAAACTTATCGTTTTGTTCTTTTTGAATACAATATTGGGCCAAATTCTCGTCAATTTCTTGTTTTTCATGCATAGCATAATCACAGAACTTGATTTTGAAATCGATTTTGTCGCCCAACTTCTCAACAACCGGCAATATTCCTCGTTCCATTTGCAAACCATAAGGACAATAGCTCATAACAAACAATTCCACTACTGGTTTGTCACTTTTCTTTTCAACAGTGGCTGCCGCCGATTCGCCTTCGGTGCTACCAGATAATTGCTTGGTCACCTCGTCAATATCCATGGCTTGCGGGAAGAATAATTTACCGTCACGACTCAAATAAGAATCAACCGGATCGCCGCTACCGACATCGACTTTGAGCTTATAAAAACCGCCAGCCAACTCGATCTCTTTGACGGTTGCCTGACTACCGGGCCGCATTAAGGCAGCATTAATAAACTTTTCCGCCCGTTCCTTGGCTTGATCGGGCTTTAAATTCTTGGGTCGACTGGCGCAACCGGTCAGCATGACAACGGCGGCCAAGCTCAACAATAACCATTTTTTCATAAACAAAAACTTAAATAATTAATATCTAAAGCCAGGTGACCCCCACTACCTGGTCATTATTTTCTTTAAAACGCATCAAACAAACACCTTGAGTGTCGCGACCGGATTCATTAACTGTCTTGAAGGGCAGACGAATAACTTGACCCTGTTTGGACATAATGATCAAATCCTTCTCCTCCATGGCTTTCTTGTTAACCAAGAAAGCATTGACTAATTCACCGGTCTTATCAGTAATCTTGGCTGTCTTGATGCCCGATCCGCCACGATTTTGAACTTTATACTGAGAGAGACTGGTCCGTTTGCCATAACCATTAGCCATCACTGACAATACTTGATAATCTTTTAACTTCTCGCTGTCAGCCTTAATAACTCCCATGCCAATAATCTGATCTTTAGTCTTGAGGCGCATGCCAATTACACCGCTGGCTCCACGGCCCATATCGCGAACATCTTCCTCGTGAAAACGAATAGCTTGGCCATGAGCAGTGACCATTTGAATCTGGTCATTGCCAGTAGTCGGCTTGACCCAAATCAATTGATCGTTTTCCTTTAATTTAATAGCAATTAATCCGCTGCGCCGGACATTATCAAAAGCATTAATCCGTACCTTCTTGACTAAGCCGCGCCGTGTGGCGAAAAACAGATATTCCTTATTAGCCATCTTGTCCAGCGGTAAAATGGCGGTGACTTGCTCGCTATTAGCTAATTGCAAGAAATTAACGATGGCCTGCCCCTTGGATGTTCTAGAGGCCAGAGGCAATTCATAGGCTTTTAGCTCAAAGACTCGACCATGGCTGGTAAAGAATAGCAAGTCGCTATGAGTCATGGTAGTAAATAAAAATTGCACCGAATCCTCTTCTTTGGTGGTTAAACCGATTACCCCCTTACCGCCACGCCCCTGAACCTTAAAGGTGTCGCCAGGCAGGCGCTTGATATAGCCGTCCCGAGTCATGATAACCACTGCCTCTTCATTAGGAATCAAGTCTTCAACTTTAAAATTCTTAACGCTTTGATCCACAACGCCAGTGCGGCGATCATCACCGAACTTTTCAACAACTTCCTGGCACTCCTGCTTGATAATCTTTAAAACTAAACTGTCGGAAGATAGAATGTTTTCCAACTCGGCAATGGTTTTTAATTTATCTTTAAGCTCGGTCTCAATCTTTAATGTTTCTAGGTTGGCTAATGTCTGTAGCTTCATTTCCAAGATGGCAACGGCTTGCCGATCAGACAACTTAAACCGCTTAATTAAATTAGCCTTAGCCTTATCTTTATCTTTTGAGGCTTTAATGGTGGCAATAACTTCGTCAATATGATCTAAAGCAATCATTAAACCTTCCAAGATATGAGCTCGATCTTTGGCTTTAGCTAGCTCATAAGCAGTCCGACGGCGCACCACCTCTTGGCGATGTTTAATGAATTCTTCCAGGATTGTCTTAAGATTCAAAACTCTTGGCTGTAGTCCATCCACCAAGGCCAGCATATTGACATGAAAAGTCTCTTGCAGCTGGGTCTGCTTATACAAAACATTTAAAATTTTCTTCGGATAGCTATCTCTCTTCAAATCAATAACGATTCTAATGCCGTCTTTGTCCGATTCATCACGCAAATCGCGGATGCCTTCAATTTTTTTGTCTTTAACCAAATCAGCAATCTTTTCAACCAAGGTCGCCTTATTAACTTGATAAGGAATTTCGCTAATAACAATCTGGAAATTATCATGGCCATTCTCAACAATCTCGGCCCGACCGCGCATAACGATGCCGCCCTTGCCGGTGGTATAGGCCCGCAAGATATCTTCACGATTATAAATTAAACCGCCCGTCGGAAAATCAGGACCCTTGATAAACTCCATTAACTCTTCAATGGTAGCTTCGGGGTTATCAATAAGTTTTAAAATCGCACTAATTGTTTCACGCAAATTGTGTGGCGGAATATTGGTAGCCATACCAACAGCAATACCCATGCAGCCATTTAATAACAGCTGCGGAACCTTGGCTGGCAAAACTTGCGGCTCATTCTGTGATCCGTCAAAATTAGCAATCATGTTGATCGTGTCCTTGTCCAAGTCAAACAACATCTCTTCAGCAATGGCCGATAACTTAGCCTCGGTATAACGCATAGCCGCCGGCCGATCACCATCGACTGAACCGAAGTTACCTTGGCCGCGAACCATCATGTAGCGCATAGCGAAATCCTGAGCCATCCGCGCCATTGAGTCGTAAACGGCACTATCGCCATGTGGATGATATTTGCCAAGCACTTCGCCGACCACAGTGGCTGATTTGCGGAATTTGCCGCCAGAACGCAAGCCCAGCGACCACATAGCATACAGGATGCGGCGATGAACCGGCTTGAGACCATCACGAACATCAGGTAAAGCTCGAGAGACGATAACGCTCATAGCATAATCCAAATAGGACTGCCGCATTTCGTCAACAATCGGTTGAGCTAAAATCAAGCCATGCGGAGTGGCTGTTTCAGCCGGTCGGGCTGATTCCTCAATCTTCTGATCATCAGCTGGGCTGATATCGGAAACTGCTGGTTTTTTTGCGGTCATAAGCTTGGTTAATCGGTTGACTGATTAGGTAATTTCTCTAACTTTTGGCGTAATTTATCAAGCTGGAGACGATTTTGCTCCTGCAATAGTTGCACCTCTGGACTAGTGGAAGAAACAGTGGTTGTGGCAACTTTTTTCAACAACTCACTGCCTTTATTAACTTCTTCCAACCCAGTATTTAAGTCCTGGCGAATCTGATTAATATCTAATAATGGCTGGGCCTGACTTTTTTGTTGGTTAATGAAAGAGAGCCGTAAGCTATAAAGCCAAAAGACCAATAATATAGTCATAATGGCCACAATGCCAAACCAGGCAATCAGACGCCGTCTTTCAATTGGCCAATCGGCCAGACTGGAGGCCTTCTGAGTAAGCCGCTGACGTTTCATAAATCTAGGCCGTGGCTGACAGAATAACTAATTGTAAATTTTCGCTATCTAGGTCACGACGACTAACCTTAAACTTATCTTCATAAACCGGGGCTAAACCGATAGCTTTAACGAAATCATCAACGGTATTAAGATCAAATTTTAAACCAGGCAATTGATAGTGCATTGGTATGACTATTTTTGGTTCTATTTGGTTAATCGCTTCAATCGCCCGCTTGGCATCTAAGGTATAGTGTCCGCCAACTGGAACTAACAAAATATCGGTACCAGCTAAACGCTCTAATTGCTTGGCCTCTAAGGCGCCACCCAAATCTCCCAAATGAGTAACTACTAGATCACTAAAACCCAAACGGAACATCAGGTTGTGCCCGCGCTCGGCGCCACCCTGCTGGTCATGGTCGCTATCCACGCCATCAATCGACAACCCGCCGATTTCATATTCCCCGGCCATATCTACAACAAACGGCTGACCGCTAACTCCAGTTAGAAAATTGTGGTCTTCATGCTGATGACTAACAGTCACTATGTCAGCCGACAAATTGGCCGGCAACTTTAATCCGGTATAGCTTGGGCTAAATGGATCCAGAATCACGGTGATATCTCGACCATTGATCTTGTCCTGTAATTTGAAACACGATTGTCCTAACCAGCTGATAATCATAAAAATTATACAAAGACATAACGAAGCCCGTTAACCGGGCTGACTTCAATTTAGCAAAAATCACGCCAGCTGTCAAAGCTATCGGGCTTATTTTAAAACCTGATTAGTTGATTTTAGACCTGGCGAAATTGGCAGATAGAGCGGAAGTCGCAGTAAGCGCAAAGCTGGCTAGGCTTAGCTGGAAAAAAGCCTTGACGAATTGCCTCAACCTCGGTAGCCACTTCTTGTTGTACTTTATCCAAATCGGCCGGCTTAGCAGTAAAACTAAGAGATTGCCCGCTATTTAGATAATAAAAAGTTAACTTGCCGACGCGCCAACCAAAAACCGATTCCACGGCCAACTGATAAATCATTAGCTGGCGCTTGGTCTGATAATCAAGTTTCTCCTTGGGCTTGCCGGTCTTATAATCAATAATCTCAACCGTGCCATCGGCCAGCTGATCAACCCGATCAATCGTGCCGCCAAGGGTGAATTGAGCCGTTTTCCAAACAAATTTTTTTTCTAAAGCCAAAACATTGGGCCAACTGCTATTCTCAATCTGTTGCCAAATTAATTTCAGGCTTTGCTGGCCAAGCAGACGATATTTCTCTCGGTCATCGGCTGAGGCATAGCCATCATCAACCCAGTTCTTCTTATAAATAGCCAACAAACCCGCCCAATCAATCTTGGCCGATTGTGTTGACTGACCAAATAAATCAGTCGGCTGATCAGTTAATAGGCAGGGGGCAAATAGTTCATAAAGACAGCGATGCATTAAACGACCATAAACCATGTTGCCTTTCTCAGGCACTGGCACTCTTAAAACAAAAGAAAACTTATACTGCAGTGGGCAATTACTATAGCCCTCAAACTGACTGAAAGAAAACTTATTGACCGCCACCAATGGCGCTGGCAAAAGCTGATTCTCATCGGGATTTTTTAAGGCCTCAACTTCCCGCACTAACTCAAAGACTCGAGCGGAGTCCAGCTGACGCTCCACTTGATTATCAGTTAACCCAAGCTCACTAAGAAAAACTGACGGCCGCTTATCACGCGCCCCGCCATAATCACGAGCATAAGCCAGAATTAATTTTTCTTTAGCCCGAGTGATGGCTACATAAAACAGCCGCCGCTCTTCAGCTAAATGAATATCACCAGAACCAGCTGGCTCGGCAATCAGCCCGTCAGGCACTGGCAAGCTGTCACCGCGCTTAGTAGTTGGAAAGCGCTTGTCTACCAAATCTGGTAAAAAAACATAGCGAAATTCCAGCCCCTTAGCTGAATGGATGGTCATAATCTTAACCACATCATCATCCTCGAGCGGCAAGCTTAGACTGCCGGTTTCCCCAGCCTCCATCTCCATATCCATCAAGTCAACAAAATCCTTAAGACGCAGATCATTGCCGCCATCTTCAAATTCTTTCATCTTCTTATAGAGCTGATTGAGATAATGAAAAATCATGCTGTCTTTCTCTTGATCCAGCCCAGCCAACAGCCCTGACTGATACACAAAATCAACAAACAAACGGCTCGGCGACTGTTGAGAGGCTGATAATGACTGAGCAGCCACTAATTTCAACAACTTATCAATAGCGCGACGGCCATCTGGACTAATCTTGGTAGCTAGAGCATTGTTCTGTAGAGCCTCGAACAGCGACCAGGCTTTGCGTCTAGCCAAAGCCGATAATTCAACCAAATCAGCCGGCAATAAGGCAAATGGCCGAGAATTCAAGACCCGGTACAAAGCCGCCGATTCATGGTAATTATCCAGAAGCTTAAAATAAGCCAAACAATCTAAAATTACCGGCTTATAATAAAGTCCGCGTAGCGACATAAACTGACAGGGTATTTTTTGTCGGCCCAGTTCATTAATAAATTTATCGGCATCACGGTTGGAGCGAATCAAAATGGCAAAATCTGACCACTTGGTCGCCGAATCTTGTTGGTATTCTTCTTTAATATAATCAACAATAGCTACCACTTCTTCGGACTCGCTGGCTAACGGCCAAACCTCAACTGAACCATTGAGTTGGCCGGCAGCAACCAGGCGCTTATTAATTTTTAAGCGATCTTCTAAGCGATCCGGATTATTTTTTTGAATCGATTGATAGGCTTGATCGAGAATGGGCTGACCGGAACGATAATTATCAGTCAACACGATTTCGGCGGCCGCCGGATAATCGTCTTTAAACTGCAATATGTTAGCCAAAGAAGCGCCGCGGAACTTGTAAATGCTCTGATCATCGTCGCCAACAACGGTTAAATTATTGCCTGGAGCCGCTAAAAGCTTGATTAATTCATATTGCGCCCAATTGGTGTCTTGAAACTCATCAACCAAAATAAACTTGAATTGCTGACGATATTGCTGCAAGATATTCGGCCTCTGCTGGAATAAGCGCAAAGTATAGCTGATCAAATCGCCAAAGTCTAAACAAGAATTGTCTAACAATAACTGATTATATGTTTGATAGGCTTGGGCTAGCTCCTTGAGCCTGGCTACCTCTAATTGTTCCGGCTGACCGGCATCGCTTAAATCAAGGCCGTCAACATATTTTAAATAATCAGCCGGCGCAATATTCTCATCCTTGAGATGGCTAAAGTGCTTGACCAAGTCGCGCAAGAATTTTGTCTCATTGCCTAGCGGACGATAATAATCCAGCTGCAACCGATCTAAATTTTTGCGCAAGAGAATCCATTGGCCGGTTTCATTGAGCAATTTGAAATCAGTTGGCAGACCGATGTCCAAACCATGCTGGCGCAACAGTCTTTCACCTAAACCATGAAAAGTCTGAATCCATAAATCAGTATAGCCATAAGGCAACAGACGGTCGGCTCGCTCCTCCATTTCACCAGCCGCCTTTTCCGTAAAGGTGGTTAGCAAAATTTGATCCGGTTGGGCTTGGCCCGACATAATCAAATGAAGCAAGCGATTAACCAAAACAGTTGTCTTACCAGTGCCGGCTCCAGCCACAATCAATAGCGGACCAGCGCCATGCTCAACCGCTTGCCTTTGGGCTGGATTAAGGCCGGCCAAATAA
>CAYNWZ010000032.1:0-8265 GCA_964401085.1 uncultured Gammaproteobacteria bacterium
TCAGTTGGTAGAGCAGTTGCCTCTTAAGCAAACGGTCGCAGGTTCGAGCCCTGCTGGGCGTACTGAAAAATAACCTCCTTTATGGAGGTTATTTTTATTGGCCATTTTCAAAATCGACTGTTATACTTATTTTATGGAAACAAATATTACTACAACTGAAAATAGCGGCTTTTTATTATTAGATAAACCAAGCGGGCCAACTTCACATGACATGGTCTACCAGCTGCGCCGAATTACTGGTATTAAGAAAATCGGCCACGCCGGCACGCTAGACCCCTTGGCTTCCGGCTTATTAATTATGGCGATCGGCCGAGCAGCGACCAAACAAATCGATAGTTTAGCCAAACAAGATAAGGTTTATGAAGCCGTCTTCCAACTCGGCGGCACCAGCGATACTGAAGATCGACTAGGCCAGATTGAAACACAAAATATTAAACAGAGACCAGATATTCAAAAAGTCCGACTAGCTCTGAGCGGCTTTACCGGGCAAATTGAACAAATTCCGCCGATGTATAGCGCTAAAAAAATAGCTGGTAAGAAACTGTATGAATTAGCTAGAAAAGGCCAAGTTATTGAACGACAGCCCAGCCTGATAACTATTCACAAGATAGATTTGCTTAATTACGCTTGGCCACAATTACAATTAACCATCCACTGTTCCACCGGCACCTATATCCGCTCAATCGCCAGAGATTTAGGCGAAAAACTGGGCTGTGGGGCTTATCTGGCTGAATTGCGGCGGACAATTATCGGTCAATACGCAGTAGCTAAAGCAGTTAGCCCGGACGAACTAACGGCTGATAATTGGACAACCTATCTATTTAAAGATTAATAGTTATTCCACCGTTACCGATTTAGCTAAATTTCTGGGTTTATCCACATCCAGGCCTTTATGATCGGCAATATGATAGGCCAATAACTGCAACGGAATAACACTAATGATCGGCGATAATAAAACATTAACCACCGGCACCTTAATTAGATAGTCGGCCAATTCGGCAATATGATCATAATCTTGGTCAACCACGGCAATAATCCGGCCGCCCCGAGCTTTAATTTCCTGAATATTGCTGATAATCTTATCACTTAAATTATTTTTGGTGGCTAAAAAAACCACTGGCATATTTTCATCAACCAAGGCAATTGGGCCATGTTTAATTTCGGCTGCCGGATAGCCTTCGGCGTGGATGTAAGATATTTCTTTTAATTTTAAAGCCCCTTCTAGGGCGACCGGAAAGTTAAGTCCTCGTCCCAAATAAAGAAAATGGTCAGCCTGGTAAAACTGAGCGGCTAAATTGTCAATCTGTTCATCCAAGCTCAGCGTTGCCGCCACAGTCTTTGGCAGTTGGCTTAAATCGTTTAATAAATCATCATCAAGCGGCTGGCCAGCTAGTTGCCGCAAATGCAAAGCCAAAAGAATTAAGGCGGTCACCTGAGCCGTAAAAGCCTTGGTGCTGGCCACACCGATTTCCGGACCGGCATGCAGATAAATACCGGAGTCAACTTCCCGAGTAACCGTTGAGCCGACGACATTGACAATGGCGATAGTTTGCGCTCCTTGCCGTTTGGCTTCACGCAAAGCCGCTAAAGTATCGGCTGTTTCGCCGGATTGAGAAATGGCGACAAACAAATCGGTATCGTTAACTAGAGGCTGACGATAACGGAATTCGGAGGCGTAATCAATCTCAACTGGAATTCTGGCAATACTTTCTAATAAATATTTACCAATCAGGGCCGAATGCCAACTAGTACCGCAAGCGGCAATGACAATCCGCTTTAGTTTGCTAAATTCTAAATTAATAGATAGCTTGATTTGCCCATCCTTAACCCGGCCGGCCAAAACATTACTTAGAGCTTGCGGCTGCTCAAAAATCTCCTTCAGCATAAAATGCTTAAAACCCTTTTTTTCAATCTGTTCAACATTCAATTTAACCTCTTCCACTTGGCGATCAACAACCTGCCCAGCCAAATTCTGCAGACGATAGCCTTGGTCGTCAATAATTGCTAAATCGTTATCATTAAGATAAATAACCTGTTTGGTGTGTTTTAAAATAGCTGGAATATCGGAAGCGACAAAGGTTTCACCAGCGCCAACACCGATAATCAATGGCGAGCTTTGCCGAACGGCGACTAATTTATTTTCTTTAATACTTAAAGCGACTAGACCGTAAGACCCCTCAACTAAAGCCAAGGCTTTGGCGACAGCGGTCTCTAGGTTGCCACTATAAAATTTTTCAATCAGATGAGCCAGGACTTCGGAGTCGGTTTCTGATTGAAAATGATGCCCCTCACTGATTAAAATCTCCTTTAGAGCTTGGTAATTCTCAATTATTCCATTATGGACAACAGCAATCTCCCCTCGACAGTCCAAGTGGGGATGCGCATTATTTTCGCTAGGCGCGCCATGGGTGGCCCATCTAGTGTGGGCGATACCGATGGGGCCAGTTATGTCTTGGTTGGCCACCGACTGCTCTAGCTGAGCCACTGGACCGACTTTCTTATCAATAAAAAAACGCCCATCTTGCAAAATACATAGACCGGCGCTATCATAGCCGCGATATTCTAATTTCTTGAGCCCATCCAACAAAATGTCTTTAGCTGGCTGGTGACCCAAATAACCAATAATGCCACACATAGTGTTAAATGAATATTTAAGATCTTAACCTTAATTGTTATCATAACAAATAATTAAGCAAAGCGAAATATAAAAAAACACCAAGCCGCTGAGCCTGGTGTTTTTTATTTAAAAAATGTTGGTTATTAAATCAACAAACCAATTATTAATAGCGCGACGATATTAACAATCTTAATCATCGGATTAATGGCTGGACCGGCCGTGTCTTTATAAGGATCACCAACCGTATCACCAGTCACCGCCGCCTTGTGGGCATCAGAACCTTTACCGCCAAAATAACCTTCTTCAATATACTTCTTGGCATTATCCCAAGCTCCTCCACCAGAAGTCATTGAGATGGCCACAAAAATACCAGTAATAATCGTACCCATCAATAAACCGCCCAGCGCCGGAATACCAAAGATAAAACCAACCAAAATTGGGGCGAGTACTGGAATCAGTGACGGCACAATCATTTCTCTAATGGCTGACTTGGTGACGATATCAACAGTGCGGCCATAATCCGGTTTCTCGGTATTTTCCATAATCCCTGGTTTTTCCTTGAACTGAGCACGGACATCTTCAACCACCGCGCCAGCGGCTTTACCAACCGCCTGCATTGATAGAGCGCCAAAATAATAGGGCAATAAGCCGCCGATAAATAAACCAACTAAAACATAGGGATTGTCGATAACAAACTGGACGCCGTTGGACTTTTCAGCGAAATCGGCAAATAAAACTAGCGAAGCTAAAGCGGCGGAACCGATAGCATAACCCTTGGTAACGGCTTTGGTAGTATTGCCAACCGCATCTAGCGGGTCGGTAACGTTACGAACATCATCACCCAACTCGGCCATTTCAGCAATACCGCCGGCATTATCGGTAATCGGACCATAAGCATCAATAGTGACGATGATACCAGCCATGGATAACATGGCAACCGCGGCAATCGCAATGCCATATAGGCCGGCCAGAGAATAAGCACCTAAAATCGATAAAGCAATAGCAATAATTGGCCAAGCCGTTGATTTCATGGAGACCGCCAAACCAGCAATCACGTTAGTGCCATGACCAGTGGTCGAGGCCGCCGCAATCTGCTTAACCGGGGCGTATTTAGTCGAAGTAAAATACTCAGTAATAACAACTAAAGCAGCGGTCACAGCTAAGCCAATCAAGGAAGATAGGTACAAATTCATGGTGCTGAACTGACCATTATCTTTCATAATCCAATTAATAACTGGATAAAAAGCAACGGCAGCAATCACCCCGGCCGCAATCAGACCCTTGTAGAGAGCCATCATGATATTCTGCGACTTACCGAGACGGATAAAATAAATACCAATCACTGAGGCAATAATGGAAACAGCGCCCAATAATAGCGGGAAAATAATAAGCGACTGATTAGTTTGACCAAAAGTTAGAGCTCCCAAAATCATGGCGGCAATCGAAGTCACCGCGTAAGTTTCAAATAAGTCAGCCGCCATACCAGCACAATCGCCGACATTGTCGCCGACATTATCAGCAATAACCGCCGGGTTGCGCGGATCATCTTCCGGAATACCGGCCTCAACCTTACCAACCAAATCAGCGCCAACATCAGCGGCCTTGGTAAAAATACCACCACCCAAACGAGCAAAGATAGAAATCAACGAGCCGCCAAAACCAAAACCGATTAAGGCATGAATATCTTTGGTAATTAAATAGAAGCCGGCCGTGCCCAGTAAAGCCAAACCGACCACTAACATACCGGTAATACTGCCGCCTCTGACGGCTACGGACAAGGCCTTCTTCATACCGGATCTGGCAGCTTCGGTCGTGGTAACATTAGCCCGAACCGAAATATTCATGCCAATATAGCCAGCTAAAGCCGATAATATTGCACCGATAATAAAGGCGACAGCGGTCGGCCATCCCAAATTAGGAATAAAACCGATAATGACAAACAGTGGAATCGCCACCATAAAAACGGTTCGATACTGACGATTCAAGAAAGCTTTGGCCCCAGCCTGAATGGCTTGAGCAATTTCTTGCATCCGGTCATTACCGCGAGGCAATTTTAAGATTGATCTGATAGAGATAGCGCCATAGAGAATGGCCAACAAAGCGCTACCGATAATCAGCATTGAAGTGATTTCCATAATCAGTGGTTAGAATTAATAAATAAAGATAAAATTAGCACCAAACGGAGCTATTATGAATAATATCATAGCAAAATATAGGGAAAAAGCAAGATAGAAAAAACGAGCCCGAAGACTCGTCTTTTCAATTAGGGGTGGCTACTGGGAGTTGAACCCAGACTGACGGGACCACAACCCGCTGTTCTACCGCTAAACTATAGCCACCATCACTTATAACTTATAAACTCTCAACCAATTAGTTAAACCAATCTGCACTTCTTTAATTGGTTCGTAGCCAGGTAAATGGAATTGATTGCTAATTAAATAAGAACCCGGACGCGCTTCTTGCTGCAGCTTCAAAGACAACTTGGTTGTTAATGACTCTCCCAGATAGCAATAAAAACAATCACCACCAGCTAAAGAAATCTTCAAAAAATTCTTACGGCGCAATTTAATCTTACTGCCAAGAATGGCTAATTGGAGCTTGGCCAAAAAATAAACTGAAGCCAAGATCTCCACACCAATCAGGGTATATTTACTTGTAGCAGATTTTTCCAAACGGCGCAAGAAGCCAGCCTTGCCGCAACCCAGTTCATAGACCTTGGCCCCGGCCGGTAAATTTAATTCTTGAAATTGTTTTACCGCCTCATCTAAAACTTTATTTCTGGTGCTAATAAACGGCGCATAACCACGGAATAACAGGTTAAAGAATTCTTCGGCCAAGAAAATTAAAACCGCCAGAATGACAATTGAACCCAATAACAAGAACCAGATCATACTTTTATAAATATTTGAATAAAAGCGTACGCCCAGGGGGAATCGAACCCTCATAACCAGCTTAGAAGGCTGGTGTTCTATCCATTGAACTATGGGCGCCAAACTATGTCCAATTTAGCAGGGGCGCCCCCTTTTGTCAACGTAAATCGATCAATTATCAACCACCATAACCTGGCGAACAACGGTGGTTCGGCCACCATATTTTTTGACGGCTGTCACGCTCAAATTATTAATACCAGAGCGCAGATTAACCGGCTGATTAAAATTGCCAACCCGATCGCTTAATAATGTCTCACCATTTATCTCCAATTGAACTTCTGGTTCAGTTTGACCAACAATCCACAACTGTCTTTGACTAGTAGCCAAATCGCCAGCCGGGCTAGTCACAGTCAGTTTGGGTGGGGCAACAATATTTTTTAAAGATAAAATAATATAAATAGCGGCCACTAAAATCGCCACTGCCACCAAGCTATTGCGAATAATTTGCGGATATGACCACAAATCCTTTTTTCTAACCAAGCGGCGGCCAAAAAAAATATCATGTTGCCGGTTGTCGCTGTTCTGCCAACAATCAATAATCGGGGCAGCCTCTTCGGCTGAGAAGCCGAGCATTTGCAAATAATCAGCCACAACCTTAACTAGATTAATTTTGGCCGGTAAATGATCAAAACTATTATTTTCAATGGCTCGAATGTGTTCTGGTTTAACCTTAAGCCGTCGGGCACAAAATAAGGCCGACCAATTTTTGGCCAATCGCCGGTTTTTAATAATCGGACCAAAATTAATCGTTGTTGGGCCAGACATAAGATTAAACAATCACGGTCATCGCCTTTTATTTGCTTCTCATGACCTCATCTATTTTGACCCTGGTCCAAGATTGCACCCCGACAGTCTTTAAAACAAAGTTGATAATCAAATAACTGCAGAGAATGATTGCCAATCCAATTAGGGCGTTAATAACTGTATCACGACCGCTTTCAAAAGTTTTTGATTTGCCAGCGGCAGTAATCATCTGAATCCCGCCCCAAACAAACATAGCTAAAGCAAAAGTGCCGGAAAGCCCCAGTATAGCCTTGCCAATAAAAATGGCCATGGTCTCAAAAGAAGCTATCGTATAATTGCCATCTTCATAGCCTTCAGTTGGCACTAGTTGCCGCTCTTGAGCCAGAACCGCAACCGGTAAAAGACAAACAGTGATAATAGCTAATAAGCAAAACAACTTATAAATTTTCATATATTTTTCTTACTGGCTAGGCGCCACTAACGTTTGCTGTAATTTGCCAACAGCTAAATTAATAATCGCTTCAAGTTGGTCGGGCGCGTTTAAAACGCTATCAATCATTTCGCCGACGACCTTATTGGCCATAGCCGAATCATAACCACGATACCAGCTGCGCGCCGTTAATAGCTGGCTAGCAAAAACATCCAAATACTCCTTGGACAATTGTTGCTCAATCAAGCTGCGCAGGGCTGTTGGCCGCTGGGTTTTATCTAAATAGCTGCCGACATTCTCAGCTTTAGTCATGAATTGAATGAAATCCCAAGCCTCATTGCTATGCTGGCTCTTTTTGGAAACAGTTTCCACCCAATAATTAGCTATATTAACTGGCTGGCTAGTGCTAGCGATCTGTGGTAGTTTACTGATGCCAATATTTAAATCCTTGAGGTACTGACCGGCATCACCACCAGTAAAGCCAGTGCGGCGGGCAGCAATAATTAGCGGTATATGGTAGCTATAACCAAACATTATGGCGGCTTGGCCGCGCACAAACAAGTCAAAAGATTGTCCCAGGCCCTTGTCCCAGCAATAGACCTCTTTGTTAATGTTGGCAAAATCACTATAAAAGCGGATAGCATCAATTCCTGGATAATAGTTAGAGCCTTCCGATGATTGGCGATTAAAAACTACACGGCCATTCTCAATAACTGGGGCCCGACTTTGCAGCATTAAGGCGGCTACAATATCGGCTGACCTTTCCACATTGCTACCGCCGCCGATAGCGGCGCCGGCCTGAATAATCTGACCCTGAGCATCGCGCTTAGTTAGGCGCTTGACGGTATCCTGAAAATTCTTATCCCAATAGGCCGGTGGATTGATAATACCTTCATTATTAAAAAGGTCCTTACGGTAAAACATAGCTAGCGTATCAACCGATAACGGCAAGCCCATAATCTTATTGTCAACAATAACATCATCGGCGACCACATCCACAAAATTGGCTCGCAGGTCCTTGATCGTCAGGCTGCGAGTATCTCTTAACTCATAAGTGGTTTCCTTTTTAATCGTGCCCTTGACTACTGGGTAAACCATGGTAATAGTATCGGGCATCGGCGAGATTTTGGCCTGGTAACGAGATAACCAGCCACTTTCAATGGAAAAGATGTCTGGACCGCGATCTTCGGCTAGAGCGTTGATAATCTCCTTTTCATACTCTTCATAACGCAGCTTACGATAATTAATGGTGATGTTTGGATGCAACGCCTTATACTTGGTTAAAATCTCTTCAAAATCATCTGGCTCATCCCAGGCTCGCCAATAATTGAGAGTGATTGGCTGCATACTTTCTTTAACCTTACTGGATTGAAGACGACAGCCAAAACCGCTAGTCATCAAACCAATGGCCAATAAAGATAAACAGCTGATTTTTTTCCACATAAATTAATAATTAGCAAAACGATATTGTAGACTTTCCGCTAAATGTATTTTAGCAATTGTTGGCTCATTAGCCAAATCGGCAATAGTTCTAGCTAAACGTA
>CAYNWZ010000033.1:0-7281 GCA_964401085.1 uncultured Gammaproteobacteria bacterium
AGAAAAGCTAAACCGACAAGGCCTGGCCTGCGTGGATCCAGTTTTGATCATCTTAGCGATAGTACCAGCATCATTCCGGAGCGCCGATTATTAGTTATACGTAAACAAAAAAGCGACCGCAATAATCAGGGTAAAATTACCGTCCGTCATCGTGGCGGCGGCCACAAGCGCTATATTAGAATTGTTGATTTTAAGCGCGATAAATTTGATATTCCTGGCCAAGTTATGACCATTGAATATGATCCTAACCGTGGCGCCCGCCTGGCTTTGGTTCGTTATGCCGACGGTGAAAAGCGTTACATTATTGCGCCGGTTGATTTGCAAGTTGGTCAGCAGATTTTAAGCTCACAGAAATTGATTGAAATCAAGACCGGCAATGCTTTGCCGTTAGAATATATTCCGGCCGGCATGCCTGTTCACAATGTTGAGCTACGCCCTGGTTTCGGTGGCAAACTAGCTCGAGCGGCCGGTAATGCCTTATATGTTATGGGTGTGGAAAAGAAGTTTGCTCAGTTGAAAATGCCATCGGGTGAAATTCGTTTGGTCAGCAAGGCTTGTTTATGCACTGTGGGGCAGGTTGGTAATCAGGATATTGCCCGAGTTAACCTTGGTAAGGCCGGTCGAACCCGCCATCTTGGTATTCGTCCGACAGTTCGTGGTACCGCTATGAATCCGGTTGATCATCCACACGGCGGCGGTGAAGGCAATCAGCCAATCGGTTTGAAATATCCCAAGACTCCTTGGGGCAAGCATGCTTTGGGTGTTCGCACTCGCGACCCGAAAGCGGCCAGCAATTCTTTAATCATTCAGCGCCGCAAGAAGAAGCGCTAAGCTTTGTTAATTTATATTGACCAGCCTATGTCCAGAAGTTTAAAAAAAGGCCCTTATATTAATGAACGGTTGATTGCTAAAATCAAGAAATTGGCCGTTGGCGATAAAACAGTTATTAAGACCTGGGATCGTTCTTGCACCATCACCCCGGAGATGATTGGTTTTGTTATCGGCGTCCACAATGGTCGCCAGCACACACCAGTATTGATTAGTGAGAACATGATCGGCCACAAGCTTGGTGAATTTTCACCAACTCGTAAATTTGTTAGTCATGGCGGTAAGATGGCCAAGACTCAAGCCAAGGGTAAGTAATTTAGCTAATTAAGATTCAGTATATGGAGATTACCGCGCAAGCTAAACATATTCGCGTTTCGCCCCGCAAGGCCGGCCTAGTTGCCGGGTTAGTGCGCGGGCGCCAAGTCAACGAGGCTTTGGCTCAATTAAAATTTGTCAACAAGAAGGCCGGTCGTTTTATCAGTAAGTTGTTGGTGTCAGCCATTGCTAACGCCAAGCATAATTATGATTTGACCGCCGATAACCTGACCATCAAGCAGATTTGGGTCGGCAAGGGCGCCACTTTTCATCGTTGGATGCCCAAAGCCCATGGCCGAGCGACTCCACTTAATAAAACTACCAGTCATATCACTATTGTTTTGGGTGAAATTAAAGATAGCGGCCCCAAATCGGCTCGGCGAGTTGAAGCCGAAGCGCCGGTTAAGTTGAGCGAATTGGCTAGCAAGGGCGAGGGCAAGAGCTTGGATAAAACCGAACAAGCCAAAGAATTGGCTAGTGAAGCCGAAGCCAAAGCCGAAACCTTTGAGCAAGCGGCCAAGCGTGATGGTGGTTCTAAATCTGGTTTCGTCAAAAAAGTTTTTCAGCGTAAAGCCGGTTAATTAAATTATTCTTATGGGACACAAAGTTAATCCAACAATTTTCCGCACTGGCATCATTAAGACTTGGCCATCCAAATGGTTCAAGCAAGGCCAGCAATATATCAAGAATTTACAGCAAGATGTCAAATTGCGTGATTTTCTTTTCCGCAACTTACGGGCCGCCGGCTTGGATCGCGTTGAAATTGAGCGTAGCGCCAACAAGGTTTCCGTCAGTTTATTCGTGGCTAAGCCAGGTTTGGTTATCGGCCACGGTGGAGCTGGCGCTGAAGACTTGAAGAAAAAGCTGCATAGTCAGTTTTTAAAGACTTTTCGTTTGCACGATATCAGTTTAAATATCAGTGAAGTTAATCGGCCCAATTTGAGCGCCAATATTTTAGCTCAAACTATGGCTTTGGAATTAGAACAGCGCGCGCCTTTCCGCAAAACCATGAAGCAGACCATTAATCGTGCCGAACGCTCTGGTGCTTTAGGGGTTAAGGTGATGGTTGGCGGACGGTTAAATGGCGCCGAAATTGCCCGGACCGAGGTTCTAACCTCTGGTAAAGTCCCTTTGCATACTTTGCGCGCTGATATAGATTATGCTCGCAGCACTGCCTATACCACCTTTGGTACTATCGGTATCAAGGTCTGGGTTTATCGCGGTGAAGTTTTTGAAAATGTTGAGGAAGTTAAAGGCGAAGTAGTCGGCCAACGGCTGCGTTAGTTTATAAAAGTTAAGTAGACTAGTATGTTAATGCCCAAGAAAACCAAATATCGCAAATCACATAAAGCCAAGCGCGGCGGCGTCGCTACTCGTGGCACCACTATTAGTTTTGGTAGCTACGGCTTGAAAGCCACTACTGCTTGTTGGGTGACTGCCCGTCAAATTGAAGCGGCTCGCCGGGTTATTACTCGTTATGTCCAACGGACTGGTAAATTGTGGATTCGTATTTTTCCGGATCGTCCAGTTACTGTTAAGGGTGGCGAAATTCCAATGGGTAAAGGTAAGGGAGCTGTTGATCATTATATTGCTCCAGTTAAACCAGGTGTTATCATGTTTGAGATTGAAGGTATTGACGAAAAGCGCGCTCGCGAGGCCATGAATTTGGCTGCCTATAAATTGCCAGTCAAGTGCCAGTTTGTTGGCCGTGATCAGCTTAACTAATTGTTTATTGTAAAGACTATGGAATATCGAGACTTACAAGCCAAAAACGAGCACGAATTGCAATTGATGTTGGCCGAAAAACGCGCTGAATTAAAAGATTTGCGCTTTAAGAACGCCAGCCATCAGCTGAAGGCAGTCCGGCATATCAGAGTGGTTCGCCAAACGGTGGCTCGTCTGTTAACTTTATTAAATAATCGCCAGAAATAATTATGACCAAGCAGAATCAGGCCGCTGCCCCCAGCCAGGCCATGCGCAAAAAATTCCGCGGCATTGTTGTCAGCGATAAGATGGAAAAAACCATCGTGGTCAAAGTGGAGCGGGTTAAAGTCCACCCCAAGTATCACAAGCGCTATACAGTTAGCCGTAAATATAAAGTTCATGACGAGGCTGGAACTTGCCAGCTTGGCGATCAGGTAACCTTTGTGGAATGCCGTCCGTTATCTAAAGATAAGCGCTGGCGCGTCTTGGCCAATGGCCGTTAAATTTGTTAATTAGTTGCCATCCTTATGATTCAAGTTCAAACCGTATTAAAAGTAGCTGATAACTCTGGCGCTAAGAAGGTGCAGTGCATTCGCTTAATGAAGGGTTATCGACGGCATTATGCCAGCGTGGGCGATATGATTATCGTGGCCGTTAAAGAAGCGGTGCCGCATGCGGCAGTCAAGAAAAGCGATGTTTTGCCAGCGGTTATTGTTCGAACGACCAAAGAAATTCGGCGGGCCGACGGTAGTTATATTCGTTTTGATGAAAACGCCTGCGTTATTGTTGATAAAAAAAATCATGAACCGCGTGGAAGCCGTATTTTTGGGCCAATTCCTCGTGAAGTCCGCCGGGCCGGCTTTGTCAAGATTGCTTCATTGGCACCGGAAGTCTTATAATCAGTAATCAATCTCGTTATGAAGATTAAAAAGAATGATAAAGTATTAATCTTAGCCGGCAAGGATCGCGGTAAGATCGGTAAGGTGCTGCAAGCTTTTCCTCGCCAGCAAAGAGCCAGCGTGGAAGGTATCAACTTGCTGATTAAGCATATCCGGCCGCAACGCCGTGGTGAGAATGGCCAGCGGATTGAATTTCCAGCCCCGCTGCATATTTCTAATTTGCAATTGATTTGCCCGCAATGCGGCAAGCCGGCGCGGGTTGGTTATAAATATTTGGCAGTTAAAGAAGGCGACAAGACTAAGGCTCGCAAGGCCAGATTATGCCGCCGCTGCCAACAATTGATTGACTAGTAAACATCATTTTATGCGCTTGAAAGAAAAATACAACAAAGAGATAATCCCAGCCTTAAAAAAAGAATTTAAGTATACCAATCCTTTTGGCGTGCCTAAATTGACCAAGGTGGTGGTTAATGTCGGGGTTGGCCGTTTCACTAAAGACAAGGTCTATATTGAGAATGTCCGCGAAACGCTGGCCAAGATTACCGGTCAACAGCCAATGTTAAATCCGGCTCGCAAATCAATTTCCGCTTTTAAGATTCGTGAAGGTATGATTGTCGGAGTTTCAGTGACTTTGCGCGGCCAGCGGATGTATGATTTTATTGAAAAATTGGTGGCTGTTTCTTTGCCGAGAATTCGTGATTTTCGCGGTTTAAGCAGTAAATTAGTTGATCGCAGCGGTAATTTAAGTATTGGTCTCAAAGAAAGCTCCTGTTTTCCAGAAATCCGCTCCGATGAAATTGAAAAATCTCATGGTTTAGAAATATGCTTGGCAACTACTGCCAAGACCAGAGAGGAAGGTTTGGCCTTGTTTAAGCTGATGGGTTTTCCCTTCAAGGCTGAATAAGTTTTATTAACTACTAGAAGAAGACTATGGCTAGAAGAGCGTTAATTGTCAAAGCCAAAAAGACCCCTAAATTTTCCAGTCGGATTGTGCGCCGCTGTTGGCGCTGCGGGCGTAATCATGGCTATATGCGGGATTTTGGAATCTGCCGCATCTGCTTTCGGGAGTTGGCTAGTAATGGCGACTTACCGGGTATCACTAAGTCCAGTTGGTAAATTATATATTTTTACAAATTCCTAAGTTCACCTTATTATGATAGATCCAATTTCCGACATGCTGGCTCGCATCAGGAACGCCGCCGCCGTTAAAAAGGCTGAGGTTGTCCTGCCGATGAGTAAGCTGAAATATAATATTGCCAAAATATTGGAGCGTGAAGGCTTTCTGGCTAGTGTTGAGGTTATCAACCCGGATTCAGCCAAGAATAAAACCGCCGCTTTTGCTGAGTTGCGCCTAGTTTTGAAATATCAAAATAATGGCCAATCAGCTATTACCGCCATTAGCCGGATTAGCCGTCCTGGTCGGCGAGTTTATTCGGGCAAAGAGAAGCTGCCAGTGGTTGTTAATAATTTCGGTATCGCCATTATTTCTACTTCGGCCGGCTTGTTGACCAATAAAGAAGCGCGCCAGAAAGGATTAGGTGGTGAAGTTCTGTGCAGCATCTATTAATTTGTTGATAATTGATTAAGCATATGTCAAGATTAGGAAAATTACCGATTATTTTGCCAGCCGGCACCACTGCCGTTTTGGAAAAAGGGATTCTGACGGTTAACGGTCCCAAGGGCCAACTCCAGCAAGCCATCCACGAATTAATTAAGGTGGTTATTGAGGACGGCGCTATTCTGGTCAGTGTTGACGATAAAGAGGAGCGTCAGCAGCGAGCCTTTTGGGGTTTGTTTCACAAATTGATCGGTAATATGGTTATCGGTGTTAGTCAGGGTTATGAAAAGAAGCTGGAGATTAACGGCGTTGGTTACCGGGCGAGTATTGCCGGCCAAAAATTAACCCTCAACTTAGGTTTTTCTCATCCAGTTGATTTTGTCTTACCTGATGGTATCAAGGGCCAAGTAGAGGCCAATATTATTACTTTGTCTGGCATTGACAAGCAATTGGTTGGTGAAATTGCCGCTCAGATTCGTCGCAAGAGAAAGCCGGAACCGTATAAGGGCAAGGGCATCAAATATGTTGATGAAGTTATCCGTCGCAAGGCCGGTAAGACTTCAGCCAAATAAGCTAGCTAATTTTAGAATGATATGAGCAGTATAAATAAGACAGCTAAAAAAATTAGGCGCCATCACCGCGTTCGAGCCAAGATTAGCGGCACGGCTGATTGTCCGCGGTTAAGCGTTTTTCGGTCTAACCGAGGTATGTATCTACAGGCTATTGACGACACCAAAGGCTTGACGCTAGCTAGCGCTCATAGCCGCGAGGTTAAGGTCAAGGGTAATAAGACCGAAGTTAGTCAAGCTCTCGGCGTTTTGATGGCCGAAAAATTATTAGCCAAGAAAGTTAGCAAAATAGTCTTTGATCGTGGCAGCAGTGCCTATCATGGCCGTGTTCAAGCTGCCGCTGAAGGCGCTCGCCAGGCTGGCTTGCAATTTTAGTTAATTAGCACCAATTATGACTGAGATTAAAGATACTATCGTCAGCGAAGAACAAGCCACTCCAGAGGCTGTGACCGCTAACACTGAAAATCAGGCAACCGAGCGCCCTAACCGCGGTAATAATCGCGGTCAACGGGGTAATGCTGGCGGCCGCGGCCGCGGTGATCGCCGGTCCAATGATCGTCAGCCTCAGGATGAGTTTGATCAAAAGATTCTAGACATCGCTCGGGTCACTAGAGTTATGGCTGGTGGCAAAAGAATGCGTTTTCGCGCCTGTGTTGCCATTGGTGATCGCAAGGGTCGGGTGGCTATCGGCTTAGCCAAGGGCTTAGATGTTACTATTGCCGTCAACAAGGCGGTTAATCAGGCTAAGAAGAATTTGATTACCGTGCCGATGATTGACAAGACCATCCCTCACGAAATCAAACAAAAATCCGATTCAGCCATTGTTCTCTTAAAACCAGCCAAGCAAGGCCGCGGTATTATTGCCGGCAGCGTGGTGCGGGTTATTTTGGAATTGGCTGGTGTTCATAATATTACCAGCAAGATGTTGGGATCGCACAATAAGATTAATAATGCCAAATGTGTTATTAAGGCTTTAAGCAATTTAAAAAAGCCAGCGGCTAACCATCGTTCGGCCAGCAAGCCAGCTGCCGAAGTTCCGGCTGAGGCTGAATAGTCAATTAATTAAATTTCTTTTTATGTTGACACTCCATACATTAAAACCGGCGACTGGTTCCAGCAAACAGCGCAAGCGAGTCGGACGAGGCAATGCTTCCGGACATGGCAATTACAGTGGTAAGGGCATGAAGGGGCAGAAGTCTCGTTCGGGCGTCAGCGGTATCAAGCGCATGGCTCTAAAAAAGGCGATGTTGCAAATTCCTAAGTTACGTGGTTTTCAGTCCGATAAGCCCAAATATCAGGTGGTTAATTTATCGGCTCTTGGTCGCAGCTTTGCTGATGGTGCCGTAATTTCGGCTGACAACTTACTCAAAGCCGGATTGGTTAGTCAGGCCAAAAATATTAAGCTTCT
>CAYNWZ010000034.1:0-7218 GCA_964401085.1 uncultured Gammaproteobacteria bacterium
TAGCGAAATTGGCTGGTTGGGATTTGGTTGGTTGTTGACGGGTCTGCTGGCATTATTGTTTTCAGTTAAAAAATATAAAACAACCATATGGCCGTTAGCCCTAGCGATTATTTGGCTAATGGCGTTAGACCATTGGTGGTGGAGCTTGCATAGCGGCCTAGTTTGGTTCTGGTTGTTGGTGGCAATGTTGTTAAAAATTGGTCGACAGCCTAGAAATCTGTTACAATTACCTTAAATTAGTTAAGTATAATTTAATTTATTTTTATGAAAAAAGTTTTATATTTATTAGGCTTAACCGTTATAATTATCTCTCTTGGCCGAGTTAATAGCTTTACTCCAAGGGCTGAAGCCGGAGAACAGTGTTTTATTAGATTTAAGGTTTTTGATGATAAGATTCATGATTCCCAGGTTGCCGATGCAGCGCTGGCTAAAGATAGCCTAATCAGCAAAGGCGATTTGGTCAATGCTGTTAAGGGCGGTAAACTGCCGTTTGATTCTAAGGCAAATAATAGTAAGCTAGTTAGCGCAGTCCTTGATAATTTAGAAATTGAAATGTGCGGTAAAATTGATGGCTGTGATGCCAAAACTTTAGACATGGCGGTAGTTTGTGAGTTAGGCACAGAGCCGGGTTCCACCGGCAACACCATTCGTGACGCCCAGTTGGTCTATAACGACCGGATAGCCGGAATGAATAAATGCCAGCAACAAATTTTTAAAGACATTCAGATTATTAACAGTCAATATTTAAAAGACGTCAAAGTGGCCAATGTTAAATATTATCAAAAATTGGCGCCGCGGACAGGCACTCTATTAAAGCTATACCGTTTTGCTAACGACGATAAAGAAAAAAGCAGTATTATAGAGGACTATATTAATTATAATAAGGGGCTGCGTAAAAACCTATACGAAGAGCAGGCGACTATTTTTAATAAATTCATTAGTTCCCGAACCACCATTCAGGAAGGCTTTAATTTTTGTAAATAACATGGCCGACTTCAAGCACATTTTAAGCGTCATGAATTTGGATAAGCCATTGGTGGTTTTTGATTTGGAAACGACCGGTTTGGCGTTAGCCTATGATCGGGTTATTGAGTTGGCTTTTGTTAAAATATTGCCCAACGGTCGGATTATTGAAAAAGACATTTTTTTTAATCCCGAGATTGATATTCCGATTGAGGTTACGGCTATCCATGGCTTAACTAATGCTGATTTAGTGGATAAGCCGCTTTTTCGTGAACAGGCCCAGGAAGTGTGGGATGTTTTTCATGATTGTTATTATGGCGGTTTTAATGTCGCTAATTTTGATTTGCCAATGTTGCGGCGGGAATTTCTTCGTGCTGGCTATGACTTTAATTTTACCAAGAAACAAATCATTGATAGCAAGATAATTTATCATGCCATGGAGCCGCGCGACCTCGAGGCGGCCTATAAATATTATTGCCAAAAGAAACTGGTTAATGCCCATAGCGCCTTAGCCGATGTTCACGCTAGCGTTGAGATCTTAGATCAGCAGCTGGCTAAATATGACTATCAAACAATTCGCCAGATTAGTGAAGCTCCTGATGATCGTTATGTTGATGAAGAAAAGCGCTTTTATTGGCGTGGCGGTGAGGCTTATTTAAATTTTTCCAAACACAAAGACCGTTCTTTGGCTGATGTGGCCAAGACTGATCCGGGATTTTTGCAGTGGATTGTTGGCGCGGATTTTTCCCCAGAAACTAAGCAGATAGTGGAGCGAGCATTACAAGGAGAATTCCCCAAAAAGAGTGGCGCTATGGCGACCGCTAAGGATACTTTGCCGCTAGCCAAGAAATCAGCCAGCGGTTTTACTGATAAGCCAAAATTATTTTAAGCCGATGCCTATCGATAACAATAGCCGTGATTCTTTATTGGCGGCTGATTTAAGCGATGCCAGCGATCAGGACTTGGATTTGAGCTTGCGTCCAAAAAAATTGTCTGAATATGTCGGTCAGCCAGCTATCCGGCAAAGCTTGGAAATATTTTTACAAGCCGCTCAGTCGCGCGGTGAGAACATCGAGCATGTTTTACTTTATGGTGCCCCGGGTTTGGGCAAGACTACGCTCGCTCATGTTATTGCTAATGAATTGGGATCTAATTTGCGGGTGACTGCTGGACCGGCTATTGAGAAGTCTGGTGACTTAGCGGCTATTTTAACTAACTTGCAAGATGGTGATTTGTTGTTTATTGACGAAATTCATCGTCTACCACATAGCGTTGAGGAGATATTATATCCAGCTATGGAAGACCGAGTTTTGGACATTGTTTTAGGTAAAGGACCGTCAGCGCGGACTCTTAGGTTGGATCTGCCGCGTTTCAGCTTAATTGGCGCCACGACCAAGGTTAGCTCGCTGTCCGCACCGCTTCGGGATCGTTTCGGCATGGTCTATCGGTTAGATTTTTATAATTCAGCTGATTTGCAAAAAATTATCAGCCGCAATGCCAAGATTCTGCAACTAGAAATGGAGCCGCAAGCACGGAGCTTGATTGCTGATCGGGCTCGCCGAACACCGCGAATTGCTAATCGTTTATTAAAAAGGGTCCGTGATTATTGCCAGGTGCGTGGCACCGGGGATATCACTTTAGATTTGTGCCGGCAGGCTTTTGATTTATTAGCAGTGGACGATTTGGGCTTAGATGAAGTTGATCGTTATTTATTAACCACTATTATTGAGAAATTTGGTGGCGGTCCAGTCGGTCTCAATACTTTGGCTGCCGCAACTGGCGAGGAGCTAATGACAATTGAAGATGTTTACGAACCCTATCTTTTGCAGTTAGGATTTTTAGAAAGAACGCCGCGCGGCCGCAAAGCTACAGCTCTGGCGTATAGCCATTTAGGTATAGTGCCACCAGCTGGCTTGTTTTGATTATGGATTTGGCCGATTTTGATTATTATTTGCCGCCGGAGCTAATTGCCCAGACGCCGGCTGAGCCGCGTGATCAGGCCAGACTGATGGTTGTTGATCGACAAACTGGCCTGAGGCAGGGAGTTATTTTCAACCAATTGCCGGACTTTTTGCAAGCCGGCGATGTTTTATTAATTAATAACTCCAAGGTTTTACCGGCTCGGCTTTTGGGACACAAAGCCGGTAGCGGTGGTCGGATTGAAATTCTACTAGAACAGAAGCTGGCCCAGCCAGACGACGGAGAATATTGGCGTTGCTTGGTTGGCGGGACGCGGCCAACCCCTGGTCTGATTATTGATTTGGGCGATAATTTACAAGCTGAAATCATTGCTGCCGAGACCGATGGAGTTTTTATGGTGAAGTTCAACCAAACGGGTAATGATTTTTGGTCAGCCATCTATCGTTTAGGCCAAATGCCGCTGCCGCCTTATATTAAGCCTGATCAAGCTGGTCTACAGCGAGCCGTTGATGATTATCAGACTGTTTATGCGAGAGAAGATAAGGTTGGGTCAGTGGCCGCGCCAACGGCGGGGCTGCATTTTACCGAGAATTTATTTCAGCAGATTAAGCATAAGGGGGTGGACATTGTTGAAGCGACTTTATATGTTGGTCTGGGAACCTTTGCGCCGGTTCGGCAACAGAACATTGAAAAACAGCAGCTCCATGATGAATTAGTCGACATCAGCGCTGAAACTATTAATAAACTCGTTGATTACCATCGTCAAGGTCGGCGCATAATTGCTGTCGGCACAACCGCAGTGCGTATTTTAGAGGGGGTGGTGGCTAAATTTATTGATAGTCCGGCGACCGAGGATTGGCTGGCACCGATTAACCTTTTTATTTATCCAGGATTTGAATTTAAGCTATTGGGCGGCTTGGTCACTAATTTTCATTTGCCTAAGTCCAGTTTAATTATGTTGGTTTCGGCCTGGGCCGGCACTGATTTAATTCAACAAGCTTATCAAGAAGCAGTAGAGCGGCGTTATCGATTTTTTAGTTATGGCGATGCGATGCTGTTAATTTAATTAATGATTTAAGTTGACGAAATCGCCAGTCTTCATTATACTAAACAACGCTAAGACTTAATTAATTCTAAACTATTGATATGGTTCAAATGAAGAAGCGGACCAAGAGCGAGACTCGTGGCCGTCGATCACATCACGCGCTTAAGGCTAAAACTTTGGTGAAGTGTCCGCAATGCGGTCAGATGGCTTTACCGCACACCGCCTGTGCTTTTTGTGGCACCTATAAAGGGCGTCAAGTGATTAAGGTGAAGTCAGCTGCTAGCAAGACCGTTAAGCCAGCTAAAGCGGCCAAGACAGCTGTTAAAAAAGCGGCTAAACCAGCCACCAAGGCTAAGGCCACTAAAGCTAAAAAAGCCGAATAATATTATGGCCAATCGTCATCTGGCCAGAACTATTGCCATGCAGACTTTGTTCTGCTGGGATTTTAACGGCCAAAAAGATAAGCTGGAAGATTTGGTTAAGGAGAGCTTTCAACAGTTTGCTCCCGAGTTTGACGATCACGGTTTTGTTAATGATTTGGTCAAGGGGGTTGTGGCCAATCTGCCGGCGATTGATAATTATATTGTCAAATACGCGACTGAGTGGCCGCTTGATCAAATCACCCCGGTTGATCGTAATATTTTGCGTATTGGTACCTATGAGCTGGCTTTTGACCAAAATATACCAGCTAAAGTAGCTATTAATGAGGCGATTGAGGTGGCCAAGAGTTTTGGCGGCGACGCTTCCGGGCGATTTGTTAATGGTGTGCTCGGAGCGGTTTTTAAAGAGATTCCGGCTAAAGATATTGATAAACAAGCCAAGGATCAGCCAGAGACGGCTGAGACGGTGCCGGCCGAATAAATATTATGGCCAATCAGCAACAATTGGCTCGGGCGCTAGGGGTTGAGTTTAAAGAAGATAAATTATTGACTCAAGCCCTGGTTCATCGATCTTATTTAAATGAGCATGACAATTTTCCAGTCAGTCATAATGAAAGACTGGAGTTTTTAGGTGATGCCGTTTTGGAACTGATTGTTACAGAGTTTTTGTTCTTGAATTATCCGGATAAGGCTGAGGGCGAATTAACCGATTGGCGGGCGGCTCTAGTTAATGCCAAGACTTTGTCGCAAATTGCTAAAGAAATCAGTCTTGATGACTATTTGTTTTTATCGCGTGGTGAAGCCAGAGAAACAGCTTCTAAGGGACGGCAGTATATTTTAGCTGATGCCATGGAGGCTTTGATTGGAGCTATTTATTTAGATCAGGGCTGGGATGTCGCTCAGCGGGTGATTAATCAATTGGTTTTATCTAAGCTGGACAATATTATTGAGAATAAGCTGTATTTGGATCCGAAGTCTTATTTCCAAGAACGGGCTCAGGAAACTTATGGTTTTACGCCGCGCTATGAAGTTTTGTCGTCCAGCGGCCCAGATCACGAAAAGACTTTTGAGGTCGGATTATATTTAGATGATCGCCTGATTAGTCGCGGCCACGGTATGTCTAAGCAAGAGGCTCAGGTGGACGCGGCTGAGAACGGTCTGAAGCAAGAGGGGTGGCGCTAGGGGTTTTTTTTAGTCCGGGCCAAATCAGCATAATTAGGCCAAGGCCGATTAACAAATCAGCCAAATTAAAAACCGTCCACCAACTAGTTAGATAGTCAATTACTCCACCATAAACCAGGCGGTCATAAAGATTACTATAGGCACCAGCTAGCAACAGCAGCCAGCCACTTGGCCGTGACGGCTGTTTTTTTATTTCTTTATTGGCATAAATAGTTAGGCCGGCAACTAGGAATAATAGAAATAGATTAAATAATGGCCCATTTCCCGGCAAAGAAAAAGAAAGTCGCTGGTTGAGCGTATAATTTAGAGACAAAGAGCCGCTAAGCTGAAAATGATTTTTTGACCAGTGGATTACTGAGGTTATTTTTAGGGCGCGATCGATGATCAATAACAAAACAGCCCTAAAGAGGGCTGCTCGAATTGGATGACGACGGCGGGCTAATTTTTCTGTAGCTGGCTTTTGCATTTGACGCACGAGCTAGAGAATGGCCGAGCTAGCAATCTTTTTTCATCAATTTCTTGATGGCAATATTTACAAATACCATAAGCATTCTGATCGATTTTTCTCAAGGCCGAGTCAACATCACGCAAAGTTTTTTCCAAAATATTCTCGGTAGCCAGATTGGTAGAATATTGGCCGACTTCTTGAGCGTTTTCATCGCTCTCTTCACCATAATCGGGGAAGGTGCTGGTAAAGTCGTTGGCATTGCCGGAATCTTTAGTGGCAAAAACCTTGAGGGCTTCTTCGGTTTCCTGTTTGATGCGCAAGAGTTCAGTTTTGATCTCTTGGATAGTTTCTGGTTTCATAATAAAAATAAGGGGAAGATAACTCTTCTTGCTGGTTTAAGTATAGGTAATAAAATGGATTTTGGCAAGGCTAAAGAGGCTAAATTCGTGGTTCCAGCCAGCTAATAAGTCGGCCTGGCGGTTGGTGTTGGAGGTTGATAATTTTGGTCTGCTTGGGCAGCCAATCAGCAACTATTTCCGGCCATTCAATAATAATTAAGCAGTCAGTTCGCTTAAGCCAGTCATCAATGCCTAAATTTTGTAAATCTTGGCAGCCAGATAGACGATAGGCATCAATATGCAGCAGTTTTTTGATGGTCGGATGTTGGCAATCGTATTCTTGCCAGATGGTAAAAGTTGGGCTAACTAACGGTTGAGCTATTTTTAAATATTGGGCCACTGATTGAACAAATGATGTCTTGCCAGCGCCCAACTCTCCGGACAGGGCAATAACTTGGCCGCCTTGCCAGCTCTTGGCCAATCGGCGAGCCAAACTAGAGGTCTGTTTGGCGGTTGGCGCGTAGTATTCTACTAGTAATTGATTATTTTTGGGTTTCAATAACATAATAGCCGTTACCTTGGTAGGTGATTTTGAAATAAGGCGAGACGAATAATTGGCGGTCAAATTTTATTTCTGTTTCTTTGATGCCGCTGATAAATTCATCTAAGTGGAAATAGAGATAATAGTATTGCTGGTCGCTGTAGAAAATAAAGCGTTTTAATTCTCCAAATGGGCATTGTTTAATTTTCTGCTCCAACTCAACCGGTGTTTTGGCGGTTGCTAAACTTTGAACATAGCGATAGCGTTCAGAAAATATTGAAGCCGGGTGGCCGTTATGTTGATTGAAATAGAGCAGATTATTAATCGGGGTAAAAGCCAAGAGCTGCGGAGTGGTTTCTAGGGTTAATTCTTGAGGTGATATTGGGTTGGCCGTTAAATAA
>CAYNWZ010000035.1:0-6831 GCA_964401085.1 uncultured Gammaproteobacteria bacterium
GTAATGTAATCGTCTAAGCTTTTTTCAACTTCCTGTGGAAGTTCTTGAGAGTAATTCATAAAAATAAAATTAATTTAATTTATCTAGTTCTTGTTCGAGCTCTTTAAACTTTCCTGCGTACTCTAGGTGCAAAAAGTATCGATAGCGGCCAGCAGTTATTTTTCCGTCATTCTGGCCGTATATCTTGTTAAATATCTGATTGGCTAATTCGCTATCGGCCTGGACTTTGACACCGTGATATTTGAAATTTCCTTGAATAATGTGGTGCAGTAATGTTGAGCACTGACCTAGACTTGCCATTAAAACTGGTTCGTATGGCATATAATTACTGCTTTATGTCGTCCATTAACCTAGATATTTTCTGCGCGTACTCGCCACGTTGAGCAGCCGGAGTACCAAAACCGTTGTGGCTTTGCACTGAGTAGGTCCATTTAACCGGGAAACCTTTGCCAATCAGCCGTTTCAGTGTCCAGTTAGCCGAGCAGTTTAGATCTGTCGCGCAGTCATCGCTGACGCTGTGCATTTTTAGCTGGATATGGAACCATCCTCGGCTACGCCCTTGATCACCGGTCATCAAATGGCCCAGCTTGCTCTCTTGGTAAGACATCGCCCACAAAGTCTGCCAGCACACCTCATTGTTCTTATCATCGGCCATGCCGTTAGCGCGGCAGACTGACTTTAAGGTTTTGATGATCTGATTATCTGACGGAACGGCTGGCTCTTTGACGCTTTCGCTTGGCAGCTCCTCTTTGACCACTTCAACTGGCTGTTCAATAACTGGCGCGGCGGCCGCTTCTGCTTGTCTGTTAACCTTATGGCCAAAACAGCTCATAATAATCGCTATTAAGCCGCACAGGGCCAAGGATAAAATGGTAACGATGATTGCTTTCTCGAAAAACCGTCTAAGCCTTTCAGCTCTTTGACGCTTTCGCTTGGCAATCTGATTATTCCTCCAGGTGTTGTCTATCCACCCAATAGAATTTTGCATAACAAATTTGATTAAATAATTAATTTCCGAACGACATTTTCTGGATAAGTTTCTGCTTATCCACAGAAAATGCTCTATTATTACTTTTATTATTAAATCTTGTATTATTACTCTTATATATGACTTCCGATTTTTCGGAATAGGGTACCCCTGTTTTTTCGGTATACCTATTCCGTTTTTTCGGAATAGGTGTGCACAAGTTGTTGATAAAAATCTTGCGCAAGTTTCCGTCCTTTTTGTCAATATCTCGTCTGATAAATCCGGCGCTTACCAATTCTGAAACCCACTGACTTATCGTTGCTACTTTTTTGCCATACAGCTTTGAGAAATAATCGTTACTGGCAAAACAATATCCGTCTTTTGTTGATAGAGCTGTGAGCTCGCTGTATAAAACTTTTGCATGAGCCGAGATATTTTGGCTGTACCTTACTTCAGCCGGGATGATCCCGTAGTAATTTGGTTTATCCATATCGTTTGGCCCTAGCCTCCCCGGACACCCGAGGAGGCTTACTTGGAGTTAATTTGTATAAGACCAACTAAACCTCTACTCGCTGACTTCCATTTTCTGTAGGTGATCAAGTATTTTATTGCCTTGCTCAACCGTCAGCGCGCTTAGATCCTCAATATCGAGCTCAAATGTCCAGTTAATCCATTTCGGTATGGCGTCATTTACGTTGGCAACTTTCTTTTGCAGAGCTAGCACCTCAATCATTCTTTTTTTCATTGGTCCGATTGGTGATGTATCTGCGACTATTGGTTCGGCTGCCGGAGTGGTTACTGGTTCTATCAGCTCGCCCTCTATCGGAGCTGCTGGCTTAGCTGGTTCCGCCCCCTTTGATTCGTCGATTAAAATTGTTAACCGGTCGATTATTGTCGTATAATTTTCCTCTTTTAGTTCTAAGCTAGTCATACTCGATACTAGCTCCCTATATTCATCGGCCGACTTAGGCTGATATCCGACCAGTTTAGTGACGGCCACGCAGATTTTATTTTTCTGCTGGTCTACCGCTAGATTTGGATCAGGCTGGGATGGAGCCGCAGCTTTAGCTGGTGCCTGATAATTGTTTTGTCTATCAGACGCGACCTGCTGGCTAGCTGGAACGCTTAGACTATCATCATCCTCGTCGCCGGTCAGTATTCCAAACGCATTACAGAATGCGTATCTCTTAGCAAATGTCAGAGCCGACGCGACCTGCTGGCTAGCGTTCATGATGTCAGTCTTGGTACCCATCGGAACCTCTACGGTGCTTAGCTCTGAATGCCCGGATTTGTGCTTGACTATGCAGGTGACCTTGACTCCAGCTGGTAAGGTTTCGGTTTGGATCATGTAACTAAATCCGTTGGCCTGAATCAGGCTTTTGGTTTGTGACACAATCACATCTAGCGGCGCGTATTTATAGGCTACTTTGCCGGACTTAGTTGTTGCGCCGTCTTTTGTTTTTTCTATAACCGGGCAGTCACCTTGGAATTTAGCCATGGCCTCATCAAATTGTTCTTTGGCCCACTCAGCTTTTAGTTCCTTGCGCATCGCAAGCAACTTTTCCATGGTTTCAACCGGTGTTTTCTTTTCAATTGCCTGGGCAATTAATTGGTCGGCAGTTTTTACTGTCGCGATTGGTGCAGATTTTGATTGCAAGGCTATTGCCTGCGACTCTGCTTTTGCCGCTGACCCTTGCTTTTTTAATGTCATAATTATTTTTTAGACATGCGATCACTTAAATTTGGATGCATGTTTTCTCTCACTTCCCGGAGCGCCGGGCCGTCGACTTTTACAAACGCTTTTCGGCAAGTGCTTACCAATTGGCGGCTGAAAATGTCGAGATAAATTGTTAAGGTGCTGCTGGTCTGCGGTGTCAAAACATACAAAAAACCCCTTACCGTTTCCAGTAAGGGGTTTAGATAAACTATCTAATTCTACTCAATTTTTCCTAGGTTTTTTGTCCCTACGTCCCGCAGCACTTCTTATATTTCTTGCCACTGCCGCAGGGGCAAAGATCATTGCGACCAACTTTATGGCCTTCGCTATCTTTTAATTTTTGAGCTACTGGCGCGGCACTAGTTTCATCGCCTGACTTAAAGACCAAGTTCTTCGGGGCATCAACTCCGGCAATCATCTGACCGATCGCCTGTTGGTTGCTTCGGCTAAAATCAACGATCTTAAAAACAGAATAAACCACCTGTTTCTGGATTAAACTATTTAATTCATTAAATAATCGATAAGCCTCTTTTTTGTATTCGACTAACGGATCGCGCTGACCATAGCCACGAAGACCAATGCCCTTACGCATATAATCCATCGCTTCCAGGTGGTCAATCCATAGCCCGTCAATAGACCGTAACAAAACCGACTTCTCAATTGCTAACCAATCCAAGCCCAAATCTTTAGCCAAAGTTAATAATTCATTATAGGCTTGATGGACTAAATCAAGTAAATGCTTGACGATAGCGTCGCGATAAGCAATTTTATCAGTTTTGGCGGCAGAACTCTCACCAAGTTTAACCAGCTGACCAACCAACTCAACCGGCTGAATATCAATAATCGTGCTCATTACCTGGCTAATTTCTTTAATATTCCAATCATCGCTATTCTCGCCCTGAGTATGGAAGCTAACAACATATTCAATCTCGGCATCCATCATCTCTAGTACCAAATTACTGAGCGGCGTAGGTAGTTGTTTGGTTGCCTCAGCGCTCAGTTCGGTTTCACCCAACTGTAAAATTTGGCGCCGGCGGCGATAAATGCTTTCCCGGTGTTTATTAATAACATCGTCATATTCGACTAAATGCTTGCGCAGATCAAAGTTATTGCCCTCGACTCGCTTTTGGGCCGATTCGATTGATTTAGAAACTAACCCATTTTCAATCGGCATATCTTCTGGCAATTTCAAGGTCGACATCATTTTCTTCAAACGATCGCCACCAAAGATTCTCATTAAATCATCGTCGGTGGAAATATAGAATTGACTGGAGCCAGGATCGCCTTGCCGACCGGCCCGGCCGCGCAATTGGTTATCAATACGCCGCGCTTCATGGCGCTCGGTGCCGATAACATGTAAGCCGCCAGCCTCTAAAACCTTGGCTTGTTCGGTGCCATCTGGCGGATTACCGCCTAAAATAATATCAACACCGCGGCCAGCCATATTAGTGGCAATAGTCACCGCCCCGGGACGACCGGCCTGAGAAATAATTTGCGCCTCTTTTTCGTGATACTTGGCATTCAGAATCTCCGCCTGAACACCTTGACGAGCCAACAAATCAGCCAAAACTTCACTCTTCTCAATCGAAATGGTGCCGACTAGGACTGGCTGCCCTTTGGCGTGCCGCTCCTTAATATCATTAGCCACCGCCTGGAACTTACCAGCTTCGGTGGCATAAATTAAGTCATTAAAATCACGGCGAACAGTCGGTTTGTTGGTCGGAATAACCACAGTTTCTAAGTCGTAAATTTTAGAAAACTCTTCAGCTTCAGTCAGGGCCGTGCCGGTCATGCCAGCCAATTTTTCATACATGCGGAAAAAATTCTGAAAAGTAATCGTGGCTAGTGTCCGGCTTTCCTTTTGAATCTCCACTCCTTCTTTCGCTTCAATCGCCTGGTGCAAACCTTCGCTATAACGACGGCCATACATCATCCGGCCAGTAAATTCATCAACAATAATCACCTCACCGTCTTTGACTACATATTCCTTGTCTTTGTGAAATAGGACGCGAGCTTTTAAGGCTTGCTCGATGTGCATAACTTCACGAACACCGCCCTCAACATAAATATTGTCAACGCCGAGAAATTTCTCCATCCGATTCATACCAGCCTCAGTCAAAGTGACGGAGCGCATTTTTTCATCGACATTATAATCGGTCGCTTCATCCAATCTGGCAACCAATTCGGCGAATTTATAATATTTATCGGTGGATTCTTCACCGGCGCTGGAAATAATTAGCGGCGTGCGGGCTTCATCAATTAAAATAGAGTCAACTTCATCAACAATGGCATAATGGAGTGGCCGTTGAACCATTTGATTTTGGCTGGCCACCATATTGTCGCGCAAATAATCAAAACCAAATTCATTGTTAGTACCATAAAGAATGTCACAAGCATAAGCCTCTTGACGGCTAATCGGCCGGAAATGGCGCAAGCGCTCATCATATTGAGTGTCATCGTTGTAATCTGGATCGTATTGTAGGGCCTGCTCATGGATAATAACAGCTGTCGTTAAGCCCAGGCGATGATATACTTGCCCCATCCAACCGGCGCCAACGCGAGCTAAATAATCATTAACTGTAACCAGGTGCGCTCCTTTGCCGGTTAAAGCATTTAAATACAATGGCAAGGTTGCTACTAATGTTTTACCTTCACCGGTCTTCATTTCAGCAATCTGACCGCGATGAAGAATAATGCCGCCAATTAGCTGGACATCAAAATGACGCTGACCAATAGTTCGTCGGGCGGCCTCGCGCATCATGGCAAAAGCTTCTGGCAAAATGCTATCCAGATAATCCTTAGCCTCATTGTCACCAGATTTCTGTAGCGCCTGCTGGTAGCCATTTTTGAATTCGGCTGTTTTTTGAACCAATTGTTCGTCAGACAACTGGTTAATGGTCGGCTCTAAACCATTAATCTGATCAATCAGCGGCTGCAAGCCTTTAATTATCCGTTCATTAGGATCGCCCAATATCTTTTGCAAAAAGCTCATAATATTTATCAATTAAAACGCCTATTTAAAAACTGATCGGCACTAACTCAGTTTTTTTATTATAGTCTAAATAAAGCAAAAAGCAAGGACATAGCCTTGCTTTTTTGAGTTTAAGCCAACCTTTAGCGGCTGCTTTTTTTCTCTTTATATTTAACAATCATCTGCGCTAAGTGATCCTTAACCTTTTCAATTGCTTTATATAAATCAGGCTCGGTTTTTTCTATTCGTAATAATTCCCCTGGCAAATCTAAATTGATTTCCGCTCGAAAGATATCCCCCTTGGCGTGATGACGGCTCATCAATTCAACTTGAACATCACAGGCAATCGGCTGAATATCGCCTAAATATTTATCCAGCATATCTATTTTTTTCTCAATATACTCAGTTATGGCTGGGGTCAATTCAAAGCTATGAGCTTTAATGTTGGCTTGCATAGGCGTATATATTTAAGAATAAAAGCTATTTAATCTTGCGCCGGCTAGACTTAGCAGTCTTTAGCCAGCTTAAGGCTTGCTCGGCTGTTTTCTTTTCATAAATCATTGCTGCCAATCCCCGCAGCCAGCTACTAGCCTCAACCAATGAACGCTGATGAATATTGCGACCAATGGCTACGCCGGCCGCACCGGCGGCTAATTGAATTTGGACATCCTTAAAGACTTGCTCGGCAGTTCGACTAGATCCGCCAGCAAAAATAACCCTGGTCTGTCCGGCGGCCTGAACAATCCGCTGAATGTTCTTAGCGGTCAACGGCTTGGGCGCTTTTAACTTAACGAAATCCGCCCCCAAGCTAACCGCTACTCCAGCCGCTCCAGCAATTATTTCCACGCTATCTTCATTTTTGACATTTACCCCCTTGGGGTATATCCAAACAATAGCCAATAAGCCTTGAGCATGCGCCTGGCGAATAATCTCCGCTGCCTCAGCCAACATCTGCCCCTCATGCTGACTGCCTAAATAAATGGTATAGCCAACACCAGCCAACCGAAAACCGCCCTGCTTAGCTAAAGCAACAGCTTGGCCAACACCAGCCAGGCAACGGCTTATTGGGTCGCCAGGTAATAAATTGGTTTTACCATTGAGCTTGATAATATAAGCTGGACGATGATAACGCTGATTATACCAACTAGCCAGACCGTAATGAACAGCCGCTGCGCC
>CAYNWZ010000036.1:0-6780 GCA_964401085.1 uncultured Gammaproteobacteria bacterium
AACTTGCCGTAATTCTTTTAAACCGCTAGTTACTGCCGACAGGGCGATAAACTCGGCCTCCAGATTATTAGCTAGTATCTTAGCCAGAGTCGTCTTACCACAGCCAGGCGGACCCCAAAATAACAATGATGGCAAATGTTGTTTGGCTATCGCTTGGCGCAAAAATGATTCCTGGCCAACAATCTCGGTTTGGCCGACAAAATCATCTAAATTATTGGGCCGCATGGCGCTAGCTAATGGCTCGGACATAAATTAATTTATTTGGCAGACTAAAGATTTTTTTGCTACAATCTTATTGTATGACGACCAAACCTTTTCCGCAACCTATCTCTTTCATCAAAATTCTGGGACCGAGTTTTGTTATTCTGGCTCTTGGCCTGGGGTCGGGCGAAGTAATCCTTTGGCCATATTTGACCGCTAACTATGGCCTCGGCATTATTTGGGGGGCTCTACTCGGATTAACTTGCCAATATTTTATCAATATGGAAATTGAACGCTACGCCCTAATCAAGGGTGAAAGCGTTTTTAGCGGTCTAGCTCGACTATGGAGCTGGACGCCCTATTGGTTTATCTTATCAACTTTTATCGGCTGGGCTCTGCCTGGCATTGCCGCCGCCAGCGGACAAATATTCGGCCATTTGTTAGGTATTGAAAATTTTCGCTGGCTGGCTATTGGTATCTTGTTGCTAATCGGAATCGTCCTAACCTTTAATCAAAGTATTTATAAGACACTGGAAAAGATAACCAAAACAATACTCCTGGTGGGTATCCCCTGCCTGATAATATTGGCGATTATTTTAGCTAAACAAACTGATTGGTCGGCCTTATTTCAGGGATTACTTGGTTATGGCCAAGGTTATCGCTGGCTGCCATCCGGTGTCAGCTTAGCTACATTCTTAGCGGCCTTCGCTTATTCTGGCGCCGGCGGTAATCTCAATTTATCTCAATCAATCTATATTAAAGACAAGGGTTACGGCATGGGCCGTTATGCCCAAAAACTCGGCGGTCTATTTACTAGCAATCAGGCCCAAACCATTAATTTGTCCGGAACAAACTTTGCTGCTAATCAAGGCAATCTGCAGCGTTTTCGTCAATGGTGGAGACTGATTAGTTTGGAACACTTATTAGTTTTTTGGCTACTTGGTTTTGTGTCAATGTCTCTATTAATGATTCTATCATACAGCACCGCCTATGGATTGAGCGGCAATCTGCAGGGCCTAGGCTTCATTCTGGCCGAGGGACGCTTGATTGGCCAGCTAACCACACCACTGATTGGCAGCGCTTTCTTGGTTTTACTCGGCTTAATGCTGACTCAAACCCAGCTGGGCGTGCTTGATTCCACCTCGCGCATCATGTCGGAAAACGCCGCTTTATTGAAACTAAAAAACAGCCACGACCAGCAGCTGAATCTATCCAAAATTTATTATCGTTTTCTGTGGGGCCAAATCTTGTTCGGCATCAGTCTCTTTCTGCTCAATTTTTATGAGCCGAAACAATTGATTGTTGCCGGAGCTATTGTTAACGCGTTGGCCATGTTCGTCCATATCGCCCTGGTTAATGTCGGCAATTGGAAAACCTTGCCAATAGCCACTCGTCCCGGCTGGCCAAGACGAATAATCTTGCTGATAATTTTTCTACTCTTTGCCGCTTTTGGCTTTATTACTCTAAAGAGCTATCTCTAGATATAAAAAAGCCCGAAGACTACAGAACTAAGTTCTGATAACCTTCGGGCCATGGAAAAGTTTAATGGACTGGAACAACCACTAAGACTACCCCGAACCATGGTCGCTCGTGTTCACAGCTCACAACTTCGGCACCCAGGCCGCCGATGCCACCACGAACACAAACTGCAAAATACTCATCGCGGCCCTTTATTAAGAACAGTGCCGCTTGACCATGGCCAAACCACTTCGGATACTTTTGACAAAATTGAACAATCTGTCCCTGAGTGAGGACAATATCATCCCAATTTTTCGCCAAGGAATTAAAGATACTGGCAAGCCCGGTATTATCAATTACCTCATAAATAAGTACCCCAGTTTCCGGAGTGACCTGTCCCGGTCTATCCAGACCAAGCTCCTTAAAGTCTTCGTCGACATAAGAAGCAAAAACACTCCCTGAAGACACAATGCTCGCAGTTCCATCAAGAGGTTCAATAACCTCTTGTCCGTTGGATATAAGGTTTAGAATGTCGCTCATGGCAACCTCCTTTCGCTTTTATTTGTTTTTTATTAGAGCTAGCGACATCTTGTGATAACAATCTGCTTTTGTCAAGGTAAATAGGAAAAATCATTCCGCCCTTAACGCCTCTACCGGATCTAGCTGGGCCGCTTTTTGTGCTGGTCTTAAACCAAACAATAAGCCGCAGGCTAAAGAAAAAATAGCGGCCGTTATAATACCCGACCAGGGTATCGCAAAATGCCAGACTAAACCAAAATGATTAGCCGCTAAACTTAAAATCCACGACATAATCAGCCCCAGAATGATGCCGATAAGCGATCCCCAAACAGTAATTAGTATTGATTCCACTAAAAATTGGCTGACAATATCCCGATAAGTTGCCCCCAGGGCTTTACGCAAGCCAATCTCTGGCGTCCGCTCGGAAACCGTTACATACATAATGTTCATAATACCGACACCGCCAACGATTAACGAAATGACCACAATCGCCAACAATAGCCAAGTAATAGCGCCGGTTACCGTGTTTAAAGTCTTGAGCAGCTCTTCCATTGTGGTTACCAAAAAATCATCCTTATCGGGATCGGTAATATTATGTCTTTCACGCATCAATAATCTTATTTCTTCGGCAGTATCGTCGGCCCGAGACGCATCTTTAAGCTGGTGCATCAAGTATAGAACATGATCGACTCCCAAAATTCTTTTCTGTAAAGTTTTTAATGGCAAATAGGCGGTGTTGTCAAAATCAATCATACTAACTGCCCCACCCCGCTCCTCTAAAACGCCAATAACCTGAAATTTGCCATTGCCAATTTTAATCCATTGGCCGATTGCCGGCTGATCGCCGAATAATTCCTGACGCAATTTATAGCCAAGCACGGTTACCATGGCTTGACCACGATCTTCTTCGGCAGTAAAGAAGCGGCCTTCAACCGGTTGGCTCTTTTTATCAATATCAGTATAGGCCGCGCTGACTCCGAATAAAAAAACTCGCTTGTTCTGATTTCGCCAACTAACTTTCTGTTGACCCAGAATGGCACCATAGCTATATTTAATGTTCTCCAGCCGATCAATCGCCTCCATATCGCTGGTCTTGAGAGTGGTAATCTGCGCTAACGGCGTCGTATTCTTTTTGGTTGGCACCTTGGTTTCGGTTTCAATGGTATCTGTGCCATAAGCCGCCACTTCGCCAACAACCAGACTTCTAATGCCATCACCAGCGGCAAAAACGACAACAATCGCCGCCACTCCAATAATAATGCCTAAAACCGTCAAGCTGGTTCGCAAAATATTCAAACGCAATGATCGGACAGCTAATTGTAAAGCGGTTTGCAGTCTCATACTATTCATAGCGTAGAGCCTCAATCGGATCTAACCGACTAGCTCGTCGCGCTGGATAAAGGCCAAAAACAACACCAATAGCCATAGAGATAAACACGGCCAACAACAAAGCCGGCAAAGAAATGACAAAAGACCATTTATATTCCAATAAATTAGCTACTACTGCCACCAAATAGGCAACGGCAATGCCGCTGACAATACCCAAAAGACCGCCAATTAAAGTCAAGCAGACTGATTCTAATAAAAATTGACGCAAAATCTGACTACCGGTCGCCCCGATAGCTTTACGCAAGCCGATTTCTCTAGTTCTCTCGGTTACGCTAACCAATAATATATTCATAATACCGATACCCCCCACCAACAACGATAGCGCTGCCATGGCTGCCAAAAAATATTTTAAGGCATTGGTGATGGTAGTAATTAAAGCCACAGCATCACGAAAACTGCGAACCGAAAAATCATCATCGATTGGATTCTCAATACCGTGCTGTTCACGCAAAGTTTGTCTAGCCTCTTCCAGGGATTGATCAACATCAGCCCCCGGCTTCAGTTTAACTCTAATAAAACTGACATAATCAACTCCGGCAATCATCTTTTGAACAAAAACAAGCGGCGCAAAAATTTGATCATCATAATCTTGAAAAGCCACCTTGCCGCGGCTCTTCATTACGCCAATCACCTCTAAAGTTTGATTTTTAACTTTGATTCTTTGCCCTAATGGATCAGTCGCTCCAAACAATTCATCAGCGACAGCACTGCCTAAGACCGCCACTCGAGCCGCTGAGCTAGCTTCTTCTTCAGTAAAAAATCTCCCTCGCTCCACGGTTCCATTTTCCACATCTAAATAACTGGCCGTTACCCCATTTAGGGAAACATCATAATCATTATTTCGCCAACTGGCATTGATTTGAGCTTGATAATAGGCATTAACCGCCTGGACATTAGCTATATTCTTGGCCTGCCGCAAAGCCTGAGCGTCGTCATCTTTCAAAGTGGTGACCGTGATGCCAAAAGCCTGGCTGGGTGGACCGTTTTCATCGGACTGGCCAGGCAAAACAGCAATCAAATCGCTACCCAGACCCTCCAATTGATTTAATATTAATGACTGAGCGCCAGCCCCGACTGACATAATAATAATCACCGCCCCAACACCAATAATAATGCCGAGCATAGTTAAAAAACTGCGGACTTTATTGCTCATTAAAGCCCGCCAAGCTAAGATCAAAGATTGTTTAATATCTTCGCCCATGACCGCCTTATTTCAATATTTGTCCCTGGCTGGCTAAACGCTGCTGTTGAACCAGCTCATCGCCGACTAATTGACCGTCGCGAATCCGAATAATCCGCTGAGCATGTTCGGCGGTAAAAGTCTCATGAGTAACCAAGATAATCGTTTTGCCTTGTCGATTAAGTTCCTGCAGAATTTGCATCACCTGATTACCTGATTTAGAATCAAGATTACCGGTCGGCTCATCAGCAAAAATAACCTCTGGATCGTTAACCAGCGCCCGCGCAATAGCTACTCGCTGTTTTTCACCGCCGGATATCTGATTGGTAAAATAATGCAACCGATGCCCCAGCCCAACACTTTCCAAAACCGCGATAGCTCGCTCATCCATCTGCCCTTTATCTTTAGAATAAAGCAATGGCAGCTTGACATTATCCAAGACACTGGTTCTGGTTAGTAAATTAAAGGCCTGAAAAACAAAGCCGATACTATGATTGCGCAGAGCCGCTAATTGATCGTCAGATAATCCGGTAATATTGTGGTGATTGAATAAATACTGACCACTGGTCGGCCGATCTAGCAAGCCCAAAATATGCATTAGGGTTGACTTGCCGGAACCGGATGGACCCATGATTGAAATAAATTCGCCGCGATTAATTGTGAAATTGATGTCGCTGAGCGCGTCGGTGAGCAGATCGCCGCTTTGATAGGTCTTACCTAAATGCCGTAATTCAATCAAAGGATGCTCGGCCATAAAATTATTGTTGCTTGTCGGCAGCTGCCTTAGGTTGCTTGATAAAAGTGACCACCTGATCGCCTGGCTGAATACCGCTCAGGACCTCAACCAAGCCCTCATCGCCACGCAGCCCGATAGTAGCGGGAACTTCTTGCAATTTATTGTCTTTAAGAATCCGCACTACTTTGGCCCCGTCATCTTTTTCAACAATAGCCCGGCTCGGTATCTTGATAACATTGTCGCGCTGATCAGTGGTAATAGTCGTATTAGCCGTCATGCCGGCTTTGATTGGAATCTGTCGCGCCTCAGTTAAATTCTTGACCTCTTGTGAGTCGCTAAAACTAATTTTAACTTTATAATAAACCACGTCTTGAATGACCGTCTGAGCTGGTTCAATAAAATAGACTTGGCCGTGGAAAATAGTGTCTTCACCAAATGAATCGAGAGTAATTTCCACTGGATTGCCAATTCTAACCTTATTAATGTCGGCCTCAGTGACATCAACCTCAATATCAAAACTGTTATTAACCAGGACCATAATTAAGGCTTTGCCGGCCGCTGAAAATTGTTCGCCGACCTCATAATTAACTTGCGTAACCACGCCATCTAGCGGAGAGAATAAACGGCTATCATCAATTTGTTTTTGCGCGCTAGCTAGGTTGGCCTGAGCTTGACTAATCTGGCCTTGCGCTAGAGCAATATCGGCCGATCGAGCCGGAGCGGTAACGCTGGCCAGCTGGGCTTTAGCAACATCAACCGCCTTATTGGCATTATCCAACTGGGATTGAGCGGTGGCTATTTGGCGATCGCTAGCTAGCCGCACTGTCGATAAACTATTGGCTGCCGCCAATTTAGCATTCTCTAGGGCCACCCTGGCTTGTTCTAGTCCATCTTGAGCGCTGGCAACTGTCGTTTCACTGCTAGACTGGGCATTGTGATAGCTCTGCGCCGCTGTTTCCGCCGCGGTAATCGCACTATTAACCTGGCTGCTTTGACTGCTAACAATCCCCTTGTAATTATCCAACTGCCCTTGAGAAAAATTATTACTGGTAATGGTCGCCTCTAGCATGGAATAGCTATAATTTAAAGCCAAGGCGGTTTGATTCAAAAATTGCTTAGTTTTATCAGCAGCAACCGTAAAGCTTTGGCTATCGGCGACACTCTTGGCGACGCCGACGGCCTGATTGGCGACCGTATAGTAGTCTAAAGCCAGATTACGCGCCTCTTTAGTTCGCTGCAAATACGCGCTATCTTTAACGCTTAAAACATACTTAGCATTATCATCAGTTAAAATGGT
>CAYNWZ010000037.1:0-6727 GCA_964401085.1 uncultured Gammaproteobacteria bacterium
CTGGCGGAGCCAAGAAGGGTGATTGGGAGGTTGGAATTAGCATTGACGCGATGAAGTTGTCCCATAAACTAGATGTTATCGTCTTGGCTAGTGGCGACGGTGATTATATTCCACTAGTTAACTATATTCAGAGTACCACCGGTTGTTTAGTGGAAATAGCCGGTTTTCGTCAAACCACCTCTACTAAATTATTGGAGATTGCCGACGATTTCATTAATCTGAACGATCGTCAGTTTTTAATCAGTCGTTAATTTAACATAATAATTAATTAGCTAGTTTTGGCCGGCAGACAGTGAGCACTATGAAATAATCATAGTCCTTTAGTTTGTTGACCAGAGCAGCTCCCAATTTTATGCAGAAGCAAGAAGTTGTGGTTAGCCGCGATTGGCATGGCCGTCCGCTAACTATTAAAACTGGCCGTTTGGCTCATCAGGCCGATGCGGCTGTGACCGTCCAATATGGCGACACGGTGGTGATGGCCACTGTGGTGGAGGCCAAAGAGGCTCGCGAAGATGGTGATTTTTTCCCCTTGATGGTTGATTTTGAGGAGCGCCTTTATGCGGCCGGTATTATTAAGGGATCTCGCTGGGTTAAGCGTGAAGGTCGGCCGACTGACGAGGCTATTCTGAGCGGCCGGATGATTGATCGGTCAATTCGTCCATTGTTTGATGAATCATCGCGGCGCGATGTTCAGGTTATTTTGACGGTCTTATCAGTTGACCAAACCAATGACTATGACATCGTTGCTTTAGTGGCCGCTTCAGCCGCTTTGCGAATTTCTGGAGTCAATTGGCGTGGACCGATTGGCGGTATTCGGGTCGGTCGGATTGATGGCCAACTGGTTTTTAACCCCACCTATGAACAGCGCGAAACCAGCGATTTGGACTTAATCGTGGCTGGAACAGCTAACAAAGTCATTATGATTGAGGCTGGCGCCCAAGAGATTCCGGAAGCGGCCATGTTTGAGGCCATTATGGCCGGCCAGGAAGCCTTGTCTGGATCAATTGAATTAATAGAACAACTTTATCAGGCGGTCGGACCGATTGAACCAAAGAAAAGTAAGGTGGTGCGTCTGTCAGCCGATGAGTTACAAGCTCAAGAGCGTAAACAGCAAGCCAAAGAGATTGCCGAGCAATGGTTAAGCGAACATATTGAATCGATTTTATTTGACAAAGTTTATTATACTAAGGGTCAGCGCAAATTGGCCGTCGAGGCCATTAAAGATGGGCTAGATGAATATTTATTTAGCCAGAGCTTTGATAAAAGCCTGCGTCATTGGGTTATCGGTCAAACCGTGGAAGTTGCGGTTGAAGCGGCTGTTACTAATAACATTTTACAATCAGGCCGCCGGGTTGATGGTCGGGCTTTAGATGAAATCCGCGAACTTTCGGCTGATGTTAGCATCCTGCCCCGCAATCATGGTGTTGGATTGTTCTCGCGTGGCGAAACTCAGGTAATGTCTATTGTTACCTTGGGTGCCCCTAGTGACGAACAATCATTAGAAGGTCTCGAGGGTGTTTCCACCAAGAGTTACATGCATCATTATAATTTTGCGCCATATTGTACTGGTGAAGCCAAGCCGATTAGGACAGCTGGCCGTCGCGAAGTTGGTCATGGCGCTTTGGCAGAAAAGGCCTTGGTCCCAGTTTTGCCCAGCAAGGCTGATTTTCCTTACACAATTAGAGTGGTCAGTGAGACGCTGAGTTCTAATGGCTCTTCGTCAATGGGCTCAACTTGTGCCTCGTCACTATCACTAATGGACGCCGGCGTACCGATTAAACGGCCGGTAGCTGGCGTGGCTATGGGTTTGGCCTCTAATCAAGACATGAGTCAATGGAAAGTTTTAACTGATATTCAAGACCTGGAAGATGGCCAGGGTGGCATGGATTTTAAAATTACCGGCACCACCGAGGGCATCACCGCTATTCAATTAGACACTAAGACCGATGGTTTGACCAAGGAGATTATTCAAACTACCATTGAACAAAGTCGCCGCGGTCGTTTGCAGATTTTAGATGTTATGAATCAGGCGATTGCCGAGCCACGGGCCGAGTTATCGCCTTATGCGCCAAAGATTGTTAGCTTCTTTATTGATGTTGATAAGATCCGCGAGGTTATCGGTGCTGGTGGCAAGGTCATTAATGAAATTATTGCTGCCTGCGAAGTAACGATTGACATTGAACAAGATGGGCAAGTCATGGTTTGCGGCTCTAATCAGGAGAAATTGAATCAGGCAGTTAAATGGGTGCAAGATATTGCCCGCAAATTAGAAGTCGGTGAAGAATTTACTGGCGAAGTCGTTCGCTTGTTAGATTTCGGAGCTTTTGTGGAATTATTGCCCAATCGTGATGGCATGGTTCATGCCAGCGAGTTGGCGCCGTTTTATGTTGGCAAGCCGTCGGATATGTTGCAAGAAGGTGACACCGTTACCGTTAAGATTAAAGCGATTGATGATCAGGGGCGGGTTAATTTGACTATGAAAGATTTGCCAGCTAATCAAGCTATTTGGGAGCGCTATAAGGCTAAAGGACTACCAACTGAGCGTCCGGCTGGCTTCCCGGGACCGCGCCATTCTGGTCCACGATCTGGGGATAATTCAAGCCGTCCACGATTTAGATAGTTATTAATGCTTTGATTTTACAGGATTAATATTTAGACAAGCCCCTAATTGGGGGCTTGTCTTTTTTTGGCTAAAGAAAAATGTTATGATGGGCTTGGTCAAACTATTATTCCAACTAGCCTCCTCATTTAGTTCTTAACTAGCCGTTATGTCTATTTGCCAGATTCCGGCCCAATTACCGGATGCGGCTAGCTGGCTAAAGTTTGACCTAGCTAAATTTAGCAATAGTGAGCTGCTAGCCTTTATTATCAGTCAGGGCCAAGACATCAAGTCCTGTGTTCCCTTGGCTCAAGCCATTCTCAAGAGAATTCCGGCGCCATGCTTGATTAGGGTTAGTTTTGAAGAATTAGTAACGGCCGGATTAAATAGCCAACAAGCTAACTTAGTTTTAGCTAGCACCGGCATGACTCGTCGATTTTGTCGCCAAAGATTACAGAATATTTATTATAGTCAGGAGGTTATTTACCAAGAATTTAAATATTTACGTTCTTGCACGCAAGAAAGATTAGCGATTGGTTATTTGGATCGCCGCTGTCATGAACTCAGGCGCAAGAATTTTTTATTTGAACAATTAAAGCAGCCATATTTTCATCCGCGACAGATTTTTGAACCGATATTGCAACTACCGGCCCAGCAGTTGATTGCCGCCAGCAATCATTTAACTGGCAGCGCCGAGCCCAATGAAATGGACCTGTTGTTTTTTAACAAAATGATGACCATGTGCCAAGCGTTTGGCTTACAGTTATTAGATAATGTTATTTTTAGCCGCCGCGGTTTTTATAGTTTTCGCCAAGCCGGTTTAATAAAGCCATCAGCTAGTTGATGATAAGGAGGGGGTTAGAACCGCTGGCCGACGGGTTGGCGGTTTTAATTTTGGATAAGAAAAGGCCGACACCGAAGTGTCAGCCAAAATTTATCTTTGGAACCAACGCCTCTACCGGCGTTTTTTGGGCTGTTTTTTGTATTTTCTTTTCATCGGAGGTAGGACCTCCAAGATGGGGTTAAAGTTTTGAGCAGAAATATCTTCTCTGCTCAAGACGACCCTTCTGCTCTGCAGAACTTCGGTTATAAACTGACATTCAGCGCAGCCAAGCCGTGCCACTTGCAGTTTTGATCTGACGGATGCCTCTATGTCGTCAGCCTTTAGCATTGTTTGTTCACCATTTTTGTTGGTGACGATAAAATGTAGCCACTTTGACCAAATGGTTGCTCCCAAGACTACTGTTTGTGCTTCAAAGCTCATAATTCTGAGCCTCCCTGTTTTTTATTTGTCGGTTAAGACAATTGGTAGATTAAAATTTTTAATCAGTTTTGTCAAGGCAACACTGAATAATAACAGTAATTGCCAGATTGATTGCCAAAAATTAAGTCCAGTGATAGACTAAAAAGGCCTTAATGCCTTATTTTATCTTATGTCTGAAGTAACTTTAGAGTCATTGGTCGGCTTTTGTAAGCGTCGCGGTTTTGTCTATCCGTCATCGGAGATTTATGGCGGATTAGCCGCGGTTTATGACTACGGCCCCTATGGGGTTGAGCTTATTAATAATATTAAACAAACTTGGTGGCGGGAGCTGGTTTATCGCTATGATAATATTAGCGGCTTGGATAGCGCCATCTTCATGAATCCGCGAGTCTGGCAGGCTAGCGGTCATGTCGCCGGTTTTTCTGATCCATTGACCGAATGCCGTGATTGTCATGCTCGGTTGCGCGTTGATCATCTTTTAGAAAAAGTTGGCGCTGAGGCCAGCGAAACTATGTCGGAAAATGAGATTAACCAGCTATTTGATGATTATCGTCATCTGATTGTTTGCCCAGAGTGTGGTCATCAAGATTTTACGGCGGTCCGTAAATTCAATTTATTGGTGCAATCCAATCTGGGTAATTTTACTGGTAACGGCAGTGATCCGGTTTATTTGCGCGGTGAAACTTGCCAGGGCATTTACGTCAACTATAAAAATATCATGGACAGCACCCGTTTAAAGCTGCCCTTTGGCATTGCTCAGGTCGGCAAAGCCTTCCGCAATGAAATAACCGCTCGGCAATTTATTTTTCGCACCCGGGAATTTGAACAGATGGAGTTGCAGTATTTTATTCGACCAACCGATGATTTGGCTGATTTTAACCTTTGGAAACAGCGTCGCTGGGATTATTATGTGGATATTTTAGGTATTAATCCAGCCAATTTGCGTTGGCACGAGCACGAGAAATTAGTTTTTTACGCTAAAGCGGCTTTTGACATTGAATATAAATTTCCATTTGGTTTTCAAGAGATTGAGGGTATTCACGCCCGTGGCGATTATGACCTAAGCCAACATCAGAAATTTTCTGGTCACAGCGATGACCATTCTTTGGAATACTATGATCAGTCAACTGATCAGAGGTTTATTCCGCATATTGTTGAATCATCGTCTGGAGTTGGTCGCGTTTTTCTAATGTTATTAAGCGAAGCTTATCAGGAAGAGGATTTGGCAGAGGGTGACAAGCGAGTGGTTTTAAAACTAAAACCAGCTTTGGCTCCAGTCAAAGTGGCTGTTTTTCCTTTGTTGCGCAATAAGCCAGAACTAATCAAGGCGGCGCAAGAAGTTTTTGATCAAGTTAAAATGCGCTGGCGTTGTGAGTTTGATGACAATGGCAATGTTGGTAAGCGCTATCGCCGTCAAGACGAAATCGGTACCCCTTATTGTGTGACCATCGATTTTGATACTCTGGAAAAAGGCACTGTTACGGTGCGCGACCGCGACACTATGAAGCAGGCAACCGTTCAACTTAGTGAGCTGGTCAGCTATTTATCTAGTAAATTAGATTCTTAGACTATGTGGCAACGACAAATATCTGGCGAACGCCCATTAATCTTAAAGGTTCCTTTGGCCAACTGTCCAACTTTCACCGCCTTGGTAGTTATCGCCGTTGGTTCTAAATATGAAACTGCTAATCAAAGCGGTTTATCTCATTTTTTGGAGCACATGTTTTTTAAGGGGACGACCAATCGGCCGTCAACCTTGGCAATTTCCAGCGAGCTAGACGCCATCGGCGGCGAGTATAATGCTTTCACCAGTAAGGAATATACTGGTTATTATGTAAAGTGCGCGGCTGATCAAACGGCTGTCGCTTTGGATGTTCTTAGCGACATGCTTTTAAACTCGCAATTTTCTGGCGAGGAGATAGACCGTGAGCGTGGGGTTATAATTGAAGAGATTAACATGTATCAGGACAATCCGATGATGCACCTAGAGGATGTCTTTGAACAAACTCTTTATGGCGATACGCCAGCCGGCTGGGATACAGCTGGGCGCAAGGAGACGGTTAGCGCCTTTCACAGAGATGATTTTATTAATTATTGGCGGCAGAATTATGGCCAGCAGCGGACAGTTATTTGTTTAGCTGGCCAGCTGCCCGATGATGTTGACGGCTTAGTGAATAAATATTTTGCTCAGTGGCCGACAGCAGCCAATTTTCAAGACAAGCTGCCAGTCGTTGAACAACAAAGTCAGCCCCGATTATTGGTTGCTGACAAAGATACTGATCAATTGCATTTAGCTTTAGGGGTTCGGGCTTTTCCTTATGGTCATCCGCAAGAATTACCCAGTCGTCTTTTGGCCGCTATCCTGGGCGGTTCAATGAGCTCTCGTTTGTTTTTGCAGATCCGTGAGCGACAAGGACTAGCTTATTATGTCCGGACTAGCGTTGAAGATTATACTGATAGTGGTTATTTGGTAACTGCGGCCGGCATTAAAAAAGAGGCGGTTTCTCAGGCGGTAGCGACTATTATCGCCGAGTATAAGAAACTAACCACTGAATTGGTTGATGCTGCCGAGTTGGAGCGCATCAAGAAATTCTTGGCCGGTCGCCTTGTTCTAGGACTAGAGGGTTCAGACGATTTGGCTCAGTGGTATGCTCGGCAACAGGTTCTGTGCTTGGGCCAGGGCAATGTCCAAGATAACCTGGACACACCAACTGAATACTTGGCCAAAGTGCGGGCTGTGACCGCGGAACAAATTCAGGCCGTGGCCCGACAAATTTTTGTTGACCAGGGACTTAATCTGGCAATTATTGGGCGGGTGACTGAGCAGGATAAATTATTAGCGCGCCTGACTTTTAATTAATGAA
>CAYNWZ010000038.1:0-6091 GCA_964401085.1 uncultured Gammaproteobacteria bacterium
GTCGGAGTCAATAAATTAACAGTTACCACTATTGACCCGTTGTATGATATTGATGGGGTTAAGTATTCTACTTATGCACCGTCAATTGTTGGCGGTGTTAAAGAAGAATATGTCGGACGAGGCGAAATTCAGAAATGCGACGACAATTATTGTTCTTGGAGACTTGATTTTTCCAAACAAGAACCAGGCAGTGATTTGTGGGTTTGGCGGCGGATTGTTGATTTTCAGCCCGACAGGGTTGATGTGTTAATAACAGCCTATGGCCGACCGACTAGCTTGTCCTATGAGATTAACAACAATCAAATTATATTTTATGCCACTCGACCAACTAAGTTTTCTTATCGTTTAATTGGTCAGCGCTATGATTGGCGCCAGTGGCCAACCCTGGCTCCTGATCAGTCGGAGACAACATCGTTAATTATTCGCTAGCCTAATAAATCTTGGCAATCAATTGGTTGGGTGTTATAATATAAGAAACAAAATTATTATAATTATTTATTAACTCCAATTATTTATGGACAACAAGAAAAATTTATTGATTATCGCCGGAGTGGCCGTTTTGGCTATTATTTTGGTGATGGTCGTTGTTGTGGCTGGCAACAAAAAAGCTGGTAACAACATTTCGGGCGAGTCAGAGGTCAAGGTTGCTCCAACCGATTTAGACACCGATAAGGCGATTGCTACTCCAGAGGAGGTCATGCAGGCTAAACCGGTTGTTGAAGGTACCAGCAAGGTTATGGAGAATGTTGTTGTAACCCCGACTGGTAAGCCAGTCAAGAACGATGCTCGGCCCGGCTCGCCAGAGGCGCCACAGCAGACGGCGCCAATCAGCGTTGAAGCGCTTCCAGGTGGCTCAGTTAAATTAACTGGCAGTGCCGAAGGTTTCAAACCAAACACTTTTGAGGTCAAGGCTGGTCAATTGGTTACTATGTCGTTGACTTCTGTTGATAAGATGACTCACGTTTTATTATTCGACGATCCATCTCTAGCTGCCGTTGCTATTGGTGTTGGTCCTGATGAAACTAGGGCGATTACCTTTAATGCTCCTAAATCCGGTGAGTATGCCTTTCATTGTGATGTTCCTGGTCATGCCGCTCGCGGTGAAAAGGGTACGATGATTGTCAAATAGTTTTAACCAATAGAAATCTTGATGTGATAGCAAAAAACACAGCTGGTCTGTGTTTTTTGCCTTTAATGGGCCTATGAAGAAGCAAGGATTTAGTCGCCTCGTTTTTAATTATTGGTTGTTGATCATTATTCCGTTGATTATTTTGACGGTCTATTGTCTATGGTTACTGCGGCCAAGACCAGTAGCTAGTCCGAACTTGGAGGGAAACAAAGCTGAGTCTACTACTAATAATAGTGCCAAGACGGTTAGTCAGCCAACTGAATACTTTGCCAGTTTCAGCGATTTATTTTCAGGTACTGCTTGGCTTGATAAGAATCAAACCAGCTTAGTTCGTGATTCGTCGGCTATGGTTTTTACCTTTAAGCCGAATCTTCAGCTAACTAATTTAGGGAGTTGTTTGGATCTAGACAATCAATGTCAATTGGTTGATAACTGGCTGGATATTGATCGGTCTTGCATTGGTGATAAATGTTTAAAGATTAAAGATGGTCAATTGATTTATCAACAAAAACGTTTAGCTTTGCCAACTAATAACCAAGCTAAATTACTTAATTTAAGCGTTAGTCTCTTAGAAGATCGTTGGTTTATTGGTGGGGTTCAAAGGTTAGCTGAAAAAGAATACCAGCCGCTGGCTTGGTTGTTTGACGGTCAAAAATTTACGGCCATTAACTTATTGAACAGCAATAACCAGCCAGCCCAGAGTCAGTATCTTGGCTATCTAGTAGCCGGCGGTCGAGTGGATAGTTTTTTGGTTTTATATAGTGCCTATGATGGCCTAGCCTGGCAATTTAAAGGTTCGGAAATGCGAAGCCTAAATCATTTTTTTGGTATTAGAGTTAATGCTGGCGGTTTTCGTCCTAAAATTATTTATACCGGCCAAGGTAGAGATACTACCTGGTATGTTTTTAATCAAGCCAACCAGCCGGTTCGCTGGCTGAAGTTTTGGCAAAACGGAACTGACTGGATCGAGGGGGCTCTTGATTTATCAAATCAATTGCCAATTGATAGCCAATCAGTCTATTTATCGGTTAATTCTAGCAAGAACAACCTGCAGGCTAAGATTATCAATGGACAAGGGCAGGCTTATTTTTGGTCAATTAATGATCTGGGTTTTATATCCCCAAATGATAGTCAAGTTGTTTCGGTCAATCTAACTTCTTATGACCAGGTTAAGCCAAAAATTATTGGGGCAACGATTGCTAATGCGCTGGGTGGTTGGTCGGGGTTTAATCAAAAATGGTCTTTGTCAATCGATGGCCAGCACTGGCAAGCGGTCAATATTGGTGAGAGATTTAACTTTTCTAAACCGGCCGAACAATTGTGGTGGCGCTGGCAGGTGTCGCCACCAATTAATCAATGGCAATCGCCATGTTTAAAAATGATTACCCTTAATTATTTTCGTCTATAACTAAGACTAGTCGCTTGTGGCAGTTTGTTTAAAATGTTATAATATTGGCAAATAATTTGTGTTGAATTTTATGCATAAAAAATGGCTCTTCAGTGGCTTAGTGATGGTTTTTTTAGCCGTCAGTTTGTTTTATTGGTCGCCGGTTATGGCCGATCCCAGCACCTGTCCAGCTGATTTCAAGTGCTTCTTTAATGATAGTGGCAACATATTGCTTCAGTCGGGTACTTCAACTAGCGGATATATTTATTTGAACTATCTCAATGCCAATGCTTATGGATTGAGTGTTTCACCAAGCGGGCAGCTTTATCATGACGGCTTTTCATTAGTGGTTGCCGATGGATCGACTTATGGCATTAATATTAGCGGTAGCAGCCTTAGTAGTAGCAATCTTAAGATGTTGGTCGGTGAACTTAATCCAGATCAGATTAGCCAGAACAGCCAATCTTTTATCGCTTCTAGTAATCAAAGCTATTGGGATTCTAATCCAACCTCATCGGAGGTTAACGGATTAAGCTCGGTTTATCATCGCGATAACAAGGATACAGGCCTAGCTATGGCTGGCCAATTAGCATTTATTAGAGACGGTGACTCCTCTAATGGTTTTAGTCAATACCTGCAGTTTAGATTTAACAGTTCCACTAACCCCGATGCCTGGGATTCTTGGTATGAAGTTTGCGACAGTTCCAATAATTGTCAAAATTTTATCAATTTCTTAGATGGAACCGCGAGTGGATCATTAATGATGTATCAAGATCCGGGCCTATTAATGGATAGCGGATTAAAGATTAGCGACCCTAATGCCCTAGCAGACTGTGGCAGCCTAAATACGACTAGCGGTGTTATTGGCTGTGGCACGACTAGCGGCGGCGGAGTTGGTGGATCTGGAACCATTGGTTCTGTTGCTAAATGGAGTAATACTAGTACCTTAGCTAACAGTATTATTTATGATGATAATACTAATGTCGGGATTGGGACTACCAGTCCTCAAGGCAAATTAGCAGTCGCCGGCACCGGTTATTTTACTGGAGCCGTGAGAATTGGTACCCCGATTACTAGTAGCGATGCTGTTGACCGTAATTATGTTGATTCGGCTTTAGCTGGATTAGTTAATTCCTGGACCGTTTCTGGTAATGATATTTCCAGTAGCAATTCCGGTAATGTCGGTATTGGCACGGCTACCCCTGGAGCTAAATTACATGTCGCTGGCACGATTCGGACCAATCTTACTGGCACCAGCAGCCGTTGTCTTTATGTGACCTCTGATGGTGATATTGCTGCCAAATCAACGGATTGCGGGACGGCCACTGGCGGTGATAATCTGGGCGATCATAGCGCCACGCAGAACTTGAAGCTTAATAGTTATTGGTTGTCGGGCGATGGCGGCAATGAGGGGCTTTATGTTGATGCGTCCGGTAATGTCGGTATTGGCACCAATAGTCCGTCTGGATTATTGACATTATATAGTAACTCTAATAGCATAGTTTCTCAATTAAAATTAAGAAATGCTAACTATACTGTTGGAACTTCGGGAACCGCCATTGATTTTGTTACTAATAGCACGGCGACTGGGAGAATAACCAATCTTTACTCTGGATCCAACCAGACTAATTTAATCTTTTCTGTTTATGCTACTGGTTTGTTTGAGGCAATGAGGATAAACTCTTCCGGCAACCTTGGCATCGGAACTACTAGTCCAAATTACAAGTTGTCAGTTGTCGGTACAGGCTATTTTGATAGTCCAATTATTGTTGGCACACCAACGGCTGATGGCCATGCCACTACTAAGGCCTATGTTGACGGACAACAAATTGCTTGGAGCCGAATCAATACTTTTCCATCAGCTTGTTCGGCTGGCCAATTTGTTTCCGCCATTGGCAGTACTTTGACTTGCGCCACGCCGGCTGGTGGTTCTACTGGCGACAACCTAGGTAATCATACTGCTGAGCAGAATGTCGCAATGAATAAACATTGGTTATCTAATGATGGTGGTAATGAGGGTGTTTATGTCGATGAAGCTGGTAATGTCGGTATTGGTACCAGCACCCCAAGCACCATCCTACATGCTAACGGAGTTATTACCGCCACTGGTGGCAATAGTACTAACTGGAACAGTGCTTATACTGATCGCCTGAAATGGGATGGCGGGTCCACCGGCCTTAACGCAACCACTGGCCGCACTTCGCTTGGACTGGGGTCGTTGGCAACTCTGAGTACAATTAATAACAGCAATTGGTCTGGAACCCAGTTAGCAGTTGGTAATGGCGGAACTGGAGCGACTAGCCTAACTGGCGTGCTTAAAGGCAATGGTACTTCAGCTTTCACCGCTATGACTGGCACCACCAATTATGTTACCCGTTGGTCAGCTAGTGATACTTTAGGCGATAGCATTATTTATGATAATGGCACAAATATAGGTATTGGCACTAGTTCTCCAAGCACCAAATTGACCGTAGCCGGAACAGTGTCGTTTGATAATGGTTCTATTTTTTCATCAGGTACTGGCATTATTTCAGCTGGAAGGTTTCAAGATAATGGTGGTGGTTCTGATTATTTTGATCCTGGAGCCACAACGGCTGTTTATGTTAATGGTATTATTAGAACAAATGACTATTTTTTCACCCAAAGTGGGCAATATTTAGCTCAAAATTCATCAACCACCAACCCAACATTTTCCTGGATTGGTGATACCAACACTGGCTTATTCCGTAAAGCAGCAGATACGGTAGCCTTTACTACCAACGGTGGTGAAAAATTTTCTCTTGATGCTAATGGTAAAGCTATTTTTACCAATGGATCGGTTAATTTAATGAGTATTGAATATTCCTCTTCCTTGGCTGGCGCTCTAGTAACTATTGGCGATGGCGGCAGCTCCAAACTAGATGTTGGCACGGTTGACCCAATCTATACAATTGACGGCCAGAAATATGCTACTTACATGGCTGGTATGACTGGTGTTAAAGAAGAAACTAGCGGAACCATAACACTAGATAAACAGTCGGCTGGTTTATTTATGGCTAAATTGGATTTTCAGAATAATTCAGAAGGATCAGATATTTGGCTGTTCGGCCGCACCACTAATTTGATTAATAATCAAGAGCATTTTGACCAAACCGCTTGTCTATTAACGCCGAATTTTTCTGGCCAGGCTTGGTACGAAAAAGATTGGGACGGCCGATCAATTAATATTTTTGCTCGTCCGGACAATATTAACCGGGCCGCTGTTGAGGTTTCTTATCGTTTAACTGCACCACGTTTTGATCAAAAACAATGGACTAATTATAGCGATAGTCAGCACGAGGGCTTTAATTTGGATAAATTGTTGAAATAAATGACGTCCTCCCCGCACTCAAAAAGCCACCCTAAGGGGATGGCTTTTTTCATACGGGGTTTCCCCTTGCTCCGCTACTCATGATAATTCGGCGAAGCAATTTCCTTAGTTATATCAACACCGGAATCAAAATTATTCTGTCGTTCGATATATTCTCTTATGTTGTACTCATTTAGCCCCACCGTTGATACAAAGCAGCTAACACTTTAGGCACGAACATAATATT
>CAYNWZ010000039.1:0-5711 GCA_964401085.1 uncultured Gammaproteobacteria bacterium
AACCGTTAATTGGCAAGCCAGAACCGCTATTCCCGCGTTTTGATCAACCTAATAATCTTCAATAAAATATATGTTGGCAGTTGATATTTTCTTTATCATCGTTCTGGGGCTGGCTTTTTTAGCTGGTCTGCGGCGCGGTTTATTCAAGGTAGTCGGATCGCTGATCGGCCTAGCAGTCGGCGCCTGGATAGCTAGTCATTATTATGTCTTTGGCTTTGATTGGTTAACGCAACATTTTTCTGAATCCTGGCTAGTTAATAAGATTACCATTTTTGTTATCTTATTTTTTGTCGCCAGCAATTTGACAGCTTGGGTTTTCTCTTTGTTGGGCGGCATTTTGGAGGCTATTACGATTATTCCCTTGATGAAGACGGTTAATCGGTTATTGGGTGGCATTTTAAATCTGGCTGAGGCTGCCCTGTCTTGGTCGTTGATCTTATTTTTTTTAAGCCGTTATTTGCCAACCAGCACTGAGCTTGGCCAGCAATTAAGTCAATCAATTATCGCCCCATATTTAATGACTATTGGCAAGATTTTATGGCCGCTCTTGCCGATGGTGCTCAAGCAGATGCAGGCGTTGTGGTAGTTTATGGAGGTCGTCACTCTGTCCTTGGCCGATTCTATCGCTAGCCTTAGCCAAGCGGCAGCTGTTTTACTATCTGGTCAAGTTGTTTTATTGCCAACCGACACTATTTACGGATTGAGTTGCTTAGCTCAAGATGAAGCCGCTGTGCGGCGGATAGCCGCCATTAAGGGGCGTTCTGCCGATAAACCGCTGATTGTCTTAGTTAATGGCCTGCAAATGGCTAGCGATTACGCCATGATTAGCGGGGCTGCTCAGAAATATTTAGCCGAGCTATGGCCAGGCCCGATAACGGCAATTTTGCCGAGCCGGTCGAATCTGCCGATTGCTGTCACTGGCGGTTTGGCGACAATTGCCATGCGTTGGCCTAAAAATGATTGGCTTAATCAATTAATTGCTCTGGTCGGCCAGCCGATAGTTTCCACTAGTGCTAATTTAGCTGGCCAAACGCCGATTACCAGCATTGACGAGGCTGGCCAATATTTTATAAATGATCGGCCCGATTTAATAATTGACGCTGGAATATTAAAAAATCCGCCATCGCGGATTATTGACTGCCAAGATATCTCGGCTATTAAGATTATTCGTTAGAATTTAAAAGAGGGACACAGAGCCGGTTAACCGGATGCGTCCCTTGAGCTGGGTTGAAGTTTTTATCCTGTAGCAGTGACCGTTGGGTCACCGAGTTTTTGTTGGGCCACGGCGTGAATATCGTCGTGATAGTATTCGGGGATTGATCTTAGTTCTTTGTCGTCAAATAGGTATAATTTGGCGACAACCATCTGTCTTGTTGCTTTCGAACAGTTTGTGTGTTGTAGAATAATGTTTGCCTCGTTCACTGAATTGAATCCTACCGCTATAGCGTGTAGTTCATCTGCGGGCATTTCAGGATGTAAAGAACTAATGGCCATTTCTGGGCTCCTTTTTTATATTTTGTCCTATTTTAAGACACTTTGTATTTACCACTAATTATCTGGCCTGTCAAGCACAGGCTTATTTTATAGGCTAAACAGGGTGGACGAAGCTGGTTAATTGTGCTAGATTAAAGTCAGCTGAGGCTTTAGTTTATTTGGATAATTTTTTGCTTATGCGCCTAGTTGATACTCATGCTCATGTTAATTTTAATGCTTTTAAAGATGACGGCGACGAGGTTATCAAGCGTTCTCTAGAGGCTGGCGTCGGCATGATTCTGGTTGGTTCGGAGGCGCGGACTTCTAAGCGGGCGATTGATTACGCTAACCGTTATGAACATGGAGTTTGGGCAGCGGTCGGCCTGCATCCAACTCATTTATTTGCCGCCCGTGTCCAGGGCGATGATTATAATTTTATAACGCGCGGGGAAGATTTTGATAATGAAGTCTACGGCAAATTGGCCGATTTTAGCAAAGTGGTAGCCATTGGTGAAGTTGGCTTGGATTATTATCATTTAGATGAATTCGCTGCCAGTCCTGAGCAGATTAAAGACAAACAGCGACAAGTTTTGAGTCAGCAATTAATCTTGGCGGCCAAACGGGAATTGCCAGTGATCCTGCATTGCCGCGATGCCCATAATGATTTACTGCCGCTGCTCCAAGATTTTCGCCGCGAATACCGCCAGCTATTGCCAGTGTCTCATCCTTGGGGGGTTGTTCATTGTTTTTCCGGCAACGAAAGCTTGGCTAACGAATATTTCGCTATTGGCTTATTGATATCGTTTAACGGCTTAATAACTTTTTCTCACGATTGGGATTATTTGATTAAGAAAATGCCGATGGATAAATTCTTGGTGGAAACGGATTGCCCATATTTGACACCAGCGCCGTTTCGCGGCCAGCGCAACGAACCGGGGCTGGTCAGCTTGGCGGCCGAACGAATTGGCCAATTGAAAAACCGACCGCTAGAGCGGATTGCCGATATCACTACCGATAATGCTCGCCATTTATTTAATATTGATTGGTAATTATATGGAAATAATTTTAGCTATTGCCGTTGTTTTATTGGCTGGCACCTTGGTCTGGCTGGTAGTGGCTAGGCGTGATGGTGGCGGAGATAAGATGATTGTTTTACAGGAAAAAATTGGCCTGCTGGCGACGCAAAATGGCGAGTTGAAAGTTTTGCTGGATGAAAAATTGCGTGAGACCCATCAGGCTAGCCAAAACCAATATCAAAATACCATGAACGCGGTGCAATCAATCGCTAACCAGTCTAATCGGCTGCTTGGCGATGTGACCCGCAACTTAGCCGAATTGCAATCTAGTAATAAACAAATTCTCGGTTTTTCCAGTCAGCTGCAAAATTTGCAAGATATTTTGAAAAATCCCAAGCAGCGCGGTGTTCTTGGTGAGTATTTTTTAGAGGAAATTTTGAAGAATGTTTTGCCGCCCGGCACTTTTCAGGTCCAATATCCCTTTAAGAATGGCGAGATTGTTGACGCTGTCGTTTTTGTTCGCGATAAAGTCATTCCGATTGATTCCAAATTTTCGTTGGAAAATTATGAGAAAATTCTTAACACCAGCGATAATGAGCAGCGAACTCGTTTAGAAAAGGCCTTTAAGCAAGATTTAAAGAATCGGATTGATGAGACTAGTAAATATGTTCGACCAGCCGAGGGGACAATGGATTTCGCTTTCATGTTTATACCGTCGGAGGCGATTTATTATGATTTATTAGTTAACAAGGTTGGAGCTATTCAGATTGAGACTAAAGATTTGATTGAATACGCTTTTCGCGATAAGCACGTCATTATTGTTTCACCGACTAGCTTTCTGGCTTATCTACAGACAGTTCTTCAGGGCTTAAAGGCGTTGCAGATTGAGGAGAATGCCAAGACAATCAAGGTTAATGTGGAAAAATTAGCGCGGCATCTGGCTGCCTATGAAGAGTTTTTGCGCAAGCTCGGATCTGGACTAGGGACGGTGGTTAATCATTATAATCATGCTTATCAGGAATTTAAGAAGGTTGATCGCGATATTGTTAAAATCACTGGCGCTGAAGCTCAGGTGGAGCCGCTAGAAATTGGTAAGCCGCAAGATGATTAATTTATGGTTAGCCGTTTTGTAGAACGCCGGCAACAGGCTGATTGGGATATTGAGGCGGCCATCTTGCAGACGGTGGCCTATTTTTCATTATTTAAATATCCGCTCAGTCAGTGGGAAGCTTGGTCATTTCTTCCGCAAAAGGCTGATTTGTTGACTGTTAGCCAGTCATTAGAACGATTAGTGGCCGCTGGTCGGTTGGCTGAAAAGAATGGCTATTATTATTTGCCGGGCCAAGAATCGGCCGTTGACTGCCGTCAGCAGCGCTATCCAGTCTCAGTTTATAAACTTAAAAAGGCACAGCGAGTGGCCAATTGGCTGCGTTGGTTACCAGGTGTTCAATTCGTGGCTTTGGCCAATTTGATGGGGTCTTATAATCTACGAGCTGGCGGTGATATTGATTTATTTATTATTACTCGCCCGGGTTGTTTGTGGGTGTGTCGTTTTTGGGCGGCGCTTGGTTTGCAGCTCTGCGGCCTGCGACCGACGCCCGAGAATCGCCGTGATAAGGTTTGTTTAAGTTTTTGGCTGTCTAGCGATGACCTGCGGATTGATCGCTTTAAATTACCCGATGAAGCTGGCTGCCCGGATTGGTATTATATCTACTGGTTGGCTAATTTGCGGCCGCTAGTCGAGCAAGGCGTTGGCTATACTAGAATTATTAAACAGAACCCATGGTTGAAAACTTATTTACCCAATTGGCGCCCCGGCAACTACTTGCTGGCGAATAATCGGCGGATTGTTGATAAAATGACCATTATTAGTTCTAGGCTGGCCGCTTGGCTGGCTAGTCCCTGGGAAAAAACAATGGCCTATTGGCAACAGCGATTTTTGCCATCAGCAGTTAGAGAGCTAATGAATAAAGATCAACGAGTGGTTGTTAATCATCAGGTGATTAAGCTGCACACCATTGATCGTCGTCATCATTTTCGCCAACGCTTATTAACGGCTATTAAGGGGTTGAGGAATGGAGAAGTGGAAAGAATTAAGACTGATTCAATTGATTATTATGTTGGCAGTGGCTGGCTAGATAGAATTAGCCGCTTATTGAGCCTGGCATTGTGTTTAGCCATTCCTTGGTCAACGCGTTGGATTATCAAGGCTGGCGATTTGGGCGGCGCTTTTTGGGAATATGGAACAATTAGTCTATATGCCAGCGATATCTTATTGATTTTAGCATTATTGGCTACCTATTTAGCTAGACCAAAACAACAGTCATCATTAAGCCGTCTGGATAAATATTTTATTCATTGGCTGGCCGGCCTATGGTTATTTAGCGGCATTAGCCTTTTAGCCAATGGGACTAAGCCTGATTTGGTTGTCTTTAGTTTATTGAGATTAATCATTTGGAGCTTTGGTTGGTGGCGATTGTTGGCTTGGCAGAGGTGGCCATTGCGCCGCTGGTTAAGCTTGATTTTAATCGGTTTAATAGCCCCAGCCATTTTAGGTATTGTTCAATTTATTACGCAGCAGGCCGTGGCCAATAAATGGCTGGGCCTAGCGGCTCATTTTCCAGGTGATTTGGGGGTAGCGGTGATTGAGGCGACTAATTCCTGGGGGCAGGTAACTGGGCGCTGGCTTAGAGCCTATGGCAGCTTTGATCAGCCAAATATTTTGGGAGCGGTCATGGCCATAGCTGTTTTGTTGGCGATGATTAGTTGGCGTCGCCTTAATAGCAGTTTAGCGCGCGGATTTTTGACTATTGGAATTAGTCTGTGGTCATTGTCGATGCTGGTTAGCTGGAGCCGGGCGGCCTGGATAGCTGTTTTTATCGGCTGGCTGGCGGCGATTATATTGGCTGGCCACAAACAAAGAGTCGAGCGCAAGTTTTTAGTTATTTTTTTAGCTAGTCTAGTTGTTTGGCTAGGCTTATGGTTGTGGCCATTTCATGATTTGGGGCATAGCCGCTTAACCGGTCAAGCGCGCCTGGAACAGAAATCTTTAGTTGAGCGTCAAGATGGTTATCGGCAAGCTTGGCCAGTTATAAAAAACCACCCCCTAGGGGTGGGTTTAGGCAATTATACTGGTTTTTTAAGCCAGCAGTCAGCGGTTGTCGGACCAGCTTGGCTTTATCAGCCAGCTCATAATTCATTTATTCTAGCGCTTAGCGAAAT
>CAYNWZ010000040.1:0-5134 GCA_964401085.1 uncultured Gammaproteobacteria bacterium
GGCCGCCGAACTAAAGCACAGGTTGAGGCCCTGGTTCACAATATCGGCTTTATTTTGTTATTGAGCTTGATAATTTTAATTACTTTTCAAGATGTCGGCCGGTTATTAAAATAAACTGGTTGTAAATAAAAACACCCCATTGGGGTGTTTTTATTTATTTAATGGCAGTTTTAATTAACTAGCCACAAAGATAAATTGAGAACGGTGGCAAAACAAACCCACAAGAAATAGGGGAACATCAGCCAGCCAGCCGCGCGGTTGATTCGACTAAAGGCTAAAAGGCAGTAGGTTATCAAGATTAGCAAGAAAATTATTTCAATAAAAGCTAGCCCGATATTATACAAACCAAAGAAGATGCCCGACCAAGCGACATTAGCGGCTAATTGGCCGAAATATAATTGAACCGCCTTTTTTCTAGTCTTTTTCTTGTTACGGCCCGACCAGATGATGTAAAGGGCAACAGCCATCAAGAAAAACAGGATTGTCCAAACGGGGGCAAAAATCCAATTGGGAGGAGTTAGGGCGGTTCTGTTAATATTGGCATACCAGCCTTGAATGCTTGGCTGGGTTAAGCTAGATCCCAACCAGCTAGCCCCGAAGGTTATAACTAGCGAGCCGAGTAGTTTTGGCCAATCAATTTTGTTCATAGGTGGCAGCTAAATAATTCTTTTTATCATTATACAAAATTATTCATAAAAAGTATAATATTATGTTAATTCCAACATTGATTTTTATCTTAAATTGTGCTATACTTACGAAGTAATAATTCAAATTTAAAAATTATTCAAAATTTTATGCCGCAGGAACAAATTGACTTGCATTCTGATTCAAGTGCCGACCAAGGAAGGGATGTGCCAGAGGTCAATCACGAAGAAGTAATCAAAACAGTAGAGACGAGTTCTGACGCTAAGTCAGAAAACGATCCTTTTGCCAAGGGTCGAGAAAGAATTGCCTCTATCGGCGAATTTTTCTCTAAAGCCAAAGACAAAGCCAAGTCTTTATTTAGTAAAATTGGCGGTGCTTTTTCCCGATTTGGATCCAAGGCCAAATCTTTTGGCGGCGAAGCTTTGGCAGCCACTTTGTCAGCTGATGTGCTGGCCAAAAAGGGTTATGAAGTAGTCAGTGAAAAGGTCAGTGAGAAAGGGGCTCAAGCGGCCGAATTCGTTGAGTCTAATTATGAGAAAGCTCGTGATTTTGTTCAAGATAAAGCGGAGCAGATTCAGGAATTTGCTCAAGATAAAATTGAATTAGCTAAAGATATTGCTGCTTTCGCGGCTGGAAAAACCAAAGAGGGATTAGAAAAGGTAAAGGGTGGAATTGAAAATAGATATAACAAGATTAAAGCTTTTGGTGAAAATGCTTTTGCCGCCGCTAAAATGGAGGTAGCTCGAATCAAGGACGCCTATCGTCAGAAGATGAATGAAATTAGAATGAATCGTTTAATCGCTGAGCATGAGAGAATCTTGCAAAAAGAACAGGAAGCTGCTGATAAAGCTGAAGCCTTACGTCAAAAGCGAGAGATTTTATTAGAAAAAATGAATCTTTTGCAAATGGTAGGGGGTGCGGTCTAGTTTTATAAATTATAATTATAATTATTATGAATAAGCAGCAGCTAATTGATTCAATCAAAAATAGTTCTCTGACCGCTGATCGTAAACAGCAGATTCTTGCTTTACTCGAGAACAATGATTTAACTTTTGATATCAAAGAACAAATCAAAGATTTGATTCAAGAAGATATTGACTTAGATACAACAGTGCCGTTTACCGCTGAAGATTATTCAGCTATGGCGGTGGCCACCGATCAAATGTCCAACGACATTGCCGCTGTGGAAGACGAGCTTAACCGTGATATGAGTTTTGTGGAAAATGAATTAAATGATTTAGAAAATACTGTTAATAGTGCTGCCGACATTATTGATGAAACTCAGCTTGAGGCGGTTAGACACGATATCCAACAATAGAAATTGTTATTGAGATTATAAAAAACGGAGCCTTAGCGGCTCTGTTTTTTAATTGGCGGAGAGGGCGAGATTCGAACTCGCGGTCCGCTTTCACGGACGACAGTTTTCAAGACTGTTCCATTAAACCGCTCTGGCACCTCTCCAATTATCTTAAGACTAACAAAATTAATTTTAGCTGGCAATAGTATTGGAATAAAAAAGCCCGGTTATCCCAGGCCTTGATTGTTTATCTTGGCCAATAGCTCAAAGAGCTCTTGGCCGTTTTTTATTTTAGTTAAGCCCAGGATGGCCTTAATAGCTATCCAGGCTCGTTTTTTGTCAACCTTGGTCTGGAAATTGTCCAGTGCCCAAGGTGATAGGCGCACTGTGGTTGTCTGTTGCCATTGTGGCTTTTCATGGCAGGCCAGACACAGTGGGCGAGGGGTAAAATGATAACCCTCGCGGTAGCTGCCTAGTGCCGGCAAGATGGCGGCTGGCTGGCCACATTCATTACAAATCGCCGCGGTAGCCAGTCGGTTGATGCTAGCTATCAGCCATTGGAGATGGTGATGATAGCCGTTTAGATGAAGAGGGTGGTCGGCGTTATGTTCCAGCGCCCACTTCATCTTTAAAAAATCTGTTATGTTATGGAGCAAAATCTGCTCCAAAGTTTGCCCAGCATGTTGGCCGGACTTGAGACGATAGGGCCCGGTCGGGGTCCAGTTATCGTTTTGGGGCATGGTTTCCTCCTTGTCAAAAAACTATTTAGAATATATCATTTTAAGGCTTATTTGTCAATGGTTGACGGCCCCCATTGGTCGGCAGTATAATTTAGACAGTCATCTAAATATATCTTTATGTATCTAAACGAAATTTTTGGCGCCCTAGCCGACCCAACTCGACTTAAGATTGTTAAATTATTAAGTCGCAAAGATTTAGCCGCCAGTGAGCTAGGGGAGCATTTTGACATTACCGCGCCGTCGCTATCCCATCATCTATCGACCCTAATGCAGGCCGGCTTAGTTAAACAGGAGAGACAGGGTCGTTGGTTGATTTATTCTTTGAAGAAGGGGGTTTTAGACAAGGTGGCTGACCAGTTGTTTCTAATTGGACAAAAGCCTAAAAAATAATAGCTTATTAACTAAACTTCAACCCCATGAACAAAAAATTATTGTGGTTATTTGGCGGTTTATTAATAGTGGTCTTGGCCCTAAATGTTTGGTTATTGGCTCGACCAAAAGCATCACCGGTTATCAATGGCGATCAAGTTGAAGAGATTATTAATCAAGAAGTATCTGGTGAAGTTGTTGCTAGACCAGCCCTGGTTGGAGTCGATAATCCGTTGGCCAATCGTTCCTGGAAAATCGTTTCGTTGGCCGATGGCCAAGAAATGATTGACGCGCTCGGCTATGATTTGGTTGTCAGCTTTACTGACCAGCAAGTTTCTGGGCGGATTTGTAATCAATTCAGCGCGCCATATAAATTAGTGGACGGCAATAACCTGGTGGCTGATGGATCGCTAACCAGTACCGAGATGGCTTGTGCTGGTGATATTATGAAAATTGAGTCAGCTTTTTTCTTAACGATTCAAAAGGGCCTTGGCTATAATCTCAGCAATAGCAGCAACCTAACTTTGACTGGCGGTGACGGTCAGGTTTTTGGCTTAATTGAAAAAAATTAGGCTGTGTTTTGATATTAAACCAGACCTTGAGTCAGCATGCTGTCGGCCACTCGTTTAAAGCCGGCGACATTAGCACCGGTTACATAATCGATGTAGCCGTGCTCATTTTTCCCATGCTCAACAGCCTGGTTATGGATTTCCTTCATAATAATCTTCAATTTGTCGTCAACTTCTTGTCTGGTCCAAGATAATCTCAAGCTATTTTGACTCATTTCTAGTCCAGAGACAGCGACTCCGCCAGCGTTGGAGGCTTTGCCAGGAGAAAAGAGGATTTTGTTTTGTTTAAATATTTCAATTGCCTCAATAGTTGATGGCATGTTGGCGCCCTCAACCACTAATTTAACTCCATTATTAACCAATATTTTGGCGTCTTCGGTGGTTATTTCATTTTGGGTAGCGCAGGGGAAAGCGGCGTCGGCGGCAATTGACCAAGGTTTTTGGTCGGCCAAATATTCCAAGTTGTATTCAGCGGCAACTTTTTGAATGCGATCATGCTCGATATTCTTAACCTGTTTAACATAATCTAACTGCTCTTGGCTTAGGCCGTTTTTGGCATAAATAGTGCCACTGGAATCAGACAAGGTCAGGACTTTGGCACCCAGCTGGATAGCTTTTTCGGCGGCATATTGAGCCACATTGCCAGAGCCGGAAATTAAAATACTCTTGCCAGCCAGTTTTTCGCCGATAACGCTTAACATTTCTTCAGCAAAATAGGCGACGCCATAGCCGGTAGCTTCGGTGCGAATGTTGCTGCCGCCCCAAGCCAGACCTTTGCCAGTTAAAGTGCCAGAAAAATCGCTGGTCAGTCTTTTGTATTGACCATATAAATAGCCGATTTCTCGGGCGCCGACACCGATATCTCCAGCCGGCACATCAATATTAGGGCCAATATGCCGATAGAGCTCGGTCATAAAGCTTTGAGCAAAGCGCATTACTTCGGTATCCGATTTGCCATGAGGATCAAAATCGCTGCCGCCTTTGCCGCCGCCCAAGGGCAGGCCAGTTAGACTGTTCTTAAATATCTGTTCAAAACCCAAAAATTTAAGGATGCTTAGATTAACTGAAGGATGAAAACGCAAGCCGCCTTTGTAGGGGCCGATGGCATTATTAAATTGAACCCTAAAGCCGCGGTTAACTTGAATTTTTTCGGCGTCATCAATCCAGGGGACTCTAAAGATAATCGTCCGATCCGGCTCTACTAGTCGTTCTAGGATTTTGTGTTCAACATAAACTGGATTGTCATTTAAAAAATTTTCCAGAGATAGAACAACCTCTTTAACGGCCTGAATGAATTCCGGTTCGTTGGGGTTTTTTTGTTGAATCGACGACAAAAAGTCGTTAGCGTTAAATTGCATAGGATGGTTATGATTTGAAATATTTTTCTATTTCTGATAATAGATTGTTTAATTTATCTAGCAAGATGGCGGTATTTTTATCATCTAATTCATCGGTTTCTTTTAAATAAATAAGTTCTTGAAATATTTGTGAGTTTAACTGCTTTTCAACCTTGT
>CAYNWZ010000041.1:0-5093 GCA_964401085.1 uncultured Gammaproteobacteria bacterium
TACAATTATATCTCAAAACAATACCATATTTATATGGTATTGTCAATAGCTGGGTCGTCTGGCAATCGATGTTCGCACCTGTTTGACACGTGCGTAATAACCCAAAATAGCATCAAAGCAGATGATTATTGTTTCCCATTCAAAGAAGACTGCTTCTTTTGCCTTTCTTCTTCAATCTTTCGCGACTCTTCCTCGGTCCAAAAGTCTTCAGCTTCGATAGACTCCCAAAAATAGCCGTTCCCCAAACCATTCCGCTTGCTTGCGTTGAGAAGATCGATTAGATGATTTCTTAAATCGACTTCTTTAACGCCAAACATAACCGCAAGCTGCTTCCTAACTGAATCATTATATTTTATTTGGCTAATGAAAGGCAGTACTCTCGAAGCATACCATCTGCCGAAATCAGGCCAAAGTGGTCTATCGTAGTGATTCGTTAGCGCAACCAAAAGATAATTAGCCTGAATCTGGAAATCATCCAGATTGCCATCAAGCCTTGGAACTAATTCTCCAAGCAAAAGAAGACTTTTTAAGAATTCTCTTATATGATCTCCTATTTTATCTGCATGGCCGCCGAGAGCCTTGCAATAATGGATATAATAATGCCAAATCAGCAATTAAGGAGCCGCGTACCTGTCTCTCGAATCGTCCACATTGGTTTTTAATAGGATGTCCAATGGTTTGAAATGTTTATTTGCGATACCGATAATACCAAAAATATAGATAATCTCGGCCACGATTATTTCCGGCGTTGCTATAAGACTCTGAATTACGAAATGCAATTTCCTTTAAAAAATAAAACCAAACCAAAATCCGCCTGCCAACGCAGGGTTTGGAATTTTCCTGCAATCAGCGATAACCATTTTGCAAACAAACAACTAAAAAATCTGATAAGCCAGCAGACTGTAGATATAATTGGCCAAATATCCGTCCACTGATTTGGGCAAACTTGTAATGAATCCGCAGAACTGTTTTAGGATCCGGAAATTGATTTCCACCAGCGATCTGACTTTGTATAATTTGTCTTGGAATTCAGTTATCAATTTTTTCATATTTTTCCGCGGTTTGGCAAACAGAATTCTCTTGTTTTCTTGGTTGAATAACGCGGCAAGCTTCTTGGAGATGTAGCCGGCATCGGCTAAGAACAGTCCTTCCAATTCTTTGGTTAATTCAATAACCACCTTGCGGTCATCGGTATTTCCGGAAGTGAATTTTAATGATAGAATTCTTTTTAAGGGAGTGGCACAGATATGCAGTTTAAGGCCGAAATAAGCTCCATTTCCCGTTTTTCCGTACTCGGCCAGCCCTTGCATCACTTTGTGTTTTTTGGAATTCTTCAGCTGACATACAGGTACGCAAGTTGAATCAAGAATCTTGATCGTTCCGGAAATTTCTTTGTTTATTTTCATGACCAGCGCCGGGATTATTGCGGCAAGATGGGCGAAGCGGTTCAGATTAACGACGAATGTTTTGTAGCTGCATTTTGTTTTGATGTTTAGAATTTCATAAGCGGATTTTTTGGTGGCGATTCCTTGTTGTTGCTTGAATATTCCGGCGGTCAGTATTTGCTCGATTGTCAGTGCCAATTTTCGACCTTTCTGTTTGATATACGAATTGAAGTTTAGTTGTTTTGCAATGATGGTTACCGTTTTCAATATTTTGCTGAAAGCGGGAATTATCAACATTGGAGTAGCGCTGGCGGCGGTTGTTTGCGGCCGCTGCCAGCATACTTCATTTTACACCATTTTTGGCATTTCGTAATTCAGAGTATAAGAGCAATTAGGCCGGACCGGCTTTTAGCTAATCCAAGAAATTCAACTATATTTTCCGCGTAGATCTTTACTTGCCTCTCCGATCCGAATACTGCGATAACTGCTCCCAATACAAAGATCTGAAAGCTTGCCGCCTCGAGATAGGCTACAGATCCTGGAATATTAGCGACTTCGCCGCCATTTGCCGCAAAAATTTTTTCCCACTCCTTTTTCAGGTCACTTACCAATTTGATACAGAACCTTTCATAAACAATTTCTCTGATTGGAAACGCCTCTGTTTGCCTGCTCTGTATTACAAAGCCGATAGTTTCATTAAGGATCTGTTTCTGTTTTTTATCATCTAACTGTATCTCCGGCGCAGAAAATACAGCCGCCGCAAGCTGAGGATAACGCGGAATTTCAATAACTCGAGGCGTAACCTTAACCCTTTTCTTAAAAACAGGAACGTACACACTGCCCTCGAGATAGCTTTTAAGCGTCGGGGTCTGGACGTGATGATAATTGGTTTTAGCTCTAATAGCCACTTGTTCCGCAACCGGGGTAAAAATCTCCACTATGGCGATTCTTTCTTCTTTCCTTTCTTTCTGGAATTCTTCGAGTAAATAATGGGTAAATAATCCATTTTTGAACTCCGGATCCTCAATGGCTGCCTCATCTTCCTTACTTGCCGTGAAAATCATACTGCCGGTACCAGTGATCGTATTGGCAATCGTTTTGATTTCCTTAAAAGCTTTTTTGTTTGGATTCTCGTAATACTTCGAATTCATCTAACCGCTAAAACAAGAATCAACAAACACAATTTTTGTTTTGCAAGGTAATCGATCAAAAACCTCCCTCAAATATGATACTGATATCGAAGAATTGGCAATGTCTGTGGTTGCATCAAACGGCAAAATTGAATGGGCCAACGTTTGATTGTTGGCATCATCGGCCACTGCTCCGTGACCAGAAAAAAAGAAAATGAAAGCGTCATCTGTTCCCATCTCGCTTGAAAGCTCTGATCCTAAAGCTGACCGAATCTGAGCCAAGGTCGCCTCCGAGTCCACGAGCAATTTCTTATAACCAATATCTCCGACATTCACAGTAAACAAATTAAAAAATCTGCCGCGTCCTTGGCTGCAAATGAAAGATTCCGGACGAATGATTCTTGGTGATTTGAAACGCCTATTGAGAGGATATGATAACGCATATTTTTAGCCCAGATTAGACATCGAAAGATTAAATGGTTGGCTTAATTCTATCTTAGTTGATAACGCCGTCAATCATTGACATCAAATTAATCGTGTTTTAATAAAAAATGGGTACGAACCCCATTTTTAATTATCGCCACATACTAAAACCACATCTTGCTTACGCACTATTTCGCACAAAAACAGATTGAATTAGCTGGGCCAATTCACCCGGATTAAAACTACCATGGTTGCCTAATCTTAATAAGAAAATACCAGCACCATTAAGAATATGTTCAACTTCTATATCCCGCGCTTGTCTATCAAGCCGTTCATGAGTTTGGTCATCCAGCTCGATAGCCAACCGCGGCGCAATATAATTTTTGTCGCATAAAACAAAATCAACCGATTTTTCGTCAATATGACGGAAAGCACCCCGCCAATTTTGCCCTTTGATTTTGTGGTCAACAATAGAGCAAAGGTGCACCTGCGGAAAAACATAATACTCTTTGCCAACCGCTTCAATAAGCGCATCATAGCAGTCATGCTCCGCACGTGACATAAAAAAATCCTTCTTTTTGTAATCATAGCCTATCCTTCTCCGATTCCCTCGGTCATCACCATCTTGTTGGTTCTGGAAATAATTGACCGCTAAAATAACAGCAACAATTAACCCTCCCCAAATAAGCAAATTGTCCATAAGTTTATTTTTTTTTAGGCAACAATGACCCCAAAACAATATAAAAAAATACTCTTGAAATGATCCAAAAAATAACCAACACAATTATTGATGAAAAAATATTGTAAGAAATTTTTTGCCATAACGATACCGAAGTATATGCTATTTTAATTTTTGTCTCTGAGTTTGTTGTAGGATAAAAATCTATACCATTAATTCGCTTGCCGTAGGTAGGGGTAAAAGATGATTCCTCCCCATATGTAGTATATTTTTCCCATTCATCATAACGTCTTTTCTGGTAAATCTTTCGCCCCACATCAAGATCGTCCATATCGCTATAAGCGGGGAATTCTTGCTTTATAATCTTCCCAACCTCAATAAAAGTCTTATCGGAGATCTTTTTATCATCAGTTAGCATCCAAACCATAAAATTTACCAACAAAAAAATAATTATAAATGAAAAAAAGAATAAAACTTTTAATAACCTATACCAAACTTTACTGTTCAGATAATTAATTGTATTGGTTTCCATATTTTTTGTTTTAATATTGAAAAATAACATTTTCCTGTTATCCGCCTTTTTTACTTTGACTCCCTTTTGTAGAGCACGTATTCTGAAGTTAAAAAAATTGAATCTTTTTCAAACAAATGAAAAACGCAAAGATCTAATAATTTCTTTTCATATGCATCATCGCCGCTCAGTTTAATCCCCTTTAAGCAATCGTCTACATGCTGTTTATTTAATGCTAAATTAAGCTGGACACAATCATTGCGATCTTTATATCCTATTTTTTTAAGAAATTCTTCTTCGTATCCTTCACACGAAACTATTTTGGCAATTTTTTCAGTAAGATCAATGTTCCAAGTTATTTTTCCTAAATATAATCCAGCCAAAAAACAAACTACGGACAGTATAAGGACAAAATATTGATTATTCATGATTTATTTAGCTATAGGCGCAAAATAAAGGAAGCTTATCGAAAACTTTTAGCGCATATTAAAATTTACCTCTTTTGGGCCACCTTTTCAATTAAAACAGCTTTAACAATTTTTGGACGCTTGGTAACTTGCGTCTACCAACGCTTAAAGCCGCGTGTGGCCTTTTGAGCCGTTTTTATCGGGAATCCGCAACATTCCCCGACCGGCAAGCGTTTGGGCCGTTTGTCCGGCTTTGTCCGCCAAATTCCAATATTTCCCGGTAAAATAAAAACCGGCCCCTTGTTCCAGACCGGCTTTATTTTTAACTTAACCGACTGGCATAGTCTGGTTATCCCAGATGCTGATGATCGTTAAAGGCCTCGATACTCCATCCAGTCCCGGTTTGCTTGCAATAAGTAAGGCCGGTATTGCGCAACCGAAACTTGTTGGCAAACGCATAAAGCACCGCCGGCTTGATAAGATCGCCCAGAGCCATTGTCAGTACCAGCATTTTGATGAAATTTCCATGGGAAACCACCAAGATATTCTTTTGCGGCA
>CAYNWZ010000042.1:0-4879 GCA_964401085.1 uncultured Gammaproteobacteria bacterium
TGGACCAACTGGAAGAACAAGGGGTTATCGGACCGGTTAACGGCGACAAACCTCGAGAAATCTATATCAGCCCCGAGGAATACAATTCCCAACAAAGTCAGCCCATGAGCGGCCAGCCGCTACACAACCCAGCCGCCAGTCAAGCTCCAAATAATTTCTTGAGCGATGAAGTCTGGTCAGAAGAAGAGCTAGAAAATAACGAAACCAACGATGAGACTGTGACCGAGGACGATAACCCGTTACCAATCACTTCGACTGAAAAAATTCTGGCCGATATTTATAGCGAGGAGCCAGCCAACCAAGATGAAAGAGATGACCAGGATCATCCAGGACCAGCGCTAGAATTTGACGATGATGAAGATCAAGAAAAATACTTCAGTCAATAATCTCTTAATATGACCAAAACAACACCAACCGCCAACCAATTAAAACGCCGGCCTGATCGATCCGAAGAAGCCGCCGACTGGTTAACAATTAGCGGCCACGAAGGCCAGCTATCTTTAGATATTTATCAAACCGAAAAAGATTTAATAGTCAAATCAACCATTGCTGGCGCTCGACCGGATGAAATCCAAATTTCCCTGAAGAACGACCTGCTAACTATCCGCGGCAAGCGCGATTTACCAGAAGATATTCTCGAGGCCGACTTTTTATTTAGAGAATGCTACTGGGGACCATTCTCTCGCTCAATTATTTTACCGATTGACGTCCAAGCCGACAAAATAAAAGCCTCAATGGACAATGGCGTTCTAACTATCGTCCTGCCAAAGGCTCCACAGGCTAAGCAAATCGTCATCAAGGTTAAGGCTCAATAAAATTATGCATTGCCAATTAACATTAAGCCACGTTGACCAAGACCAGGCCTTTTTAACAGATAAATCCGCCAGAAATTTTATTTTTCCAGCCGATCAACTACCAGCCGGCAGCCAACCGGGCACAATTTTGACTTGCCTGCTTATTAACTCCATTCAGTCCGACGACTTAAATCAACAGCTGGCCAAAGATATTCTTAATGAATTGCTAAAGATAGACTGAAATGCCTATACCAAAATTAAAAATCAAAAAAATCGTTAGCCACAGACTGCTTTGGTCAACCGCTGGCCTAGCGACCAGCCTGATTATTGCCACCGGATACTTGTCCATCAACCATTTTCAAGAACGCTTTTATCCGAACACTTTAGCAGCCGGCCAAAACATCTCCGGACTAACTAAGCAGCAAGCCAATGATTTATTGCTAGCCCGCTGGAATAGCTTGGCCGAGCAAGGTTGGACTTTTCAAGCCAAGACCAAGACGGTCACCATTTATCCCACCGCTGGCCTGACCGAGAGTGCGCCGCCGCTCCTTTCATTTGACAGCGTTGCCACAATCAATCAAGCCTGGGAAAATAATTTCGCTAATTCGTGGTGGCAAAAACTAAACAAGCTGATTACTGGCTGGCTATTTGGCCGTCAAACTAAAGCCGTTATTGCCATTAATGAAGAGGCGTTAACTCAAGAATTACAAGATAATTTTCAATCGCTCATTACCCCCAGTCAACCAGCTAAGATTACCGTGCAAAAAAACGGCGACTATCGGGTGACTCCGGAAATAATCGGCCAGGCGATTGATTATCAGTCTGGCATCAAAAGTCTTGGCCAACAACTGCTGGAATTACAACAAAAATCAATTACTTTGAATATCAATGATGACCAACCACTTATTCAACAATCACTAATTGGCAATCTTCGGCCAGCGATTGAGAAATATTTAACTCTGGCACCAATCAAATTAACCGCCAGCAGCAGTAACTGGTCGGTTAACCAGGCAGTCTTAGCTGACTGGATGGCCCTAGAAATGCAAGACGGCCAAATCGCCGTCGGTCCGGCCACCACCAGTATTAGTCAATACTTGACCGATAAATTGGCCGCTGAAATTGATCAAGAGCCACAAGCCGGTCAATTCCAGCGATCAGGCGGACGGTTAACCCAATTTAAACCAGGCAAAAATGGACGAAAGCTTAATGTCGCCTCCAGTTCCGAGGCTATCGACCAGGCCCTGCGTCTAGGCACTTCAACGGTTGAATTAATTGTTGAAGAAATTAAAAATCCACTTAATGACAGTGACCCAGCCAGTCTTGGAATTGTTAATTTACTCGGAACTGGCACTTCTAATTTTGCCGGCTCGCCAGCCAATCGTATTCACAATATTAAAGTCGGCACTAACCAAATCAGCGGTCAATTAGTCGCTCCGGGGGCTGAGTTTTCGGTGGTTAAAACTCTTGGCGATATTAGCGCCGCTACTGGCTATAAACAAGAGCTGGTTATTAAACAAAATAAAACCGTGCCTGAATATGGTGGCGGACTATGCCAGGTCGGCACCACTGTCTTCCGGGCAGCTTTAGCTAGCGGCTTGCCGGTTACTCAACGACAAAACCATTCATACCGTGTTAGTTATTATGAGCCGGCCGGCACTGATGCCGCCGTTTATGATCCTTGGCCCGATTTGCGCTTTGTCAATGATACCAATAATTATATCCTGATTTTGGGCGAAATTACTGGTAATCAATTATCATTCAGCATCTGGGGTACCAAAGATGGACGAGTGGCTCAACAGACCAAACCGACAATTTATAATATTGTTAAACCGCCAGCCAAACAGATAATTGAGACTGATACCTTACCAGCCGGCCAGGTTAAATGCACTGAAAAGGCTCATAATGGCGCTGACGCCTATTTTGATTATAGCGTCACCTATGCTAACGGCGAAACTAAAAGCAAGCGTTTTAGCTCCCATTATGTCCCCTGGAGAGAGGTCTGTCTGGTTGGCAAGACGGCTAGCAGCACAGCTACAACAACGCCACCATTGGCAACGACCACGCCAGCGGTCACTACTACGCCAACCGTTAGCTCTACCCCGCCGATTGTCACCAGCACTCAACCATAATAAAAAGACGAGCTTTGAAAGCTCGTCTTTTTATTGTTGATACAAATTAACTCCGGTAGGGCAGGCAAGAAACTTTTCTCTAGGGCAGATCCAGTCTCAACCAGATGCAGCTTACAGAAAAATCCCCATGCTTGTCGTGCCTAACCCACCGCAATTAACTTGCTAAATCAACCTCCTTTTTAAGTTGACTTAGTATCATAGCACAAAATAAAAATACTGTCAAGAGTAGCGTATACAATATTCCATATCCTCACCTAAAACAGATTAATATAAAATAAAAACAGAACAATAAATAAATATTGTCCTGTTTTTAGTAAAGATTAAATCTTACTCGCCGTAATAATCCCTTAAATCCTTCTTTAATTTATTTAAATCCTTAATAGCAACCTGGTTGTTATGAATCTCAAATTCTAAATTCATGAAACTCATAGCCCGGCTAAAGGCCCGCTCTAAAAACTGATCTTCCATATAACCACCACGAGAAACTGTCATTCTAGAGTAATGATCATAGATTGCCTGCACCTCTTTAACAAAAGATTGCTCATCGAAATCAATCTTATTCTCTAATAATTTATCTAAAGGAGCATTTCTAACTTCTTCATTAACATGAAAATCTCCGTATTGTTGAACCAACCGATTATCTGACAACATCTTGACAACGGCTCGCCGAGAATTAGAAACCAGCCATGCTTTATTATTGTAATCAATCCGGCTACCATCATAATTTCTAGCCTCCTTAATTAACCAGCCGATTTCCAAATCTTCTGCTAATTGAGCTTTGCCATTATAGCCACCGATTGCAGCATATATGCCGGAGCTAAAGGCTGAATTTCGACCTATTAACTCTGGCGATTTTAAATAATAGTATCTCATGGCTATATCCAAATATTGCCACAATCTCTGGCTAGCATGCAAAAGCGGCATCTGCTTGAATGTTTCTTTAGGAAAGTCCCATTTAGCTCCAATAGCATCTAATTGCGGATTTTGAGCAAAAGAGCTGGCAACCTGATCAGCATAATTAGGGCTAATGTCTTCTAAGTCGGCATCGTTGCTAACAATGGTAACCGGCCTATTAATGCCAGCTCGCTGTTTTCTCAGTAAAACTGAATCAACTAAACATTTACGAACCAATCCAATGGCTGGTTTTTCGTCAAAAACCTTATAAAGGTGAACAATCTTCAAATCAGGGAATTCAGACTGAATACCTTGGACGACATCTTTTGTGTTATCACGCTCTTTATCTCTTGGATGATTTTCTAAAATACAAATTTCAAACTTTTTTCTGTCCTTTAATTTAGCATAATTTCGCAATGTTTTTTCTAAAACACCACCCTCCATATAGGACGGAACGGTAATAACAACTTCGGTCGCCTGGTCCATTAGCGGGGCCTCTTTGATCATCTCAAACAAATCTTCTTGATATTGTTTATCTTGTTTAGCCAAATATTCATCAACAATACCATGATCATCTTTAGATAAATCGATATCCGGATTATCAATAATTCTTTTTGACATTCTTTCCCTGTATTTATTTCGATCTAATAATCCATAACCCTCGCCACCGTAGCCATAATAATAATTCAAGCGCTCAGCTATTTTCTTTCTCTCGGCCGGCTCTAACGGCTGACGACCCATAATCGGGATAATCGGTGGAACCTCCCAAGCTGTAACGGCCGGAATATCAATATTGTGAACTAATTCATGAATAATAGTTGAACCATCCGGCATACCTTGGCCGACCTGGGTAGCTAAAATCCTAACCGCCTCAACACCATTCTGGCCAGTGCCCATAGTTTGAGCTACCTCCATGAACTGGCCAGTAAACTTAGTGACGCCATCAACATGACTAAATAAACTAGCTGCTAAGCTGCCCTTGGGAATAATGGCCATGCCGTCAGGACCGATTGGTATTTCAATAACCTGATTCTGAGTCCCCCTAGACAGAGATAGCATCAA
>CAYNWZ010000043.1:0-4755 GCA_964401085.1 uncultured Gammaproteobacteria bacterium
CGGGGCTGATATACATTTCTCGAGGTTTGGCGTCGTTAACCGGTTCGATCACTCCTTGTTGTTCCAGTTGGTCCAATAAAGTGGCTGCTCGCTGATAACCGATTTTGAACATTCGTTGCAGATAGGTGGCTGAAGCCCGGCCACTGTTAATAACGGCGGCTTTAGCTTTTTCCAGTAAATCATCATCGCCATCAACCGCTGTCGTGGCTAGGGTACCGCCATTGGGCAAATCAGGAACGCTGTGTTTTTCTACCACATCACTTAAGTATTGCGGTTCGCCACTGCGGGCCTTGATATAATTAACTACTCGTTTGATTTCATTTTCACCGACAAAAGCACCTTGGATGCGGACTGGCTTGGCGATGCGCGGTGAACTGAAAAGCATATCACCCTTACCCATTAATCTTTCGGCTCCGGCAATATCTAAAATTGTCCGTGAATCAACCTGTGACGCAACGGTAAAAGCGATACGGGCCGGCATATTGCCTTTGATGACACCGGTAATAACATCAACGCTTGGTCGCTGGGTGGCCAAGACCAGATGAATGCCAGCCGCCCGCGACATTTGCGCCAAACGGATAATGCTGGCCTCAACCTCTTTGCGCGACATCATCATCAGATCGGCCAACTCATCAATAATGAAGACAATATAGGGGATTTTTTGATCGGGGAATTGTTGGTTAAAGCTTTTAATGTCCTTAGCGTGGCTTTTCTGGAACATCTCTAACCGGCGGCTCATTTCATTGAGGGCCCAACCAAGAGCATTGATGGTTTTGCTAGCCTCGTTAACCACCGGCGTTAGCAGGTGAGGTATGCCATTATAGATGCTTAATTCAACTCGTTTCGGATCAACCATGATTAACCTTAAATCCTCGGGGCTGTTTTCGTAAATTAGGCTCAAAATTATACAGTTAAGCATAACTGATTTACCGGAACCAGTGGTGCCGGCCACTAAAAGATGGGGCATTGAGGCCAGATCTTCCATCCACACCTTGCCGGTAACATCTTTACCCAGAGCAATCATGGTATTATTCTTGCGTTGGCGGAAGTTGGGGTTGTCAAACATATCGCGCAACCCGACAGTAGCGATAGTTTGATTGGGAACCTCAATGCCGACTAATGATTTGCCGGGAATTGGCGCTTCAATACGGATTGGGTGTGGTGAAGCTAAGGCCATTGATAGGTTGCCAGCCAGGCCGGTAATTTTTTCCAATCGGATGCCGTCGGCTGGCTTAATAGCATATTGAGTAATGGTCGGGCCAACGGTAATCTCGGAAACATCAACTGGGATGTCAAAATTTTCCAGTGTTGTTTTAATGCGCTGAGCGCTGACAACAGTATCGCCGCTTTCGGGTTTATTCAGTTGGCGATCTAATAAGTCAATCGGCAGATCAATTTTGCTGGCAGTCTTGCTGGGTTTATCTTTTTTAGTTTCGTTATCGGCTGGAGCGGTTGTTTTGCTGGCGGCTGGTAGCGGTTTAATTTTGGCTGTTTCGGGTTGGCGATTGTCCAGTAATTCATTTAATTCAGGCTCTGGCGTATAGACAGTGGCCAGTTCTTCCTCGGGCGATAAACCTTCGTCGTCAGCGCGGCGAAACAGGCTGATAATATAATGCCAGCCACTCGTTAATGGTTCAATTAATATTTTATTAAAAATGCTGCGTCGTCCCAGTAGGTGACTTAAACTGGTATTAAATATAAAAATTAAGCTGATAATTAGAATCGCCACAGTTAATACCAGACTAGACCAATAGCCGAACAAGCTGGTTAGCCCCCAGGTTAGGCCATAGCCAAGATAACCGCCACCCTGGCCGTCAGCAATGTAGCTAAGCCAATGGTCTTCAGCCAGGCAAAAATGGAAGAAGCTCTGCAGGCTGGCGAATAGTAGGCCCCAGCCGACAAACTTAATCGTCGTGATACGCAATCGCTCACGATAATAAATAAAGACGGCCAGCGCCAGTAGAAATATCGGTAAAAACCAACGGCCCCAACCGAGTAGTTGGCTGATGGCGTTATATAAATATTGACCGATTAGGCCTTCTGGCTGGACCAAGCTCAGTAAGCTGATGGCGGCTAGCAAAGCTAGGACAACGGCACTGATGCTTTTTTTGGCCTCGGCACTAAGATTGTGTCCGCCCAAAGATAAATATTCCAGCCCAGGCTGGTTGGCAATTGAATTGCGTTTTTTCCGTTTAGCCATATCCTATTAATAAGCAACCGAAACGCTGGGAGCGGCGGTTGAAACTTGCTTTCTTGATGTTGAAAGTATAACATTACTGGTGGATTTCAACAACTATTATTGATAGTGATAATATTGGTATTTTATGAATTGGTTAGCTTGGTCACAATTTTTAGATGGCCGCCCAGCTTTTCGGCGGCAGCAGTTAGAACAGGCGGTTTTTCAACAATTGATAACTGATTGGTCGGCGGCCACAACTTTATCGGCGACTGATCGCGAGTGGCTAACTGGTAACTGTCCGCTAGATATTGATGTTCGGATTCTTGGCCAGGATAATGATCAGGCCCAAAAAGCGCAGATAATTTTTAGCGACGGGCAGCAAGTAGAGACCGTGTTGATGCGTCATAGCGATGGACGGCGAACGGTCTGCTTATCATCACAGGTCGGCTGTCCGCTCGGCTGTCAATTTTGTAGTACCGGTCAGCAAGGTTTTCAGCGCAATTTATCGTCTGGTGAAATTGTTGAGCAGGCGCTGTTGTGGCAAAGGCGGCTAGCTGCGTCTGGCCAGCGGATTGATAATGTTGTTTTTATGGGCATGGGCGAGCCGTTGCTTAACTTAGCTGAAGTCTTGGCGGCCGCCGAATGGTTGCATCGGTCCAATGGTTTTAATATTGGTTGGCGGCATATTGCCATTTCCACGGTTGGCTTGGTCCCAGAATTGAAGCAGCTTATTAAATATGGCCAACAAATTAAATTAGCCTGGTCGCTGCATGCCGCCGACGATCAATTGCGCAGTCGCTTGATGCCGATTAACCGTCGCTATTCTTTGGCGGCTGTTAAGCAGGCTTTCTTAAACTATGCTCAGGTAACCAATCGGCGAGTTATGGTTGAATACTTGTTGTTGGATAAAGTTAATGATAGTTTAGCTCAAGCCGATGGTCTGGCCGAATTGCTAGCTGATTTTCCAAAAAACTTGATAGTCATTAATTTGCTAACCTATAATCCTGGAGCTGGTCAGTTTAAGCCGAGCCAAGAAAAAGCCCGCCGTGATTTTAATAATATTTTAAAGCGCCATGGCTATAAAGTGACCGAACGCAATAGTTTGGGTCAGGAGGTGGTCGGCGCCTGCGGCCAGCTAGCCGGCTAAAATTGCTTTTGCCCCCAGCCGATGATAAAATAACCTTATTAGATGATTTATGGCTCAATTTTATTTAACCACTACTCTACCTTATATTAATTCTGAACCGCACCTCGGCTTTGCTTTGGAAATAGTCAGGGCCGATGCGGTGGCTCGCGTTCATCGCCTGACCGGTGACAATGTTTTTTTTAACACTGGCGTTGATGAGCATGGTTTGAAGATTTGGCGCAAAGCGCAAGGACTGGAAATGGAAACGCAGGCTTATTGCGACAGATTGGCCGCCATCTTTGATGATTTAAAAGCGTTGCTTAATTTAAGTTACGATAATTTTATCCGCACCACCGATCAACACCATCAAGCAGCAGCGCAAGAGTTTTGGCGGCGGTGTGCGGCTAATGGGGATATTTATAAACAGCGCTACAGTGTTAAATACTGCGTCGGCTGCGAGATGGAAAAGACCGATTCCGAATTAGAGAATGGCCGTTGTCCGCTGCATCCAGATCAAGACCTGGAATTGATTGACGAAGAAAATTATTTTTTCCGTCTATCTAAATATCAGAAACAATTATTAAAGCTTTATGATGAGCGACCGGATTTTGTTGTGCCGGCTAATCGTTTGAAAGAGATTCGCAATTTTGTGGCTAATGGCTTGCAGGATTTCAGCATTTCTCGCTTAGCCAGTAAATTGCCCTGGGGGGTGGCCGTGCCGGATGACCCTGAGCAGGTGATGTATGTTTGGTTCGATGCTTTAGTTAATTATATTTCAGCTATCGGATGGCCGGACAGGCCAGAGGAGTTTGAGCAATGGTGGCCGGCCGCGCAGATTGCCGGTAAGGATAACTTGCGACCGCAGGCATTGATGTGGCAAGCAATGTTGATGTCGGCTGGCTTGCCAGCTAGCCGGCAGATTTTTATTGACGGTTTCATTACCGCTGGCGGTCAAAAAATGAGTAAGAGCCTGGGTAATGTCATTTCGCCGGTGGAGTTGGTAGAAAAATTCGGAGCCGATGCCGTTCGCTATTATTTGTTAGCCGAAATTAACGACCGCGATGACGGCGATTATACTGATGAGCGGTTTATGGAAGTTTATCAGGCCGACTTAGCCAACGGTTTGGGCAATTTATTTTCCCGACTGGGTAATTTGGCCTGGAAAAATGGCCTTGACTCGCTAATACCAGAACCTGGTGAGTTGTATACAAAAGTTGTTCAGCTAGTTAAAGATTGGCAGTTTAATCAGGCGCTTAACCAGATCTGGCAGGTCTATCGGCAGATTGATAAAGAATTGACCGAGCAGCAGCCGTGGAAGCTAGAGACTTCGGCGGCTCAAGCGGTTTTGCAGCCGCTGATTAAAGAATTGGTTGATGCTGCTTATTGCCTGCAGATATTCTTGCCGACCACTGCTGAGAAGATTCTCAATTTTTTTGGCCAACCGTTAATT
>CAYNWZ010000044.1:0-4744 GCA_964401085.1 uncultured Gammaproteobacteria bacterium
AGTTCGGCGGCCGGTAATTTTCTCAATAACAATAAACAGCAATCGCCCGCCATCCAAAGCTGGCAAGGGCAAGATGTTAATAAAGGCTAGGTTGAGAGATAGCAAGGCTACAAATTGCAATAAATAAATAAACCCCAAGCTGCTAATCTGCCCGGTTAGAACCGCAATGCCAACTGGTCCGGCCATTTGATCAGACATGTTCTGTCCATGAAATAGCCCGCTTAATAATTGCCAAAAGCCGCTGGCAATATCTCTTAAACCCGATCCAGTCAGACGAATACCTTCCCAGATTGCTTGAGGCCAGGGATAGCTGACTAAACCGCTTTCAGCTAGAGCAGCGCCGATATTATATTGACCACTACTGTTATCCATAATCTGCGGTCTAAGCTTGATATCCAGCATTTTCCCCTGGCGATCAACTTGATAATCAAGCGGCTGTCCAGCTGACTTTTGGTTCAGTTGACGTAATTGACTGATACTGCCAATAGCTTGCTGATTAATACCAGTGATCAAATCGCCGGCCTGCAAACCAGCCTGACTAGCTGGCGAACTGCCCATAACATCAATAATCGCTATCTGTTGATTGGCTACTCGCGCTTTTGGTCCCAAATTATCGGTCGCTTGCGGCCAACCAATACTAAGCCCAACGATAAAAATTAGAGTGGCTAAGACTATATTCATCATTACTCCGGCCACCACCACCAAGACTCGTTGGCCAGCAGTCTTATTATTAAAGCTTCGCGAATCATCTGGCCGATCAAGACCATCTTCACCACGTAATTTCACAAACCCCCCTAGCGGTATCCAATTAAGAGAAAAAATAGTGTGCCGATGTTTCGCTAAGCGCCAACTGACCGCTCGCCAATGACCGCGGCCATTCTTAAACCAACCAACTAGCCGCGGCGGAAAGCCCAGCCCAAATTCTTCAACTCCGATACCATTCCAGCGCGCCGCCAAAAAATGGCCCAATTCATGAACAACCACTAAAACACTTAATACTGCCAAGAAAATAACCACCGTCATATTAGATGGTCATTATCTCTACCTCTTTCTTGTCACGCAGAGCTTTAAGCTCTTCGTTTTTCTTACCCAAGAAATCGTCTAACTCTTTGGCAAAACGAAATTTATCGTCTTCGCTGATTTCCTTAGCGCTAAAAGCCAGCTCAATCTTGCTTTTAACTTCTTCACGCACCTGACGCAAGACAATCCGTGATTCTTCCAGCTTCTCGTTTAGACGCTTAACTAATTCCCGACGATTCTCTTCATTGAGCGCCGGTATTGTTAGTCGTAGCTTATCTCCTTCGTTAACTATCCCCATCCCCAAATCGGCAGCGATTAGGCTTTTCTCAATGTCTTTCAAAACAGAACGATCCCATGGAGCCACCACCAAACACCGCGCATCCTGAACGCTGATATTGGCCATAGCATTAATCGGTGAAAAGCTGCCATAAGCCTCTATCGAAACATTGTCCAACAAACTGGGGTGAGCTCGACCGGTACGCAAACTGGCAATATCTTTAATAAAAAAATCAATCGCTTTCTGAAAATCAGCTGATTGACTGTCAATAAATTGGTTCATAAGAATACTTTAACGATTTATCTAAGATTTATTTAACTAATCCATCAATTTGGGCAATCTGATCATCCTCCAAACGACTGGTTTTGGCCTGACCAGTAATCTCTAAGTTGCCCTGTGTGGCATTATCGATAGCGGTAACTGTTGAGCCTGGCAACAAAATTATAATTTGATTCTGCTGACTGGCTCGAGGCGTGATGCCAACGCTAAATTGTCCGACAATGGCCTCATCATCAACCGGCAAACGATCCAGACGCCAAATAACTTGATGCTTATCTTGGTCATAGCGAATCTGACCGACAGGAACATTATCTTTACCAGCCCAAGTTACATAGTCTGGCAAATCAGCAATAACGGAGATATCGCGTAAATCATGAATAGTGTTTTTTAGCCGCCAATAAACCTTTAAATTGGTGGTTTCTCCAACCACCATAGGTAAGGGACCTGAGCCGACAGCAATATTGTCTTCATTAAAATACATTACCGCCTCTTGAAAACTTAAATCACTATTCAACTGGCTAATGATGGTATTACTCTTCTGATTGTCATCTGGCTTGGATAAACTGCCGTCACCAGTCTGATAATAGATATAGCTAGTAATCTGGCCACTATCGGCCTTACTACCATTATCCCAATCTTTAAGTTTGATAGAAAAATTAATGGCCCCGCTAGCACCTGGCTTTAATAATGCTAATTCTGGCAACTCTTTTTTGCTCCAAACAATTGTCTGGCCGCTGACTTGCCCCTGTTCTTTGTCTTTTAATGACGACCAGTCCAGCCAATTACCTTGCAAAGAAGCAACTAAATTAACATCTTTCATGGTGCTGTCGCCTTGATTGGCATAGCTCAATTGATAATTCAATGTCTGTCCAGCAGTTACCCCGCTGTCGGCATTACTATCATTAATCTTCAATAATAAATTTAGCTTGCTGTTAATCAACTGAAAATCGAAGTCACGGCTATCAATTAGATAGTGGCGATCATTAACGGCCGTCTCCAGTCTTAACGACAGAATTTGTAAACCACTAGCCTCACTCTTGGGCGTAATAATCAGTTTCAGATTATTCGGCTCAGCGCTGGGCGCCGTCAACGACCAAGTTTGATTAGTCTGTGGCTCAATAGTTTGACCATCATTATCCACCAATTTAATATCGGCCCAATCAACATTGCTAATTAGTAGCTGCAAATTATCGGTTTGATCGCCGGAATTAGCCTGATAAGCTATGGTTATCTCATTGTCACGACCAATAGCCAATGTGTCTGGCGCCGATAAACCAACAGCCACCCCGGCATTGCTAAGAATAATATTATGTTCTTTATTGATAGCAAAAGTACTGCTAAGGTTAGCCGGCCGAAAACTAGCCTTAACGTCTAACTGGTTATTCTCGCCAATCTTATTTATCAACCGACCGCGAACAGCTATTTTCCCTTCAGTTTTAGCCGGCAAATCACCAATCTGCCAAACATTATCGGCTCGACTCGGTTGCGGCTCAGACTGGTCTAAGATAAAGCTACTCGGCCATTGCGCCTGAATCTCCAGCTCAGTTATGGCTACCGATCCATTGTTGCGATAATTGATGGTATAGGTAAACTCTTGGCCAGCCGTTAAATTCTTGTCGGCTTCAATATTAATAGTCAACAAATCAGCTTTGGCTCGATAACCGGTATAATAATTATAACCAAGCCACCCAATCAATAATAAGATCAAGCTATAAATTAAGAACAATAAACCCTTGACCCACCACCGGCGACGGCGAATGGCAAAACGACTGACATCAACCGTCTGGCCCCGATCGTTTTGATAAATTTCCAATAAACTATCATCAACTTCTTGTTCCTTGGCTTCAGCTCGATCAATAGAACGACTAGACTTCTTGTTGATTGGCTGACCGACTTTAATCATTTGCTCAAAGTAATCTATCGCCGGTTTTCTTGGTGTTCTTTTCATAGGCGCTTAATTATTAATTTGAAACAATAGGCCAGCGGCTCGCTGATCAACAAGCTGATCTGACTGCCACTGGTCAGGACTAATGTCCGCCGGCGATGACCATAATAATTTCCAAGATAGCGGCCAGTGCCAAACAATTTTCCAGGTTGATGGAGACTGCCCAGCCTGATTTTCAATTATTAACCGATAACGGCCGAAACGGCCAAGACCTAAAAATGATCTGATTTTGGTCAGCCAGTTAGATTGATTATCGTCCAATAGATTATACGGCAATCTATAGCGAAAATGTAGCCTAACTGTTTGACCGGGATCAACCATCGACCAATTAGCAAAAACCGTCCGCCCCAACTCTTGATAACTCAAGGTGCCGCTATTTGGATCGGTTACTGCTGCCCCCTCACCATTTTTGATGGCCGGTAAATCTTCAGCAGTCGGATCTGCTATTTGAAAAAAACGACTGTCTGGCTGACTAAAGCCATCAGCGCTTAAAAGCTGACTGCCCAGCGGCACGTAAAGGCGCAACCAGTCAACATTGCGGACACCATAAAGACCTTCGTGTTTCTCACCGGTATGTTCACGAATGATTGTAACATCGTTAATAATACTGCCATCGGCCTGAATTTGCACTTGCTGTTCAATTGTTTGTCTAACGCGCAAATCAGTCTTGCCGCCGGCAATATTAGTATTCACCACCTGCAAATAATCTTGACCTGGCTCCAGTTGCTCAACTTGTCCCGACCAGCCGGTCTGTTGCCATTTGGCTTGTATCTCAGGGCTATTGGAATAAAACAAAATATGGCCAGTACTAACTCTTTGGGATAATAACTTTATTAGTTCAGTTGCTTGATGCTGATTACTCAAGGCAGTGGGCAATTTCTCTAAAATAGCCGTCGCCAAATCGCCAATAATTTTCTTTGGCTGTTGTTGGCCACTAACCTTGCTCTCAACATTATCTTGAACAGTTAAGCGAAAATTATCGGCCGTAATAATCAACCCATGACTAGATGACAAATCAATTGGTCCGGTAATCCGTAATAAATCTTCGGCAATATCAGGAGTAATAGCGATAACCCCATCAACTGTCGGCCCATTGCTCTCCTGTAAAAACCAGGCTAGCTGGCGAGCTGATGTCGGCCAATCTGGCCACCAGTTAGCATCCCAAAACTTCCAATAAGTATCAACTAATCTTAGCGGACTGGGTGGATTAACAAAACGCCGCA
>CAYNWZ010000045.1:0-4733 GCA_964401085.1 uncultured Gammaproteobacteria bacterium
CCGTTCCCGGCCTAGCTCATATCAGCCAATTATCTTTAAACCCGGGACAAAAGATTACTGATGCCTATACCCCCAATACCCAAGCCGAGTTTACCATTATTTCTCTAGAGCCAGATAGCCACCGCTTAGGATTAGCTAACGTGGTTAAAAAGGCTAAAACCGATCAGAACGCCAAAGAGTCAGCTGAACCAACCGCTGAAGAAACCAAAAAGACAACCAAGAAAACCGCCAAAGCTGCTGCTGAATCAGAATCAGAGCCTGAGGTAGACGCTAAACCTAAAAAAGCGCCAGCCAAAAAACCGCTAAGAAAGTAGAGACTGTGGAGACCGAAGAAACACCAGCGGAATAGGCAAGTTGCCAACACAACAATAAAACCGCCTAAGGGCGGTTTTATTGTTGTCAAACCACTGTTATTGGGCTATACTAAAGGAACTAAAACTTATTTTCCCTATGAAAAATCTACTAAAAAACTTCTTCCTTGTCCTAATTGTTTTCTTAAGTATTAGCTATCTTTTTAGCCTATATAATGGCCGCTCAGCCAAGACGGAAAGAATCGGCATTGAGTCTTTGGTTCAAGAAATTAATAATGATCAAATCTCAGCTATCATTATTGACGGCGACACCCTAGACATTGCCCTAAAAGACAATCGCCAACAAGTCGCTGTCAAAGAACCAGGCGAAAGTCTTAGTCAATTACTGCGCAATTTTGAGGTTACCCCAGAAAAGATGGCCGCCATCAGCATCAAAGTCAAAAACAATACCACCAGTAATCTGCTGATGACCACCATCTTGCCACTAGCCCTACCGCTAATCTTAATTATCGGTCTTTTCTATTTTGTCATGCGTTCCGCTCAAGGAGCCAATAACCGGGCTATCAGCTTTGGCCAAACTACTGCTCAAGAAATTGATCGTCGTAAGAATAAAATTACTTTTAAGAATGTCGCTGGTGTTAAAGAAGCTAAAGAAGAATTGCAAGAAGTTGTTCAATTCTTGCGCCAGCCTAAAAAGTTCACCGACCTCGGCGCCAAAATACCCAAGGGGGTATTATTGCTGGGCAGTCCCGGAACCGGCAAGACCCTACTGGCTCGAGCTGTCGCCGGCGAGGCCAATGTTCCCTTTTTTAGCTTATCCGGCTCAGAATTTGTAGAAATGTTTGTCGGTGTCGGCGCTTCCCGCGTTCGCGACTTATTTAAGAAGGCTAAAAAAAGCGCCCCCTGTATTGTTTTTATTGATGAGATAGATGCCGTTGGCCGCCGACGCGGCGCCGGCCTGGGTGGATCGCACGATGAACGTGAACAGACCCTAAATCAAATATTGGTTGAAATGGACGGTTTTGAAGTTGGCACCAATGTTATTGTTATGGCTGCCACCAATCGGCCGGATGTGCTTGATCCGGCTTTGCTACGGCCAGGCCGTTTTGATCGACAGGTTGTTTTGGATGAGCCAGACCTTAAAGATCGTGAAGCCATCTTAAAAATTCATGCCGCCAATAAGCCGCTGACTAAAACTGCCGATTTACACCTGGTGGCCCAACGAACCCCTGGCTTCAGCGGTGCTGACTTGGCTAATGTCCTAAACGAAGCCGCCATTTTGGCCGCTACCAAAAATAAAAAAGTTATTGATAACGACGAACTGTTAATGAGTATTGAGAAAGTCTTGCTAGGGCCGGAAAGAAAAAGCCGCATTCTCAGTGATAAAGAAAAAACAATCACTGCCTATCACGAAGCTGGCCATGCTTTGGTCGCTCATTATCTACCCCACGCCGATCCGGTCCACAAAATATCGATCATCGCTCGCGGACAAGCCGGCGGCTATACCCTTAAGCTACCTGATCGCGACAAGCACCTCCAAAGCAAACAAGAATTCTTAGAAGAAATAGCCGTTCTACTCGGTGGCTATCTAACCGAACAATCAATTTATGGCGAGGTTACCACCGGTGCCACCTCTGACTTACGAAGAGCCACCAACCTAGCTAGAAAACTGGTTACCGATTTTGGCATGAGCGACAAGCTGGGACCCCGGACCTTTGGTCAAAAAGAAGAAATGATCTTCTTGGGACGAGAAATTCATGAACAGCGCGACTATAGCGAAAAGGTGGCCGAAGAAATTGATCAGGAAATTAGCAGCTTTATCCAAACTGGTCGCAATTTGGCTGAAGGCATTATTAAACATCATCGGGCTGAATTAGATAAAATCAGCCAAGAATTGGTAGTTAAAGAGACAATTGAAAAAGAGGCTTTTGAAAAACTAGTCGGCCCTAAACCGCTTGCTTAAACAAATTGCCCCTCTCTTTATAATTATTAAAAATACCGAAGCTGGCGCAAGCCGTTGACAATAGCACTATGTCGCCGTCAACGGCTTTTTGCTTAGCCAGCCGCATGGCTTGGTCCATGCTATTGGCCGGTAAAATTATTTCTTCTGAATAGCCAGCTGCCAACAGTTCGCTTTTAATTCGTGGCGAAGCAGTGCCATCAAATAAAACCACCGCTTTAACCGATCGCTCGACAATTGTTTGCGCCAATTGCTTGAAATCATTACCCTTGTCCGCCCCACCGGCCAACAAAATAACCGGACGATCAAAGGCTTTAACGGCAATCATCGTGGCAATTGGGTTAGTGGCAAAACTATCATCATAATAGCTAACTCCATCTTTAGTAGCCACAAACTCCAAACGATGTTCTAAGCCCTTAAAATTAGCCACTGCCTGCTGGCTGATTTGTTCCGACAGGCCGACAATCTCCGCCACTGCCTGAGCAGCGGCAATATTTTCTTGGTTGTGTTGCCCAACTAAATGGCTCGTCCAATCTAGTTCACTAAAAAACTTAACTTGGCTATTAATTAGATTAATATCTAAACTATCTTTTAATTTTTGATTAGCCACTAGCCAGTCTCCCTTAGTTTGGTGTTGAAATATTTGCTGCTTAGCCAACCAATAGTCTTCTGGGGTTTTGTGATAATTAGGATTAAGCGGGTCAGCTGGGGCCAAGTGCTCTTCATAAATATTGGTTATGACGGCGATATGCGGACTATATCTTAGGTCTTCCAGTTGGAAACTGGATAACTCTAAAACTATCCAGGAGTTCTCATTAATTTTATCAACAAAAGAAAACGGCGGCACGCCGATATTGCCACCCAAAAAAACTGATCGGCCGGCTGATTCTAAGATGTTGGCAATTAGACTGCTAGTCGTCCCCTTGCCCTTGCTGCCGGTAACGCCGATAATCTGTTGCCTGGGACAAACCTCAAAAAACAAATTCATCGGACTGTTCAGCTGGCGCCCATTTTGTAATGCCCCTTGAACTTGCGGACAAAAAATCGGCCAACCTGGTGATCGCCACAACTCATCATAATCCTCTAGGCTGTCCTGAGATTGCTCGCCCAATCTCCAGCTCACCGTTAATGGTCCAACCGCGCGCATAATCTTTTCTTTCTTTTCAGCAATAGCCTCAAGCGGACGACGATCATAAATAGTGATATCCATCATCTTGTCTTGGGCGGATAGCCACAAAATTAACGCTTCATTTTCCGAACCAAGCCCCAAAACAGCAATCCGCTTACCAGAATAATCTTGCCAATTTATCATATATTTATAATTCAGCCCAATTAAATCCAGCCTTAGCACTGACCTCCAAACTGACCGCCATATCAATAACATCGGTCATCAATTTTGGCACTGCCACCATTATCTTGTCCACCTCTTCACTAGCCGCCTCAATTAATATCTCATCGTGAATCTGTAAGATAAGCCTGGCCTGTTGCTGGTCAAAATTATCGAACAGCCAGTCATCAACCGCGATCATCGCCGCCTTCATGACATCGGCGGCCGTCCCTTGAATCGGTAAATTAATAGCCATCCTCTCGGCAGCTCGACGAATAGCCTGATTAGGACTATCCAGGTCCGGTAGATAGCGGCGCCGACCCCAAACAGTTGCCGCAAAGCCCAAACGACGAGCCTGATTAATAGCTTCATCCATATATTGAGCGATGCGTGGATAGACAGCGAAATATTGATCAATAAAATCTTTGGCCGCGCCATAACTAAGTCCAGTTGCCTCTGCCAAACCGTGTGGCCCTTGACCATATAGTAAGCCAAAATTAACCGCCTTAGCTGCTCGACGCTGCTGGTCACTAACTTGATCAAGAGGGATATCATTAATCTTAGCTGCCGTAGCCAAATGAATATCCCGGCCAGTGGCAAAGTCGGCAATCATACTCTGCTCATTAGCTAGGCTAGCCATAATCCTCAATTCAATCTGTGAATAATCAAAACTAATCAGTTGACAACCCGGATCAGCAATAAAGGCTTGGCGCAACCTTTTGCCAATTTCCGTCTTAGTCGGGATGTTTTGTAAATTGGGCTCACTCGCCGATAATCGCCCTGTGGCCGTTATCGCTTGTTGAAAATTGGCATGCAGCCGGCCGTCATCATGATTAATTAGTTTTGGCAAAGCCAAAGCATAGGTGTTAAGCAATTTGGACAATTCACGATATTCAATTATCAGCTCAACTATTGGGTGCTCCTGCCTTAATTTCTGCAAGTTGGCCGCATCAGTCGATGGACCACTTTTGCTCTTAGCCAGGCCCTTGCTAGTCAGTTTTAAATCATCAAATAAAATTGACTGCAGTTGTTTAGGCGAATTAATATTAAATTCTTGCCCAGCTTGCTGGTGAATTTCTCGAGTGAGCTCGGTTAACTTCAACTGCCACTCATCCGCTAGACCGATTAACCAGTC
>CAYNWZ010000046.1:0-4539 GCA_964401085.1 uncultured Gammaproteobacteria bacterium
GACCGGCCGAGCATCGCCGAATCGGACAGATAATCGCTCAATTACCGATTGGCCGCTTAGTTTTAGTCGGACCGTTGGCCGAGATGATTGGGCAAGAAGCCAAAGAGCGCGGCTGGCACGGGCAGATTGATAATTTTACTGATTCAATAGCCGCTGCTGACAAAATAAAAGAGATTGTCCCAAAAGAGGCGGTGGTTTTACTAAAAGGTTCACAGGGAGCCCGTATTGAAAGAGTGACTAAAGCGCTATTATTGGATCCGGCGGTGGCGGCCAGCCAACTGGTTCGGCAGGACGGTCATTGGCTGGATAGCTAAGAAGGGCTTATTTTGTTATACTATTTAGTATGTATATCGTTTGGCGGATTCTGAAAGAAATATTCTGGTTTCCTTGGTGGTGGTATTCCCAGGGCTGGTTTATTTGGATTGGTTATTGGTGGGCGTGGCTAAATAAGACTAGTCGCGGTTTGGCTTTGGCGGTTTGGTTGAAGAATATTTTTGTGCCGATGTATGGTCAGCGCGATGTCGTCAGTTTTTTGATCAGTTTCATGATGAGGATAATCCAGATTATCTTCCGTCTGGCTATCTGGTTGGTCTGTTGGGCAGTGGCTCTGTTGGCTATCATGGCTTGGCCGGCGGCTCCGGTAGCCATTTTCTATTATTTGTATATTTTATATTATGGCCAACAACCGTAAGACTAATAATGGCTGGCTGGTTTGTGATTCTTGTCATGGTGCCGGCTATGTTGAGGGCACACCCTGCGCAACTTGCCACGGTCAAGGAGCTGGCTGGTTCGGTGCTGGCCATTGGCTATTTATTGACTGGTCGTCTTCATGGCCAGCGGTTTGGCAAAAACAGCTTTACCGAAAAATCCTGCTGATTTTGGATTTAGCATTATATATAGCGGCACTAAGCGGCTGGATTGTTTTAATTTGGCAAGTCGGTCAGGCGAGCAATTGGTTTATTGATTGGACACAGATTGGACAGGCGGCTTGGTGGTTAACGCCAACTTGGCCCAAGCGCTGGTTTGCCTGGTCATTATTTTTTACTTTGGCGGCGATTTATCGGCTAGTTCGTAATACTCAGGCAGTTAAGCTGCCGCGATTAGATATTGATGAACAATTACTACCGCCAAACGATTGGCCGGCGGTTTGGCAATTACCCAAGAAATATTTGCTCAACTTGATCGATCAGTTGCCAACGGAAGTTATTCTGAGCCTAGAACGAGCGTTATTGTTGTCAGCTGGCCGTGGCCACAGTCAGATTACGGCCGAACAATGGTTTCAGGTTTTGCTGACTGATCCAGTAGTTAAATCATTATTGTTTAGGCTTAATTTAGATGGTCAGGCGATTGCTGATAAGCTGGGCAAGCATCAAACTAAAGATAAGACTAAAGCTCAGTTGATTAGTTTATCGGTTGAGGTTAGGTCAGCCATAATTCAGGGAGTGGCTAGCGCTTGGTCACTGGGCGAGGTGCCGCTGACGGTTGATTTTTTGGCCCCGCTGATTAAACAAAGCCAGCTAGTTAAAGAGATTATTTATGATACCGGCGCCAAAGAGGATAAATTCAGCGATGTCGCCAATTGGTTTCATATTAATCGGCGTTTAGCTAAGACTTATTTGCAAATTAGAGATTCAGCTCAATTCAAGCCGGGATCTAATATGGACCGGGCCTATACGGCGGTGGCGACGCCATTTTTGAATCAATATTCTTACGATTTAACTTTAGCCGCCAAGAATAATCAGCTACCGCTTTGCGTAGCGCGGACCACCGAGCTCAGTCAAATTTTAGAAGCCTGGTCAGCTGGCCGAATGGGTGTAGTTTTGGTCGGTCCGGAAGGGGTTGGTAAGAAATCATTGGCCTACGGTTTGGCGCAATTAATGGTGGCCGAGGATGTGCCGCTATTTTTACAAGATAAACGATTAGTAGAGGTTGATTTGGCAACTTTATTGGGTGGATCCGGTCCAGAAGAAGCTCAGGGTAAATTAGCTCGCATTATTTCTGAAGTTAATCAGGCCGGCAATATAATTTTATTTATTGATGGCATAGAAAAGATTGCCGGTTTATCTAGCGGTCAAGAACAGAGCTTGGATTTATCAGATATCTTAGCTAATGCTTTACAACGTGGAGCGTTGCGTTGTTTAACAACGGTTGATCAAGTTGGTTATCAAGAACATCTGGCTAGACGGTCTATCGGTGCCAATTTAGCCAAGATTGATATTGTTGAGCCGGACAATCAACAGATGATGACCATTGCCGAGAGTTGGGCGAGTTACTGGGAACGGCGCCTAGGGGTTATTTTTACCTATGCTGCCCTAGAAACAGCCAAGATGGCCAGCCAGCGCTATTCTTCAGAACCGGCGCAGCCAGCTCGCTTTCTTAGCGTTTTAGAAGCTTCAGCTCGGCAGGCGGCCAAAATGGCTCCGCCGCGTTTAGTCAGCGATGAGGTGGTTAGAGCTTACGCCAGTCAAGCTTTTGGCGTGCCGATGCAACAAGTTGGTCAGCAGGAGAGCGAGCTATTGCTCAATTTGGAAGAAACAATCCATCAGCGCTTAATCGGCCAAGAAGAAGCGGTCGATATGGTGGCGGCCAGTTTGCGCCGAGCTCGGGTTGAATTACGCGACATTAGCAAGCCGATTGCTAACTTTTTATTTTTGGGCCCAACTGGTGTCGGTAAGACTGAGTTAGCTAAAACCTTGGCCGAGGTTTATTTTGGCGATGAAAATTCAATGATTCGGCTAGATATGAGCGAATACCAGCAGCCGGATAGCGTTAACAAGATGATTGGCGGCAATGGTGAAACCGGCTATTTGACCGAAGCGGTGCGTAAAAGACCATTCAGTTTAGTTTTGCTTGATGAATTAGAAAAAGCTCATCCGGATATTTTGAATTTATTTTTACAAGTTTTTGATGATGGCCGTTTGACCGACGCTCAAGGGCGGACGATTGATTTTAGCAATACAATTATTATTGCTACTTCCAATGCTGGAGCGCTATATATTCGCGAACAGGTCAAGGCCGGTGCCGATTTAGGCACAATTCGCCAATGGGTGATGGATAATGAGTTGGTCAAAGTGATGCGGCCGGAACTAATTAATCGTTTTGACGGCGTTATTGTCTTTCGACCACTTAATATTGAAGACATGCAGGCGATTGCCCGATTGCAGTTAAATAAGATTGGTCGCCAATTGGCCGATAAGAATATTAACTTCCAGGTCAGCGACCAGGGTTTGATTTATCTAGCAAAGGCCGGTTTTGATCCGGAATATGGGGCGCGGCCATTAAAGCGACTACTTCAAGATACTATTAATAATACTTTAGCTGAAAATCTGTTAGCTAAGACTTTAAAGCGGCGCGATACCGTTTTAATCAATGAACAGGGGCAGGTAGAGATAATTCCCGGAGTTAAATTGTGATTAATTTATGATTAGAGAAAGCATTAACCAGTCTTTGTTGGAGAAAGTTAGTGACCAAGAAGCGATTTTACAGATTATTAAGGATATTGGTTTTAATCCAGATGAATTCATTGGCCTGGACCATAATGAGATAGCTATAAAGATTATTGAAGCCGGAAGAGGTAGTAATGTGGCCCGCAATCTAGATAAATTTACTGACCTAGACCACAATAGGATAGCCCTAGAACTTATTAAGGCTGGAAGTTGTTTGTCATTGGCCAGAAATCTAGATAAATTTAACGGTTTAGACCATAATGAGATCGCTAGAAAGATTATTGATACTAAAAAGGGTTATTTATTAAATAGTCATCTAGATAAATTTACCGGCCTGGACCATAATAAAGAGATAGCTTTAAAGCTTATTGAAACCGGAGAGGGTTATTTAGTCGTTCGTAACCTAGATAAATTTACCGGCCTGGACCATAAAGAGATAGCTTTAAAGCTTATTGAAGCCGGAAGGGGTCGTGATGTGGCCAGCGATTTAGATAAATTCACAGGCCTGGACCACAAAGAGATAGCTTTAAAACTAATTGAAGCCGGGGAAATTTATAACGTGGTCAACAATCTAGATAAATTTAATTTTTCTTCTGTAGATTTTTATTTGGGAATGAAAAATGCTTTTCCGGATTTTTTTATAGAGCTAGAGAACAAACTGCCAATCTTAATTGATGGCTTGTCTAAGTCAACAGAGTTGGTAATTGATTTTTTTCTTAATAAAAAAAGTTTGCCCGACATTGAACAAAGCATTCAAGCCAATCCTTTCTTACTTAATGCCATGAAAGACAACCTTCGTTATGGCACTAGGTTAGTTATTAAATATAATCAATTTGATTCAACAGCCCAACAAGATATTAAAGAATTATTTGATACCGAGGCCAAGATAATGAATGATTATCCGAATATAGACAAAAATTCTTTAGAATTTAGAAAATTAATGCAGCAACAATTGGCTAATTTTCAAAATAATCCAGATATTTTGAAACAATTAGCTAGCCGTGGAGTAGATACTGAGCAGTGGCTCAACTATGATCAGCCACGTTATTTTACTTTGGGCGAGCAAGAAGACATCAAATTTTCTGATAAAATA
>CAYNWZ010000047.1:0-4496 GCA_964401085.1 uncultured Gammaproteobacteria bacterium
CTATTAAATAAGCAGGAATAAACAGCCCTAGCCGCAAAGCTCCAGACGCTCCGGCTGGCAGCTGGTTGCTAATCATAATCAGCGGCGAACAAGTATAAAAACACTGTTGATCGGCAAAGGCCAGATTTTTATGCCAAAAATCAACTGGCGTCAGATTGATTATCGCAAAAAATAATAGCCAAACTGCTGCCAATAAGGTATTACTAAACCAAAAGCGCCGCCAGTTAAAAATTTGTTTTTTGAACCAGCTCAGCGGCCAAATAATAACGGCAGTAATCTTAACCAAACTAGCCGCTAACAAGCCTAAACAGTTAAAGTCCTTTTTGGCCTGGATAACCAATAGCCACAACAAAATTAAGACAATAAAAATTTCTTGGTGTCCCTCAGTCAACCAATTAATTATTAGGGCTGGATTTAACCAATAAAGCCAATCCAGATAACTAGGCAAATTAAGCTGTTGGCGATAACCACTAAATAAATAACCGCTAAGTCCAAAAGCCAATAGGACTAATAACTTATAGCTGAAAATAAAAATCAACAAATTACCAACGGAAACCAAAAATGGCCAGCCGATAAGCAATAAAAAAAGCGGCCCATAAGGCGATGGATAATTCAACCACCACAAAGAACCAAGCTGGGATGATTGGCGCCCTAGACTAATCGGCTCAGCATAGGGATTAAAACGGCTATGATAGAGCATGTCAGCATTAAGGGCGTAAGCAGCGGTATCTCGTGATAACACAGGAACAGTGACTAGGCTAATAACAAAAATAATAGCCGCCACTGACCACAGAAAATAATTGTTATTAACCGGCTTAATAATCGCCAAAATCGTCCAAGATAAAAGGTAGCCAGCAAAACAAATGACTAATAAATAGTAGCCGCCAGGACTGATGTTCTCTAAGTGCTGCTGAAAATAATCAGAACGGGTTAAAGATAGCCAGGCAATGATTATACTTGGGATAATTAATAACATGGCCGCTAAAAGTAGCGGCAAAACAGTCTGTCGGTTCGATTGTCTATGATTTATTCTGAACACTAAATTTTTATATTTATACTTAAAAGCCACCTGGACGGTGGCTTTTAAGCAAATCTAAAAACAACGAAATAATTTATTTTAATTGTTACTTATTAATTATTTTTCTGGTTAATGTTCCAAAATAACCAACCGCTGGATTAATCTTATTAGCCTTTTGGAACCTAATAAGGGCTTCTCTGGTAGCACGACCGAACTTCTTGGTTTCTTGACCAGTTGACCCAGGGCCAGTATTGCCAAGAGCATAGCCGTTATTATTTAAATAACGCTGTAATTCTTGAACATCGTCACCGGTCATACCAGTCTTTAAGTCACGGGCAAAATTATATTTTCTAGCCCCTAAAACAGTCTTACCAGAAACCTTACCATAGGCAGCTATAACACTGTCTTCAACTTGCAATATTTCCCGATCAGCATATTGAGCTAACTCTTTAAGACTCAAAATCCGTTGTAATTTACCACCAACAACTATAAAAATATGTTTATCTGACCCTCTTAATAATGTCCCATCAGCATAAGTTGTTTGACCTAAAACTTGTTGTGTCGCTGGCTGTTCAGCAAAGACTGCAAAATTAGTTAAATGATTAACGGAAAAATTAACGGAACCATCAGTCTGATTAAAGATCGCTCCAGGAACTAAAATCCAAGATAATAATGCCTCATCATAATAATAAACCCCTAATCCGGAAACATTGCCTGGTAGTGATAGGCCGGAAAAAGTAATGTTTAGATTATTGGCAAAATTTCTAACAGGATTACCATTGCTATCGATGGCGGTTAAGGCAAAATGGCTTCCACCCAAAGCATTACCTTCTGGTCCTTCGGCAATTCTAAAAGTCAAGTTACCCACAAAAGAATTGGGGTAAACAACCAGTCTAGCTTGCAGGCCATTAGCAAAACTTTGTGTCAAAACTCCATTTTGACTGCTGATTAAGCTTAGTGGAAAATTAATCGCATTAACACTCTGCGGAGTTACACTACCGGCAACACCTCCGCCTCCACCGCCAGTAGTTGGCGGTATAATAACCTGATCATTCTTAAGAACCGTCACATCAAATAACCTTGTTTTAGTAATTGAACCCTTGGACAATGTAGCTATCAAGTGGACAACAGCATCTCCAGCAGCAAACTCTGGTCTAGTAACATTAGCAAGATTACCAGAAATATTAATTGCTGCACTATCTGATTGCCAGCCAATACTAGAACCATTAGCCCCGTTGGTTGGTAAGTCAAAATCTTCGGTGACCGGACTGCTTAAAGACAGGGCATCACGATCAGCCTCCACTAAGGCTATGTTTGGATCAACAATAACCTCTGGAACAACTTCCAACTGCCATTTAACCTTATTGAGACCGTCAAACCCGTCTAGGTCGGCAATAATGCTATAGACGCCGTTGGGATATTCAGCGCTAATTATTAACGGTCTAATTTTATCAATATCAATAATAGAGGCGCTGCTAACAGATGGCTTAATGCTTGCTTTTTGAGCACTTATTAAGCTTAATTTTCCAGAAATTACTTGGATATAGGCGTAAGGCCTTTGACCGTTAACAATTAATTTAATATCTTCTTGAGAAATACTTTTATCAGAAGAATAATATTTTACTAAGCCTTCCTGCAGATCTTGAGATAAATCGTTATATCTTATACCATAAGTGCCGTCCTGAAGATTGGTCTTATAACTCTTAGCAAAATCAATAATATAGTCTTTAACTCCTTCTTGTTTTTCTAAGAAAAAGTATTGATTATCTTTATGGTGCATCAATTTACCATTGGTGGTAAATTCAATATTTTTAAGATATGGATCATTTTTGATAACTACAAGCTCAAAAATTTTATCCATAGAAAATGAACCGGAAACAATATGCGCCGTCAAAGAAACTGGAACATCTCGATCATCTGGTCTAGTAACAATGCCATCAGTGGCAATCACCACAGGATTAGAAGATGTCCAGCTGATTGCTAGCCCGTTATTATCTTTAGGTAAAACTATATTTTGATATACCTTGGTCAAACCACCAAGAGTTAAAGAATTATAGGCAGTTTCAACGGCAAAAATATCAGTGGCTGGATAATTGTTAACCACCCTAAATTGCCAATCGGCTATTTTAGTCGAACTATCAGCACCTAATAATAAAAATGAATATTCGCCAACTGGAAAATGATAATTAACAAATAATTTATCACTATCTATACCAATTTCTTCTAAAGATTTGGTTGTAATTTTTTTATTACGAACTAGGCTGGCTCGTTTATCATCAACTTTAACATAGGCAAAAGCTTCGGTGCCATTTACAAGATCTTTTATATATTCAATATCCAAATCAGAGTTCTCTTGGTAATATTTAATTAACTCCTCCTTTGGTGATTCTCTAAAAATTATCGGATATAAACCATCTTTTAGATTAGTTCTATAACCTTCGGCTAAATTGATTTCATATTTTTTCACCAATTCTTTCTTTTCTAACCAATACTTTTCTCCAAAGTTTGGAGCTTTATTATTGTTAATAACAAAACCACTGTCTTTAAAAAACGGAGACACCTCAACAATGTCTATGGGGGTGGTGTCTATGGGAACAGCTTTCGCCAAGCTTGGCAAAACAATTAACGTTAATAGGCTAAATATAGCTACTAACGATAATTTATTACGCGAAGATATCCCATCCTTGAGATTTTTAGCAGTAATTTTCATAAGCTAATTTAATCTTTTAGTTTTTTAAAAAATAAACTAATATTAATTATTTTAATGTTATTCTTGTTTGACTTATTTGTCAAATAATGACGCAAAATAGCAAGCTTAAAATAAAATAAACAAGGCTAATAAGCCAACGATACCGCAACTACTAATAATAAGACTGGTTTTCTGTTTTTTTATTTCAATAATAATATTTAAGATAGCCGCTAAAGAAAATATTACCAAGAGAACTTTAAAATAAAAATTACCAAAGATTAAAACTGGCAACATACTATTGCTGGGGCTGTTCTTAAAAATTTTGTATTTTTCCCAAATAGAGGTTTTAACCGGGGTTATTTCACTCCAGTCTAGTTGATAACTACTTATTTCATGGTTAGCGTTTTCAACCAATAGCGTGGCAGGCACCAACGGTGAAGATATTTCTTTTTCTTCTTCGGCATTAATAAACGCAACGCCAGACCAATTATCTCCTATGGTGCTTTTAATTAATTCAATTTTTTTATTGTCAATAACCGCCGTGGCTGAAATAATTTCTGACGGCAAAGAAACTTCAGTTTTAATCGCTCGGACATCATCGGCAGAACCGCCCTTAATAGTGATTGTCCCTGTTTTAATATCCTTAATGGCGACTGGTTCAATAGAGTAGGCTCGATCTCCCTTGACACCCTTAGGGGCACTGGCTAATTGCACGACATTCTTTTTATTTATTTTGTTGACGGCTACTGTTGTTTTTGGCTGGTTGACGCTATTTTTAACAACTGTCGG
>CAYNWZ010000048.1:0-4367 GCA_964401085.1 uncultured Gammaproteobacteria bacterium
AGATTTCTCGGACTAATGAATATTTAAGCTCTCTCTTAGCGCAGGTGACTTATTCCAGTTCCTTTTTTGAAGCGACGGTCAAGCCGGATTATCAGATTGATACTGCTTATTTTGGCGACACCGCCAAGAAACGGATGACTAGCTGGCGCAATACTATCAAGGTTAAGCCAATTAATGACTCCGGCGCTATCAGTGTCAAGGTTTATCATACTGATAAGCAACAGGCCGAGAAATTGGTGCGAGCCATTAACTATAATCTGATTACTAAAAATAATTATTATCACGGTTTAGGTGATAAGGTAACTTTGAAGGTAATTGATGAGCCGTTGGTTTCCAATTGGCCAGCCAAACCGAACTTACCGCTTAATTTTGGATTGGCGATTATTCTAGGTGTATTTATCGGTTTAGCTCAGGTTTATATTGTTAGTGCTAGCCAAGATAATGAGGAATGGCCGGAAGTCGCTATGGATTGGCCCAGTTCGGAAGCTATTAAAGATGTAGTTGAACAGCCGGTTGAAGCGGTGACTGAACCAGAGCCAACCAATTTTCAGCCGCAATCCATTAGTCAGATAATTGAGACCGGCCAGATGGCCAGCCAGCCGCTTGCCATGGAAACAGCTGATATTGACGATGGTCAGGATATCACCGAACAATTGGTTCGCGGTGGCAATATTGATAATATTTTCGCTAGTTAAGTTTTTCAGCCGGTCAGTCGTTGGCCAGCTGTAGAGCTGCAACTAGATTTGTTTCTGGAGGCAGATACCTTAAAAACCGAATAAAAAAATAAAATGCCCTCATTGAGGGCGAAGGAGATTACTATGAAGAGGATTTTACTAGCCTTAATGGCTATTATCCTCGGGGCCGCCCTTTTCGGGGCGACCTATACAGTGAAACAGGGCGATACCCTGGAAGGGATCGCCACAGCTCAGGGGGTGGTAGTTGAGCAATTGGCTGCCGTCAACAACATTGACCAACCCTACATCATCTGGGTGGGCCAAGTTTTGGAGCTGCCGCAGGCCGTCTTTCAGCAGACCAGACCAACCGCAAACAGTGAAGGTGGTGGCAATTTATTGCTGCCGAATTCGTTGAGTAGTGGTTCGTCCGGCTCAAACATAGGCCGTAAGGCTTTTGTCTTGAGCAAGTCACCGTCGGCTGGCGGTGGGGCCGGATATTTTTGGAATGCCGATGCCGACGGATATTACCGCTATGCCAATGCGAAATGGCAGCCGTTGAATCTGTCGGAGAAGGTTTCTGTTGGTGTCTGGGGAGAAATCGGCGACGATTTCTGCCAGGTAACTGACGGAGATTGGTCACAGACCGCCCTGGGATTCAAGGCTGGGCCGGTCCTGGACTTTTACAGTCCGGGCTACTGGTTTAACTGTTGGTCTGCTAAGGTCTATTATGGCTTCCGCCATGCGGATTCTCGTGATGGGTCTTGGTCAAAAGTCCAGGAAGACGAGACTTGGTCCGCAAATCTATGGATTGGTGCCCATCAGGGCGTCCAACCGTGGTTTGCCAAGACCAGTCTGTCCGGTGAATACACAGGCCTGATTTCCGCCGACGCTGTTGGCGGCAGCAATGGCCAGAATCTGCCGACTACAGCCTATTCACCCATTAAGTGGGAAAGCTCGTTAGAGCAATCCCTCTATAAATGGGGGTCTGGCTCCGTCAACTTCAACATGGGTTATCGCCATCTTGATGGCGAGCCTGATTCCGGGAAAGACCGGGCATTTTTTGGTGGAAATATCCAACTCGGCTGGGCAAAGTTTGTCTACGAGCTGGAAAATGGTAATCAAAAACAGCAAAAGCTAGAAGCTCAGGTGAGCTTCTAACGAAGGAGAATAAAAATGAGAACCAGAAACATAGTCATAGCAATCGTCGTCTTTATCGTTCTGTTGATGTGGTTCAAGGGGTGTTATAACGTCGATATCACCAAGAAGCCTACTACCAAGGGGTTGGTGATTCAGGTTCTGGAAGGCCTTGGCATCCTGAATGCTAAGGTGGACACTTTAGCCGCGGATGTCGATACGATCAAAGTCGACGTTCGCGAACTGAAAAACCGGAAAGGTCCGACCACAATCTGGCGGACTAAAACCGTGGTTGTACCGCAGGCCGGCCAATCAAATGAACCGGTTTATTACGCCCACACCACCCAAACTACCGAACAGTCTCAGTCTCAGCGGGTTACACCGCAGACTGGCACCATCACTCCCGGTAGCACCGAGCCCGGTCCGCAGGATCTACTATTCTGCATTGACCTGGAACCGGCCAAGACCAGTGACACCTCAAAGAAGTTTCTTTTTTGGGAACTGGTCAACGGTCTTGGGTACAGCATTTCCAATGTGGTACCCAATTTCACCGGTCGTTCGGCCAACATGTCGTTGGCACCGGGCGGCTCCGTGGATGGCATCTCTTACGACGGAGAAATGCTCAAAATGAGCGTTTCCTCTGTCGGAAATTGGTATGCCCAAATTATGGGCGTGCCCATGTCATCAGATTTTAGGCCGGCTCTCCGCTCCAACAAGAGCGGATGGACTAGCAAGTTGATGACCAGAAGCAGTGGATATTTCGTCTACCGCTTCTGATTTTGACAACAACTTCAACTTGAGGGAGAATGGCCTGGAAACCATTCTCCCTCTCTTCATATGGAGGAAGAATGAAGAAGATTCTTTTGGTCATTGCGGCCATAATTTTGGTTGGCAGTTTGTCGGCCATCGGCTCAGCAATATACTGGACTCAACCAACCATCAATGAGGTTGAGGCGACGGTAATTGCTAAGCACGATTTGGCAATCGTTGATCTGGAAAATTTGTTTAATAACCCGGATAATCTTCGGGCGATTAAGCGGATTAATCCGGACTGTAAGCTTTTGGCTTATGCCAACTTCTTTGAAGTTTGGCAGAGCCCGATTCCGCCCAGTCGTCCCTTCGGCACCAGGTTGAGCCAAACTATTAATAGCCAATTTTCGGATTGGTTACTGATAAAAGCTGATGGTCAGCCAGCCAGTTTCTGGACCGGAATGCAAACGCTCAATCTGAGTGACCTGTGTCCGGTCATCCGGGGTTATACCTACGCTAGATATATTCAGGAGATTCTCCTGGAGAATGTCTTAAATGACAATGTCTGGGATGGCCTCTTCCTCGACAACCTGTTTGACAGGATGTCGTGGTTGGGATATTTAGACCTAGATCGGGACGGTCAGATCGACGATTCTCGGACCATTGATTATCATTGGTACCGGGGCGTTGATCAATTCTTGACCGGCATCCGTCAGGCCAAGGGCAGTCGTTTTCCGATTTGGGGTAACCACTTGTCCCTTTTCTGGAAAGGCACTGTCCATGGTCGCTTCCTGGAAGATTTTCCTACCCAGGATTATTGCTGGGAGGAGGCGATGGCAGTGTCCGAGCAATTGCCCGCGACTATATTCCAGGGCAAGGGCCAGGAGATAGAAATGGCGTTCAATAGCAGCTTGCTGTTGGACAATTCATATTTTTGTTTCGGCCAAAACATGGCCGTGCCCGACTCTATGTTAACCAGGCTGAACAGCTTGAAGAAGCTGCCAGTTAGTCAGCGCGGTCAACTAACCTTTAACCCCGCCGCCCACACCTACCAGCGGCAACTGGGAGGTGAGCTGATTCAGGTCCGCCTGAATCGGTCAACCTCCGATTAACCAACCTGTCGGTTCCATTAAACTTTTTATTTACTGGAACCGATGGGTTTTTTCTTTAGTAAAAAAGTTTGACTTTGTCCCCATTTTATGGCATTTTAGAGCTATGGTTAAGCAGACAAATAATTTAGTCACCAAAACAGGTTCGCAGCGTCAGCGCCCGAGTATTGGCCAATGGCTGACGGTGGTTGGCTTATTTTTAACCGCCCTTTCCTTGCCGTTATTGGATTGGCGTTTTTATATCCAGGGACTAGAGTTTAATATCAGCGACTTTTTAATCTTAATAACAGCGGTTATTTATTTTATTGACCGTTTTGTCGGTAAATTAAATGGCCGACCGACCAGAAATTGGCGTTGGCCCTTGGGTTGGCCAGCGGTTATTTTTTTAGTGGTCATTTTACTAAGTTCAGCCTTTAGTCCTTGGCCGCTAGCAGCTTTTAAATATTCTTTACGCGTTATCGTTTTTACCTATATTGCTTATGTGGCATTGCCATATAACGTCCTAGATTCATGGCTTAAGTGGCGCTGGCCGTTGGTCGGTGTGATTATCGCCGGTTTTTATGGGTCGGTGGTCGGGCTATTGTCTTTAAGGTGGCAAGATTTGCAGGACGCCTTTTTTCGGGTTCAGCCGATAGCCATTTTTGGCCGTTGGTGGCTGGGTAGTAACCACAATCTATTAGCCGAGTTTTTGGTCATCAGC
>CAYNWZ010000049.1:0-4326 GCA_964401085.1 uncultured Gammaproteobacteria bacterium
GAACCCAAAATACTTGGTCCGAAGCCAAGCGTGATATCCATTTCACCACGGGAGCCAATTCGGATTTTAGCGAATATTTTTTAAAAAAGCAATTTTAGCGTTGATTCTTCAGGGCGTCTTTTAAGGCTTTGCCGGTTTTAAACTTGGCGACTGTTACTTCGGGAATGCTGATTCTTTCTTGCGGTTTTTGGGGGTTAACGCCTCCGCGAGCATGGCGTTTCTTGGGAATAAAACTGCCGAAACCAACCAGGGTCACTGTATTGCCAGCCTTTAATTCAGCAATTGTTATCTCTAGCAACGAGTCGATAGTCTGCTCAATTTGTTTCTTGTTGACATTAATCTTTTCAGCAATTTTTTCAATCAAACGGACTTTATTCATTTTACCCTGGTTCATATTTTTATTGGTTAATCATCAAGCCGGCCAACGATAGGCCAAAGAAAATTACTAACAAAACAATAGTCCCGATAAACAAGGTTTTTTCAATGCCTCGTTTGGTGCGGTAAATGTCGCCGCTGCCGCCGAATAGTCCTGACATGCTAGCGCCACGATTCTGCATTAAGATGGCCAGGATAACCAAGACGGAAACAACGATTTGTCCAATATTCAGCCACTTCATAAATTTAGTTTATTAACGCGCTTGTTCAATAATCTTTGCCAAAACCTCGGGGTGATTGGCTGCCAAATCAGCCAAGCTTTTACGATCCAGGGCGATATTGGCCTTTTTCAATAAGGCGATCAATCGGGAATAGGATAAGTCGTGCTGTTTAGCAAAAGCGCCGATTCTAATCTGCCATAAAGCTCGGAAGTCGGCCTTTTTTTTGCGGCGATCAAAGTAGGCATTGGCGCCAGCTTTGGTCGCAGCCGTTGAGGCTAGGCGGATTAAATTTTTGCGGCCCCAGCGAAAACCCTTAACCTTAGATAGTAAGCTGGTGCGGCGCTTAACATGGGTGGTTCCTCGTTTAACTCTAGTCATATTGGTAGTTTAGGAGAATTTTGCCTAGCAATAGGGCAAAAGATTCTGAATATTCTTTTTATCAGCTGGAGCAATCGTTAAATCGCGCCGTTTGGTGCGGCCAGTTTTGCCGTCTTCACGGGCATTAAAGTGATCCTGCCCAGCTTTGCGGCGCATAATTTTGCCAGTTTTGGTCAGGGATACCCGCTTCGCGGCGGCCTGGTAAGTCTTGAGTTTCGGCATATTTTAGAATAATAAAAATAGGTTTTTACACCTAATTTCAGTCAATAATTGAAATAATCGGCTATTTTTTATTTACCACTACTATACTAAATCTTCCATTCAGCTTTGTCAAGGGTTCCTCAATAGATAATGGGCTTTCCACCAATCCTTCAAGCTGTTTAAAATAACGATCTAATGTTTCTTCGGCTTTTTCCGGATGTTGTCTCTCTCGCCCCCTGATAGTGACGGTTATTTTTAATTTGTTGCCTTTATGTAAAAACTTCTGGCCCTGATCAACCCGAGTATTAAAATCGTGATCACCGATACGGATTGACAAGCGAACTTCCTTCATGTCAACTTTCTTCTGTTTAGCCTTCTGTTGTTGCATCTTTTTTTCCACCTGATAGCGGAATTGGCCATAATCTAGAATTTTGGTCACCGGTGGATTGTCGTTAGGATTAACTTCAACCAAGTCTAACTCGGCCGCTTCAGCTAAGCGAATGGCTTCGCTGGTTGGGATAACCCCCAATGATTGACCATTTTCATCAATCACAAAAACTTCCGGCAAAGTAATTTGGTAATTGGTCCGGAATTTTTTTTCTTCCTTTGGTTTTGGCTTGCGAAAAGTTCGCCGCATGGCTGGTGATTATAATTGCTTAGAGTTTATACGTGAGCGGGTAACGGGAATCGAACCCGTATCTCTACCATGGCAAGGTAATGTAATAGCCATTATACGATACCCGCAATATTGTTGTTCAAAAGCGTGCCGCGAGAGGGACTCGAACCCTCACGATGTTTTAAGATCGTCGGATTTTAAGTCCGATGCGTCTACCAGTTCCGCCATCGCGGCCAATCCGCTAATAAGTTGGGATGTGGAGATGAGGGGAGTTGAACCCCTGTATCACAAGGGGTAACCGACTGTTCTACGAATAATAGTCTAATTTTTTTACACTTTGGAAATGAGAAATCAGACAAAAATTTCCAGAGCGACCTGATTAGATTCTTGGCTCGGTTTCAACCAGGTGGATTGATTCCTAGTCACAGCCTAATAAAATGACACCAGTAACCAGCCATTAGGCATCGCTAGCACCGATGGTCGCGGCTATTTAAGCGGCGACTGGCGCGAAAGACAACCGGAAGGCCGCTTTCGCCATGATGTTTTTGGCATCTATATTGGTTGATTGTTTTAGGTGAAATCAGCACCTATTCGCCCAATCGGACACCGCGATCTCATGAGCGAAACCCGGCATCCCCAACTATATTGCTTGCTTTGTCAAGGTTCGGCGCTTTCTTTCCCATTCGCGCTCTTTGATGGCCTGGCGCTTGTCAAACTTTTTCTTTCCGCGGACAAGAGCAATAGCCAGTTTTAGCAAACTGTCCTTAGTATATAGTTTGAGCGGCACGACTGTCAAGCCCTCAGCTGAGGCGCGGCCGAATAAATGGTTGAGTTGTTTTTTATTTAATAGCAGTCGACGACTGCGGGTCGGATCATAGTCGCCGATAGCGCCAGCTAAGCGGTAAAGACTGATGTGAGCATTGATTAAATAGGCTTGCGGTTGGCCATGTTGGCCGCCACGGAAAACAACATGACTGCCCTTGAGGCTGACTTGACCAGCCTTAGCCGCTTTGACTTCATAGCCAGTCAAAACTAACCCCGCCTCGTAATCTTCCAGGATTTCATAATCATAGCTGGCTCGTTTGTTGACGGCGACGACGGGCATAATTCATTTATTTGGTCGGCTTTTTGGCGGTGGCAGTTCGGCTTTTGGTGGTTGATTTTTTGACAGTATTTTTTGTCGCGGTTGATGGCTTTTTTTCTTCGGTTGATGCTTCTGTGATAATATTCCAATCGCGCAGCGCCCGCACTGTTTTATTGCTGACCAGAGCGTTGGCTAAATAATCTTTATAGCCTGGAGTTGATAGCCGTTTAAGAATCTCTTGATTGTCTTGGTAATGTTTTTTGAGTTGCTCCAACTCTTTATCAACTTCTTCAGCGGTAACGGTAATTTTTTCTAGTCTAGTTACCTCGTTAACAATCAGAGCCGTCTTAACCCGCTTAACTGCCTGAGGTAAAATCTCCAAAACAAATTGTTCTTTGGTCTTTTTGAGATTATTAAGATAGTCATTGAGATTGCCGCCGTTTTGGCTCAGGTTGTGTTGTAATTCATCCAGCATAACCTCTGTCTCGCGGTTGATTAAAGTTTCTGGCAATTCCTCAATATCAGCTAATTTAATCAATTCTTCAAACATTTCGGCTTCTGTTTGGTGGTCAAGTTGCTTTTTTTGCTCAGCCGCTAAGCTTTCGGCGATATTTTTCTTGAGGTCGTTTAGTTTTTCAAAACCGAAACTTTTGGCCAATTGGTCATCTAGCTCTGGCAAACGGCGATGCATTACTTCAGTAATAACCACCTTGAAGTCAACTAGCTTGCCAGCGAGCGTTTTTTGGTAGTGATCATCGGGATAATTGATTTGGAATTTTAATTCCTGGTTGATATTGGCTCCGAGCAATTGCTGATCAAAACCGGGGACCAGGTAGTCCTTACCTAAAATAATATTAACGCCATGACCCTGGCCGCCCTCAACCGGAACCTTGTCGACTGAAATATGAATATCGGCAATTACCAAATCGCCCATCTTGACTGGTTCCAAGCTTGGAGTTTTTTGGACATTAGCTTCTCGTAATTGGTCGAGCGTTCGATCAATTTGCGCTTCGGGAATTTTTGGCGTTTTTTGTTTAATGTTAAGCTCCTTGTATTTACTGATAACAGTTTTTGGCAGCAAGGTTAGCTTGATTTTGTATTCTAGCGGATTGCCTGGCGCCAATTTGCTAATATCAACCTGCGGCTGGCCGACGACCATTTTTTGGTCAGCGCCCTTTTTAATCGCCTCATCAATGGTCCGATTAATAGCGACGCGGGCCGCCTCTTCAAGGATGGTCATTTCGCCGACTTTAGCCTTGATTAAATCATATGGTGCTTTACCGTTGCGAAAACCGGGGATTTTAATCTCGCCGGCAATCCGACGAGCACCCTCTAAGATATAGGGTTGAAATTCTTCGGCGGACAGCTCAACGGTTAATTCTAGCTGGGATTTTTTTTCTTGGGTATTAACTTGCATACTTAAAAATTATTTACAATTAAAAACTAGTCTG
>CAYNWZ010000050.1:0-4228 GCA_964401085.1 uncultured Gammaproteobacteria bacterium
CAACATATCGCCCAAAATTGCCACTCGCTGCTCTACTGATGATGCCGGCCAACGGCCCAGGATATTCAAAGCGGCCGCCACTGATGTCGGCGAAGCATTATATGAATCATCTAATAAAATACTCCTCTGGTAACCGTCCAAAATATTCAACCGTCCCTTAGGCGGATGGAAATCTCTAAGTGCTTGGACAACCGCCAATAGATCAATTCCTTGGCTAATACCAACGGCGGCGGCGGCCAATACCGAATAAACGGCCGCTTCACTGATAATTCCCGGCAAAGACACTGGCACAATCGACCCCTGATAATTAAGCTTAAAGATCAAACCAGCCAATAATTTAGCCGAACCCCTATCCTCTTGACCATAATTAAAATGCACATCAGTGGCTCTAACTGCGGCCTGCGGTCCAAAGCCATAAGTTATTATTTGCGCTGAGCTGCTATTGGCCATCAGGCGAACTCGCTGATCATCAGTGTTAAGAATAGCCCAACCAGCTGTTGGCAAGCTGGCAACCAATTTTCCTTTTTCCTTGGCAATATTATCTTGGCTGCCAAAAAATTCTAAATGAGCCTGACCAATGGTCGTAACCAAACCAATATTCGGCTGAACGATAGATAGTAGGTAGTCCATGTCGTCCGGATGATCAACACCCATTTCCAAAACTAAAAATTCCGGATAGCTAAAATCCGTTCTCCGGATTAGCCGCCAAGCCAAAATTAAAACTCTTAACCAACCGCCAATTGATCGGCCGGGTGATTCTAATCCAAGAATAGTTAGCGGCAAACCAATCTCATTATTGTAATTTTTAATATTGCCCCGAACTCGATATTTCTTGGCTAAAACCATTATGACCGCCTCCTTGGTGGTCGTCTTGCCGACACTGCCGGTAATGCCAATAATCTGCGGTCGATATTTATTAATCACCGCCTTGGCCAATTTTTTTAAAAAATAGCGGAGCAACTGGCTAAGCATAAATAATTATTTAGCCGGACGCTGCGCCGGCACCTGCTTATATTTTAGAATAAAATTGGCAATTTCGCCAAATAACGGGGCGGCTGAACTCTCCGCCCAGACCACGCCGCGCGGATGATCAATTCGCACCACCATCACGAAAACCGGATCTTCAACCGGCGCGTAACCGGCAAATGAACCAATATTAACATTGGCCAAATACCCCCGGCCGTCCTTGCTGGGTACTTGGGCGGTACCGGTCTTGCCGGCGACATAATAACCATCAACGCCAGCTTTCTTGCCATGGCCGTCTTCAACCACATTAACCAACATGCCGCCAACTGTCCGAGCGGCCTGTGGACTAATAACTTGTTCAACGACTTGCGGTTCAGCCTTAATCCGACTGCCGTCCGGCGCCACGATTTCCTCCACTAAATATGGCTTCATTAACTTGCCATCATTAGCTAAAGCACCAAAAGCCATAGCCATCTGCAAGGTCGTCACATTAATACCTTGACCGAAAGAAGCAGTGGCCACATTAATATCCTGCCCGAATTTACGATATAAATTGTTTAGATTGCCGGCTGACTCTGAATCCAGTTCAATACCAGTTGGCCGGCCAAAACCAAATTTTTTCAAATTATCACGGAAAGTCTCGGCCCCTAAACGATTTAGTACGTAAACCATGCCAGTATTTAAAGAATCCTGCAATACCCGAACCATATTGACCACTCCCCGCCCCTTAAAATCGGAATTATTGATTTTATTTTTGCCAACCATAACCGAGCCGGCATCATTATAGGTAGTTTGTGGGGTCACCTTGCCCTGATCAATGCCGATAGCCATGGTGATTGCCTTAAAAATTGAGCCTGGCTCATAGGCCTCAAAAGTCGGCTGGTTATTGAATTGCCGCAAGTCTTTGACTAGCTGAAAATTATTCGGATCAAAATCCGGCGCCGAACACATAGCTAAAATGGCTCCGGTCTTGGGATTAATAATAATAACGCTGCCGGAATCAGCCTGATGCTTGGCTACCGTCGCTAATAATTTACTGCAAGCAATATTTTGAATAGACCGATCAATGGTTAAAATTAAGTCTGAGCCATTGGTCTGTTGCTGGTAATCGCGGCCCTGCAAAATAGTGGCCTTATTGGCGCTGCGCTCGCCCTTCATTGACCCGGCCCGGCCCATCAAGATATCGTCAAAAGCTCCTTCAAGCCCATATTGTCCTTGACCGATTAAATCATCGTCATTTTCTAGCGAGACAAAACCAAGCATATTGGCGCCGATATTTTTCTCTGGATAGTAACGATAATCTCGACTGCTTTGCCCCAAACCATTAATCGTTACCGTTGTCGGTTTAGTTTGTCCGGCTGGCTGCCAGACAACTGTTTCGCCGCTAATTGATAGGTCGTCTGGGCTAACCGCTGTCTCGCCTTGCTGTCGGCTTAGAACCTTAAAATAAATTTTTAAAATTTGTTCGCTTTCCAGCTTCTTGGCTACTACCTCGTAAGGATCATCACCTTTATTTAAAATATCCAGATATTCTTTAATTTTAGCTTCCGATTGTTCTTTAATGGCCGCCTCGCGTCGCGCCTTAGCCATTTCTTGGTAAAATGGGTCAGCCAGCAACTCTGTCTGTCGTTTCAGGATACCTTCTTTGGCTGCCGCCAGCTCATCAGTGCTAGAGGCGGTTGGCAATTGGCTTAATTGACTATCAAGCTGCTGTTTCAAGCGCTCATTTTCAACTTTATCAATCTCGGCCATAATCAGCGGTTGGTCAAAGCTTTCAAACAAAATCTCGGCTAACTCGGCTGGCTCCAGAATTATTGATAATACTTTATTGCCTTTAGTTTTTGCCTCGGTCTGTTGTTGGCGCAACTTAGCCAACGATTCAGCCTGCAAATCACAAGGCACAGCATAAAGAGTAAAAAAACGCCGGTTAGTGGCAATCGGATAAAGATCGCTGCCGGCGACTGCCGAATTATTGTGGACAAAAATCTGACCGCGGGTCGGCGCCAACTGGACATTAAATTCGTGTTGATCGCGAGCCTTAGTTAGATAATAATTGTGTTTAATTAACTGTAACCAAAAAAGCCGACCGATTACCGCTAGGCCGACCAAAGCAAAAGCCGCAAAAATAATATTGAAATTGGAATTGAGTTTTTGTCCAGACCGAACAGCGCCAGAACGGTTACGCCGGCTGATCAGCCGTCCGGTTTGAGCCATAACCCTTTACCTTTTAGCCAACAAATCATTGGTGACCGCGTAAGGCAAGCGGTCAACTGGCACCATCCCCAAACCCTGCACTCGGCTCTGCAAGTAATCATAAGAACTAAGCAGGGCGACTTGGCTCTGCAAATCAGCCTGCTGTTGTCGCAACTCGGCTAGCTGATTTTTTTTATCTTTAAGAGCGAATGACTTAGCCGCCAAATCATTGGCAACCACCAAATAAGACAAAACCAACACCGCCATTCCCAACCACACGCAACGATTAATTCGCTGCCAAGTCCAACAGCGTCCAGCTGGTTTTTTCGTCTTAGAACAATTGGCAGAAACTAATTCTTGGTTATTGACGGTCATAGGGGTTGATTAATCAATTTTTTGAGCAGCCCGTAATTTGGCGCTGCGTGATCGCGGGTTGGCCGCGATTTCGGCCGAACCGGCTGTTACCGGATGACGGTAAATTATTTTTAAGCGTGCGTGGTGGCCGCATTGGCAGATAGGGAACTCGGGCGGACAAAGGCAATCTTTGCTCTCTTTTAAGAAAAATTGCTTAACCAGCCGGTCTTCCAGACTATGGAAGCTAACTGCGGCAATGCGGCCGTTTAGGCACAACAAGCCAAGGGATTGATCAAGAACAGCTGATAGATTCTCTAGTTCTTGATTGGTGGCGATACGCAGGGCCTGAAATAACTTGGTCGCTGGATGCTGCCGGCTCTTAGCCAAATACTTGGCTGGCAGAGTGGTCTGCACTATTTCCACCAACTCTTGGCTAGTGGTAAGTGGCTGACGGCCACGCCGCCGAACAATCGCTTTAGCTAGTGGCCCGGCCCAGGGTTCTTCGCCATATTCGCTGATAATTCGCCGCAATTCGCTCTCAGTCCAATGATTGACGATTTCCGTGGTCGGTATTGGACTATTTGGTCCAAAGGCCATATCCAGCGGCCCCTCCTGATTAAAGGAAAAACCCCGACTACGGTCAGCCAATTGGGCTGATGATAGGCCTAAATCCAAAACTAAACCGTCAAATAGTCCACTAATCTGCTGCTCGACT
>CAYNWZ010000051.1:0-3606 GCA_964401085.1 uncultured Gammaproteobacteria bacterium
GCAGAAGGCCAAGCGGATGTTTGGCTTGTTGGAAAAGCAATTCCATTTAACCTTCTTGGCCGCCAAGAAACAGGTTGGCGATGCTGGTGAAAATTTGATGCGTCTTTTAGAAATGCGTTTGGATAATGTTGTTTATCGAGCCGGTTTTGCCGATTCTCGGGCTAAGGCTCGCCAGTTAGTGGCTCACGCTCATTTTACTGTCAATGGTCGCCGCGTGGACATTCCATCTTATCGCGTTAAGTCTGGCGATATTGTTAAAGTTAAAGCCAGTCAGCAGCGCAATAAGATTTTTAACGGTTTAGGTGAGAAATTATTGAAAAAGAATTTTCAAGCCCCAGGTTGGCTATTTTTAGAGGTGACTGATTTAGAAGCTAAGGTTTTGCACGAACCCAAGAAAGAAGACTTAGAAAAGAATATCAATACTCAAATGATTGTTGAGTTCTACGCTCGTTAATCTTTAGCTCAAATTTAAAACATCCATTATGGAAAAAATTGCTTTGCCACAAAAAATGACTGTTTTGCCAGGCAACCAGCCCAATGAAGAGCTGATTGTCGTTGAGCCATTCTTTCCTGGCTATGGCACGACCGTCGGCAATGCTTTACGGCGAGTCTTATTGGCTTCATTGCCGGGCGCGGCCGTTGTCGGCGTTAAAATTGCCGGCGCTGACCATGAGTTTATGGGCTTGCCAGGCATCCAAGAGGATGTTTTAGCCCTCGTTTTGAATTTGAAGAAATTACGGCTAAAGATTTTTAGTGACGAAATTTGCAAACTTACTTTAGACGTTAGCGGTCAAAAAGTAGTGACCGCCGCCGATATTACCCCTAATAGTCAGGTGGAGATTGTCAACCCAGATTTGGTCTTGGCCAATTTGACCACCAAGGATGCCAATTTATCGATGGAGATTTTTGTCAGTAATGGCCGTGGTTATGAGATGGTGGAAAATCGTCTTAAAACCAAGAAAGAAATTGGTTACATTGAGATTGATTCCATGTATACGCCCGTTATGGCCGCCGGTTTGACTGTGGAGAATGTTCGTGTCGGCAATATGGTCAATTGGGATAAACTGATTTTGCGTGTTTTGACCGACGGCACCACTTCGCCACGACAGGCCTTTGCCGATGCTAATGAGATTTTAATCAATCAATTCTCCGCCTTGGCTGACTTACCTGAGGGTGATAATTTGGATACTGCTCAAATTATCGATCAGCCAGCTGAAGAAATTGATGATGTGGTTGAGGCTGATGATGTTCAAGAAGAGGTCAAAAAGCCCAGCAAGAAAGTGGCCGTTAAAAAAGAACCAGCTGCCAAGTCAGCTAAAAAGCCAGCTAAGGCCAAGGCTAAATAATTTAAGTTAAAGAGTTTTAAGGATATTGTATGCGTCACCGAAATAAAGGCATAATTTTAGGTCGCTTGAAAGGTCCGCGTGAAATGATGTTGCGCAATTTAGCCTCCAGCGTTCTTATGCACGAATTTGTTGTTACTACTAAGGCCAAAGCCAAGGCTGTTCAACCGATGGTTGAGCACCTATTGACTGTAGCCAAAGCTGGCGATTTGACAGCTCGGCGCAGCTTGATGGCGGTGTTGCCCCAAGCTGAGGCCATAACCAAAGCTTTGAGCTTGGCTGAGCGCTATCAGTCCAGAAATGGCGGCTATACCCGCCTGACTAACCTTGGACCGCGCCAGGGCGATGGAGCCGAACAGGTTCGTCTTGAATTAGTTTAATTGTCTGTTTATGATCGAACGAGAAATTCACGAGATTGATGCGACCGGACAAGCGATTGGCCGGCTAGCTACTCAGATTGCCACTTTGCTGCGCGGCAAGAACCAGGCGACTTACCAGCCCAATATTGACGCTGGCGCCGTGGTTCATGTCCACAATATTAAACAAGTTGTTTTTACCAGCAATAAATTAGATCAAAAGAATTATTATCATTATAGCGGCTATCAAGGCGGCCTCAAAACCACCAAGATGCGCGACTTGGCGGCCAGCCAGCCGGATCAAGTTTTGCGCCGCGCTGTTAAACAGATGTTGCCAGCCAATCGTTTGCGCGAGGGCATGCTCAAGCGTCTGATCATTAATTAGTCTACGATTATGATGGAAGAATTGGATATTTTAGAACAAGAAGACAGCCAATCAAAGGCTCCGGCCAAGATTGTTGACGATTCTATTGACTATACTTTGACCCGCGAATTTAGCGGCAAGTATATCGTGGCCGTCGGCAAGCGCAAGACAGCGACCTCTCAGGTTCGTTTGTATGAAAAGGGTCGCGGCATTATCGTTATTAACGGTCAGGCTTTAGCTGCTTATCTGCCGGTTTTGTCTCACCAGGCGGCAGTTATTCAGCCATTGCGAGTAGTTGGTTTGCAGAATAGCTTGGATTTTTCAGTTTTAGTGACTGGCGGCGGTAAATCTGGCCAGGCTGAAGCGATTGCCCATGGTATCGCTCGTTGCTTGGTCAAGATGAACGAAGAAATTAAGCCGGCCCTCAAAGCCAGCGGTCTGATGACTCGTGATGCTCGCATTAAAGAGCGTAAGAAACCGGGTCTCAAGCGTGCCCGCCGCGCCCCACAGTGGAGCAAGCGTTAATCAGCGTTCTTTTACTTTTCTATATTCAAAAACACCGGTTCGCCGGTGTTTTTTGTTGCCCACTCCGCCTAAATGTTGTATATTAAAGATAGTTTTAAGCCTGATTTTTATGTCTACTCGCGTTGCTAATATTGCCAGGAACACTTCTTATTTTACCTTAGCCTTGATTTTACAAAAGGTCATTTCTTTGACCTATTTTACGCTTTACGCCAGAACTTTAGGTCCAGCTGATTTAGGTAGGTATTATACAGCCATTTCACTAACCAGTATGTTTTTGATTTTTATTGATGTTGGTCTTAGTAATGTTTTAACCAGGGAAATTGCTAAAGATAATGATCGGGCTAGCCGCTGGCTAGGTTCGGCCATAGCCATCAAGCTGCCGTTAGCTCTAATTACTTCGCTAGCCTTGGCCGGCTTGGTTAATATTTTGCACCTACCCGAATTAACTAGGCAGCTTGTCTACTTGTCGATTATTTGCATGGTCTTGGATTCTTTTACGCTAACCTTTTTTGCCTGTTCCCGAGCTTTTCATAACCTAAAGTTTGAAAGCTTGTCGTCGGTTATTTTTCAATTAATTGTTTTGGCCGGCAGTCTTTTTATTTTGCGCCAAGGTGGCGGTGTTCGTTGGTTGATGTTATCGCTGGTGGCGGCCAGTTTATATAACTTTGTCTATTCGTTCTTAATTTTGTGGCGTTATTGGCGGATTAAACCGTGGCCAGTCTGGCATTGGCCGGAGCTAAGAAAAATTTGGTTGCTAGCTGCCCCTTTTGCCGGCTATGCCATTGCCCAGCGATCTTACACTTATTTGGACTCAGTAATGCTGGCTAAGATTGCCGGCGATGTGGCCACCGGGATTTATCAGGTGCCGTTCAAGATTATCAACGCTTTGCAGTTTTTGCCAATGGCTTTTGTGGCCTCGCTCTATCCGGCCTTAAGTCTTTATTGGCATAGCAACCGCTCACAGCTTAGCATTACTTTTACTCGAGCGATGCAATACTCAGCAATTATTTCTTTACCG
>CAYNWZ010000052.1:0-3605 GCA_964401085.1 uncultured Gammaproteobacteria bacterium
CTCACCAACTAGCTGATAGACCATAGGCTTCTCCCAAAGCGCCGGAGCTTTGATGAACCATCATCCGATAGTCCATAATATCGAGTATTATCCCAGATTTCTCTGGATTATCCTCGTCTTTGGGGTAAATTACCAATGTGTTACTCTCCCGTTTGCCATGGCCTGGAAACCAGACCATTCGACTTGCATGCCTTAGACACGCCGCCAGCGTTCATCCTGAGCCAGGATCAAACTCTCAATTAATATTGAAGAGAATGTTTAGCTCTCTTATAAAGAATAGTTTTTGAATTAGCGCCTGTTAGCGCTAAAATCGTCTGCTGTTGTTAAAGTTCAACCAAAAAATTGGACTATCAAAAATACTTATCTAACCGCAGTTAAACAAGTATCTGTATGATAGATGATTTTACACCGACTGTCAAGAGCCCTAAAACACTGGCTATTAGCTATCCCATCTAGCTATTGCTCAAGTTTGACCGATAGAAAATGGTAGCTTCTTCCGGCGGCACTGAATTAATCACTAACCCCGAGCCAATCTCCACTCCGGCCCAAATAGTGCCGCGCGGTTGAACCTTAATAACAAAATGCTGGTCAGTCGCCGAGATCACTTGATGTAAACAAATATTATAAGCCAGCCCTAAAGATTGCAACTGCTTTAAGATTAAACTAAGGCCGCTAGCCAATGATTGAAGCTCCACTTGACTGGCTTGGCCGATATTGTCTTGATGTCTTTTAGGCGACACCCAGGCCTCATACGGGAAGCGGCTAGCATAAGGAGCAATCGCCACGGCATTATGATCTTGCCAAATTAAGCGTTCGGCCGCGGCCACTTCTTTGGTAATCATATCACAATGCGGACAATGGCCAGTCCGCCGCCGGTAACGCCTGGCAGCCGACAATTCAGCACGAATGGCTAACGGCAATATCTTGGTGGCAAAAACCTGTGAATGAGAGTGCTCCAACGAAGCCCCAGCCTCATGACCATAATTTTTAAAACAAAGAATATAGTCCAATGGCGGCTGCTTGCTCAAAGCAATTGTTCGTCGAGCATACATTTTTAAAACCATCGCCAATTCGTCAACAGTCACATCAGCTAATGACTGCTCGTGGCGCGGCGTATCAATGATCACCTCCTGCTTGCCCAATGCCTGTCGATTGTTCATCTCAACCGCCGGATAAATATTGTTGATAGCCGCTACCTGCCATTTCTTAGCAGAATTAGCTGGCAATAACTCAATAACATTATTATAGTCCAATTTCTCCGGACAGAAAAAACAGCTGTCAGCTGTTCGTTGATCAATCTTGAGTTTGGTTGATTTTTGGTTCTTGGGCCGCGCCGCCCGCCCTGGACTAATAATAACTTCTTGCGATAAGAAATAGTCGCGACGGATAGTTGATCGCTTAATCATATATTAAAAACAAAAATTACTACTACAATCATAACATAAATAAGCGCCAAAACAAAAACCGACCCCCAGGAATCAATGTCTTTTTGCCTGATGCCTGGAAGCCGGTTCGTTCTAACTATTTATTAATTATTAATAAGCCTTTTGTAGGTTAGTACCTTGATAAAAATAGGCCAATACCTCTTGCCAAGTCTCATGGCCGTCAACAATCATTAATAAAGCTCCTTGAGCGCTCATGCCAACGCCATGGCCGAATAAAGTCTTGCCACTGTCTTCAGGCACCACTACTGACTGTAACCAAGCCTTCTCGCCACCGCCCCAAACTTCATTCCAACTGCGGGTTCGGCCATCGCTACGAGAAAAATAAGGAGTAATCGCTAATTCATTATTATAAGTGACAATTGCGCCAGCAGTTTCAGCTACAGCCTGAGCCAAGCGCGGCATGCGGATTTCTGAATTATAACCGCGATAAACCTGATCGTAGGTAGCATCAACATGAAAATATTCATCAGCATGCTTAGTGGAGGCGCCAGCTAGACCAAAATCAACACCACGATAATAATGATACAAAGCATAAGTGCGGGCGGCAGTCGCCATAACCTTTTGAAACTCTACTGACGAAGCATTGCTAGTTTCGGCTAAACCCTTTAAATAGCTATCAATCGGCAATTCATTAATCCACCAAATCTTATCGGTCTTGGAAGTATAACGATATTCCAAGGCACGGCGAAACTTATTGTCGTTAAGACTAGCGCTCCAATTAGGATTATTCCGATAATCAACTAACTGAAAAATACCATTATTGTCAAAACGACTGCTAAACCTTAAATAATTGGTGGTCTGATAATTATTACCGTTAACCGCCACATTATATTGACGACTATCCCGAGAATAACTAACTACAACAATGGTGTTGGCCGGAACAGCGCTAACCAATAAATTATCGGCCGCCCAGATGTCAAAAGATTGGTCGCTGGTAATTCTTTGCGGTTGATTGCTATTAAATAAACCGACTCTAATTAATGGCTCTTGATTTATTTTCTTAGCGTAATTGACAATACCGGTACCAGCCTGGCTTTCATCATTGCTGGTTTGACAGCGTGGTGAAACCGACCGCTCAGCCGCGGATAAGGCGATACAAAAAACATCATCGGTAACCGGGACTACTGGAACAATTGGCGCAGCCTTGGGCTGACTGGCAGCAGCCGCTAAACGAACCTTTTCAGCAGCAATCGCCGCCGCTGATGGTCTGGTTAAAGAAATACCAGGCATATACTGCCCTTTGGCCACCTTTACCACCTGTCCCAGCTTATCATAGCCGGTAATATACTGAACATTAACCGAGCTAGCCACGGTAGTTTTGACTGTGGGGGCGGTCAAGGTGCTATTGCCAGAATTGATGGCAAAAGTTGGCTTAGCTTGGTTGGCATCAATAAAAACACGGGCCAAACTATTCTTAATCGGCTGTTGGTCATAGACTAATTGAAAATTTTCCTGCAAAACACCGACATATTTAGCTTCTGGTCCAGTAATTTTAAAGCTAATGACAATTTTTTCACCAGGTTTAACATTCTTGGACAAACTTAAAACCTTAAAAAAAGACATCCAGCTAGCATGTTGGACTTTGGAAGCAGTCTTTAAAAATGGTCCGGTCTCTAGGGTTGTTTGTCCGGCTGGCCAAACGGTTTGCCCGCGATTAACAAAAGTTAGATTAATGGTGGCCTCTTGTCCAGATTTTAAAATCAAATTAGTCGTATAAGGGGTCACCTCAGCGACACTAACCGATTCAGCAGCTAGGGCGGCTGGCACTAACAATAACTGTTGCGCTCGGCCAACCAAATCATGAGCATCAGCCTCAAAACGCCAAGCGCTTAACAGCTGGGCACAAAAAATAACCACTAAAAAAACGATGGCCAAATTAAGAACCGCCTCAAGGCTGGTTTTCTTCTTAGCCATCGCTTTTTTGCGAGTCAATTGATAATTTAGGAAAGAATCATGGAGCGGAGTTGAATTGTACATATTTTTTGTTTTTGCCTGCTTGGTCTAAATTTTATCCACAAGCAACTGTCAGTAGTATAGCAAAAAAAACAAGAAAAGTCAAGATTAATGTAGACTTATCTTAATAATTGAGTTGCCAATTTGACTGAAGCCTGCTAAACTGATTTTACTGTCTTAATAACCAAAATTCAGACTAGTTTTTAA
>CAYNWZ010000053.1:0-3589 GCA_964401085.1 uncultured Gammaproteobacteria bacterium
CTATAAAGGCTATCAATAATATTGGTTTGATTGACATTGCTAATGGTCCCACCTAAAAATAAGAAGCCGCGGCAGTCAAATTCGTCGGTTATCTGCGCTATCTCATCACGAAAATCCTCACTAACAATATCGGCACACAAAAACTGATTATCGATTTTTAATTCAGCTAAATTATTAACGGCTAAATCTAGCATTTGCCGCGATGAATCAACGCCGAAATAAGTAAAATTATAACCCTCTTTCTTAAGTCTCTTCAGCATCACCTTCTCACTGGAAGCATCGCCGCAACCCAGACTCACCAGAGCGAAGCGTTGTTTTTTCTTAAATTGACCAGCCACTAAGTCATAATAATCTTCCGTGGAAAAATCAACCGGCAACGGCGTGGTCGGCTTGTTATAGGCTCGGTAATAAAAATTGGCCCCGTCGTCCAGATAAAGAAATTTCTGCTCCAGACTCCTATTCTTAAGGCAATCAATCATTTCCTTGTCGAGCTCTAGGTCGGAGACCAATGAATTGATGGGTGTCATAATTTTATAATTAAACGCGAAATTTAGATATGCCCAATTGAACACCAAGGTCAGGACTGGCAGTATAACCTCGGTTAAATTGAAACTCAGCCCTAAAATTCTTGCCGTCGCTAGTTATTGATAAAATATCGGTGGTTTTATTAAATAATTGGTCAGCCAACATCTTCTCAAATAATTTCTTATCGGTCATTTGCCAAATAATAGCGTTGGTGTGGCTATAAACCAAATCATACATTTCACAATTTAAACCAACAAATTGTCTTTTATATAAATCGTCCTTCATGGCGGCTAAATCGTGAAAATTGCCTTGCTTTAAGAAATGTTTCCAGTTATCGCTGATCTGACTGAGATTAATCCTGTCTTGATCAAATTTAAGAATCTCTTTAATTGGCATCAAAACCGCCTGAGTTTCAAAAGCCATCCTGATTTGCTTATTGTCTGGCAAATGGCTAATCGTGCTCAAATTGTGCTGACGATCAGCGATTTTAAGCAATAAACAACGGACATCTTGGCTGCCAGCCCACAAAAGCCGCTCAATATCATCATCAAATTCTTGGCCTTGGCAATAAAAATTGCTGCGATCTTTGGTAACCGAATCAACCAAAAAACCAACTTGCTTGCCAAAATCACGATAGATATCACCCATCAAGCAATCCGGGCAATCTTCCACTGTGTCATGGAGCAGAGCCGCCGCCGTCAATATCGGATCGGCAAACTTCTTGGCCAAAACTTCGGCCACGGCCACCGGATGAGTAAAATAGGGTTGACCAGATTTGCGTTTTTGACCGGCATGCAGGTGGCGAGCTAAGTTCCAGGCCTTCTTTAATAATTCTTCGTCGGCTGCGGTCAGCTGCTTAAAACTATTAACTATTTTTTTGTCCGGCCACCAGCCTAGCATATCTTCATTCAGCAACTAAATTCTCCAAAGCGGCAAAATTAGCCGGTAAATCTTGCGGAATCAATATAGCAATCCGATCGCCAGGTTGAGCCCGAAAATAACTAACGCTCGCTTTAAGCAACCGCCAGCGCTGATGCTCATAAACGGCATAATAATTGCCATCTGGCGCCTGCTCCAAGCTGGCAACCAAACGCCGCCTTTCTACTGGGCTAACTTGCTTATAGACAAAGTGACCGCGCTGACCGATGGTTAATTTTAAACTATCGCCGGCAACCAGCTTTGACTTGGAGGCGTAATTAGCTGGAACAGCATAGGCTTGACCAGTGGTGGCAATCATCTGCTCGCCGTCAAAATAACCCTCAATAATTTTGTCATCATCAGCTACTGCATTATTTAGTGAATCGATTACGTGATGATCAGCTAAAGATGGCTGGCCAATTGACTGAATAACCGCTTGCAGTTCTTTGGCTAACAACTCTAGACGATGAGCAATGTTTTGCAAAGCATTTGATTGATCAGTTGGCTGACTGCTCTCAACCGGCTTCTGGGGTTTTGCGGTCGACTGAGGCTGATCAGGTTGATCAAAAACAACGGCCTGATCTGGTTGCCAAGCGTCATTATTGGTTGGGTTTTGATTTTTATCGGTTGGACTGGACATAAACTATAAGTTAAATTTGCCACGCTGACTGATTTCCGCCTCCACCAAAGACCGGTCTTGGCCATATTTAAGACGGCTTAACTGGCGAATTTTGCCAGCCAACTCTAGACTCTCGTGGCCGGCCAGCGGCCATGGCGTTTTCAGAGTAAACGGCCGCGAGGCAGTATTATTAATTAACAACTTGATATAAGCAGTATATTTTTCAACATTAATCAGGTCATAGGCATCAAAAGTCGGCGCAAATTCTTTCTGTAAAACCTCAGCATCTTCCGAACCAATCTTAAATGAAATAATCGTGCCAACATTACCGAAAACAGCATCTTTAATCGCCGTGTCGCCACGGGCCACCAGCTGGCCGATATATTGATGGGCAATAATCAAGCCAAGGCCGTATTTTCTAGCTTCCGATAAAATCTGACAAACTGAATTGGTAGTAAAATTTTGGAACTCATCAATATACAAGAAAAAATTACGGCGCTCGTCTTTAGGCATATCGGCCCGTGACAAAGCAGCCATTAACAGCTTGCCAACCAAAATCATGCCCAATAGATAAGCATTAAGCTCACCAACCAAACCCTTGGGCAAGCTGACCAATAAGATTTTGCGCTTGTCCATGATATCGCGAAAATTGAAAGCGCTAGCCTGTTGAGCAATAATCGGCCGCATCATGTCATTGGAAATAAACGAGGTCAATTTGGAGGTAATATAGGGCACGACATTAGCCAGAGCGGCATCACCGCCGGCTTTTTCCGCCTCCTTGCGCCAGAAATCAACCACTGTCTGATCGGCACAGCGAGATAATTTGAGGTTGCGGAATTCAGCATCAGCTAAAACTCGGGGAATTTCCATTAAAGTTGACCCCGACTCTGGATCAGCCATAACCAGCAACATGGCGTTGCGCATATACTGTTCAAAAATCGGTCCGCCGGTTGACTTCAAATCATAGAGCTTATCAAAAATACCAATCATTTCATTAATGACAAAGGTTTTCTGTTCCGGGTATTTAGCATCAAACTCCAATAAATTCAAACCCATTGGCCGCTCTAAATCGGCCGGAGCGAATAAAATAACATCTTCAGCCCGCTCTGGCGGCACCCGCGCTAAAATATCATCAACTAGATCGCCATGCGGATCAATGACGCAGACACCGGCGCCGTTCAAAACATCCTGAATGGCCATATTGGCCAATAAAACTGATTTACCAACACCAGATTTACCAATAATATAAGTATGTCGCAAGCGATCATCTTCATTGATAAAAATATCTTTTTTAATGCCGCGAAAAACATTATGTCCCAATAGCAGCCCTTGACCCGGAATATCGGCTGGAGCGGCGGCTTGCTTGGCAGTTAACCATAAAATATTCGGCGTCTCGGCGTTTTGCAACGGAAAATGAAATAAGCTGGACAGCTCTTCGGTATTCAATAAGAAACTAGCCTTGGTATCAAAACGACGATAAATAAACTGCTCAATCAATTGCTTAGCTGGCCGACGACGCGGCTTATT
>CAYNWZ010000054.1:0-3396 GCA_964401085.1 uncultured Gammaproteobacteria bacterium
TTTTATTCCAACTTTATTGGTCGCCGCTGTCTTTCCGGCCTTGGTCGCTGCTCGTCAGTCTGATAAATCGTTATATCGTCAACGCTGGCGGCGGTTATCAGCCTTATTTGTCGTTTTATCAATCGGTCTAGCTGGTTTATTATCGATTTTTTCTAGATGGATAGTTGATGTTTTTTTCGGTAGCCAATATTTAGCGGCCGTTCCGGCTATGTTAATCTATAATTGGACGGCTGTTGGCTTTTTCTTTTCGGTTATCCTTAACAATTATTTTATTATTGAGCAGCGGACCAAGTGGAACTTTTTGGTTAATGGCTTGGCTGCTGCCGCCAACATTACCTTCAACCTTTTATTAATACCGCCACTAGGCATCATTGGTGCTGCTTGGGCAACTATTGGCAGCTATATTGTTTTATTAGTTGTTGGTTTCTCAGCCATTAAACTATCTAAAAACTATGTCAGAGAATAATCAATCAAGCCAGTTTGACAAGCCGATTCTGTTCATCGTCTTCAACCGACCAGACATCACTCAGAAGGTTTTTGCTAAAATTAAGGAGATTAAGCCGCGGCAATTATTTATCGCCGCTGATGGTCCGAGGCCTGGCAATGTCAATGATGCTGTTAAATGTCAGGAGGTTAGGGACTACTTGTTAGCTAATATTGATTGGGATTGCCAGTTGCAGACTCTTTTTAGAGAAGAAAATCTTGGTTGTGCCCTAGCTTGCTCCGGGGCAATAAATTGGTTTTTTGATAATGTCGAGGAGGGGATTATTATTGAAGATGATTGCTTGCCGGATTTATCATTTTTTCGTTTTTGTTCGGAAAACTTGGAGAGATATCGGCATCATCAGCGGATTATGCATATATCCGGCGTCTATTTTGGCGAGCCGTATTTATCGGCATACAGCTACTATTTTTCTGAGATTGTTAGTGTTGGTGCCTGGGCGTCTTGGCGACGAGCTTGGCAGAGATACGATATTTCTTTGGCCTCTTTTCCACAATTTCAACAAGAGAAACAAATGTCTAATATCTATCCCAGATATATTGTTCGTCGGTGCTGGGAGTGGATTTTTAACTTCCTTTATCAAGAGAAGCATAAGAATACTTGGGATTATCAATGGGATTATGCAGTTTTCTCTAATGGCGGATTAAGCATTAGTCCTGGGGTTAATCTAATCACCAATATTGGTTTTGTCGGAGAGGCTACTCACGGTTCTAGTTCTAATAGCCCGCTAGCTAATCAAAAAAGTCAAGCCATAGCTTTCCCATTAAAACATCCTTATTTTATTTTGCCGAACTTAGCTAGCGATCACTGGAAAAATTATCATCTGGTTGGGGCTAATTGGCATGTCTTTGGTGCCAAACAATTATTAAGAAAGATTGGTTTATTTGCTGCGGTTAAAAAGTTCTTTTATTTGTTAAAGAGGTAGTCTATGGTCAGTAAGTATTCATATCAAAATTCCCTGTTCGTCTTTTTGGCCACGATTATTGACCGATTTGGCCATTTTCTTGTTGGTCGCCGATTAGATAATCTTGGCACAGATAAGATTAATCGAATCTTAGTGATTAAGTTAGATAACTTAGGTGATTGTTTTTTATCGCTGCCATTATTTAATTATTTGAAGCGTTTAAATCCAACAGTTTCGGTTGATGTTTTGTCATTATCTGCCAGTCGGGCAATTTTTGATTACTGCCCAGTTATTAATAATCGTTATTTTGTTAATCGGCGTTTTAATGTTTTATGGTTCAGGATGGTCAAAATGGTTAGAGGCAATCGCTATGATTTAATTATTGATGCTCGTGGTTATTGGCAGGCCGCGTTACTGAGTTTATTATCTGGAGCTCGTTGGCGCTTTGGTTTTACCCAAGAAGTTGGCCAATTTTGCTATACTCATTCATTCTCGGCTCCAACAAATCAGCCAGAGATAAAAAGATATGCCACACTTTTAGACAAGCTTGGAATAATTGTTAATGAGTGGCAGCCGCGGCTAGACTCATCTAAAATTGATCAAAAGCGATTTGCTGACCTGGTTGATGATTGTAGCGGAATAATTGCTATTCATCCGACCGCCAGCTTGCCGTATAAATTTTGGCCGATTGACTATTGGCGGCAATTATTAGTTTTTCTTCGCCAGCACTATCCCAATACTAGTATCGTTATTTTTGGTAGCCGCAATGATGCTGATTTTATTAATGGCTTGCTGATTAAGGTTGCTGACAATTCTGGAAAAATTATTAGTTATGCCGGGCAGATTGATATTGTTGAAGCCTATTATTTAATCTCTCAAGCCATTTTGTTTGTTGGTAACGATTCGGTTCTCGGTCATTTTGCCGGAGCCTTAGAACGGCCGACTATTACTATTATGAACAGGGCGATTAATAGTCAGCAGTGGTCGCCACTGGGGCGGTTAACTAAAGTTTTTGTGGCTGATGATAATGGCCACCAATGTTGCTATGATCAGTGTGATTATAATTGTCCCAACATGGTTGATATTAAACCAGATAGCATTATTGAGTATATTCGCCAATTAAGCATTTGATTTATGAAAGACTATCGCGGTTATTTTTTACGTTTAGTGGCGACTTTGGTTGACGGGCTTGGTTGGCTATTATTTTTTGGATTGCCTCGGCCAGCTGTCCAGCCGGATCAAGTCAAGCGGTTGTTGATTTTGAAGTTTGATCGGATTGGCGACGCTTTTTTAGCTCTACCAACCATTGAGGCTTTGCGTCAGCTTTTTCCGGCAGCTGAATTAACGGTGGCTTGCTCGCCTTGGAATAAGGCGGTTTTAGCCAATAATCGAGCTATTGACCGACTTTTGCCACTGGAATCTTTACCCGATGTCCATCATAGCCGTCTAACCGATTTTCTTCGCTTAACCAAGATTAAGCAATTGGCTTGTTTTATTAAGTCGCAAGACACTGAAGTGGCGGTTGATTTGCAGGGTAGTCCGCTGAATGTTTTAGCGATGTGGCGAGCCGGTGCCAAGTATCGTCTTGGTTATCGGCCGAAAGTTTTTAGTTTTCTGTTAACTCAGGCCGCTAGCTACCGGCGCCAGCAGCCGCAGGTTGAAATCTATTTCTCCTTAGCGCGGTTATTGGGCTTTGCTGGAGCGATACCGCCTTCGGTAATTAAACCAGCTACCACCGATACTGAAACTGTCACCAACTTCATCCAGCAACAGCAGCTAACCGATTTCATAATTCTCCATTTGGGTGCCGGCCGTAGTTATCGGCAATGGCCGATCACCAATTTTATTGCTTTGACCCAGCGGATTATTGATAATTATCCCGATTATAAACTGGTGGTCATTGGCGGAGCCGAAGATCAGTCTTTATTTGATCAGCTGGCCACCGGCTTATCAGCTACAGATCGACTAATCAATGCCATCGGTCAGCTCA
>CAYNWZ010000055.1:0-3367 GCA_964401085.1 uncultured Gammaproteobacteria bacterium
TGGCTTATCTAGTAAAACGCTGTCCAAGGATTAAACCGCGCACAACGGTTTAATTTGATCAGCGCGAACTTTATTGTTAAGTGCCGGGCAGTTTTCCTGACCATCGGCTAAGGCCGATTCGACCTGTGGTCCTGCCATCTTAGCTTTCAGCTAAGCCTCACACTCAACTACTCTATCAAGCTTACATAGAGTAATTGCCGCGGAGGATGAAACCAGCCAGGAGGGGTAGGCTGGCTTCATGCTCCGGGCAATCCGCTCAAGCTTCAATAGAGATTATATCAATACAAGGAACAACTACACTAAAGCGCTTATTTGGCGCTGTCCATCAACTGGCTGGCCGCTTCTAGCTTATCAATGGCGGCGGAATAATCTTGCTTATCAAATAATTCTTCAGCTTCTTCAATGATCTGGCTCGGCGTCTTGGTGGCCGCGGCCGTCAAGGGCTGGCTGATTTCTAACCGGCCGGTCTTGTCTTTGCCGGTAGCGGCGCTAAAAGTATCATCAACCTTATTGATAGTCGCTTTCGGCTGACTGGCCTTGACCAGAGCCGCGGTGGCCGCCTGATTTTCGGCCTGAGCTAATCTATCTTTAACATCGCTGACGGTTTGTTTAAATTCCCGGCTAATAGCCGCCGCCTGCTGCTGGTCGGCCTGTTGATCAACGGCCGCCATTTCGGAAACGCGCTGGCTGGCTAGAGCCAATTTTAACTTATTCTGTTCGGCCCGATCAAAACTAACGGCTAATAGTTGGGCCCGTTCGCTTAATTGTTTGGCAATATATAAGGAATCACCCGGCTTGGCCTGACGGCCGACCAAATAACTGGTGGTGCCGCCGCCCAGTAAAACAGTCGCCAAGATGGCGCTGACGACAACTCCGGGCTGGGAAAAAGCATACTTAAAAGACAGCCACAAATCTGACCAGCGGCTAAAAGCCAGGCTGACCGGTTGCTGGCCATGATAGACCTGAGCCATAATCACCTGGCGCTGCTGGCTGACCCAGTCGGCATTGGGGGTGATTTGACGCAACTTCTTTAATTGTTGGCTGACAAAATGATCATTCATATATTCAATCTAGAAAATTCTACTCGTTGGCCAGCTTGCGCAAGGCCTCTAAACCGCGATGGATAATGACGCGGATATTGCCCGGTTTCTTGCCGGTCACTTGGGCGATTTCGGCTACCGACAGTTCATTGACAAAATGCATAATGATAACCTCACGATATTCCGGCTTCAATTCAGCCAAGGCGCGGTAGATAATCTGTAAATCACTGTCCTGCTGGACCAATTCGTGGACGCCCGGCTTGTCATCAACAATGTCAATCGGCTCGTCCTGATTATCTAAGGAAACCTTGTTGAGCTTGCTGTTATCCCGATAATAATCAATAACGGTATGGCGGGCTACCGTATAGAGCAAGCTTTTCAGCGTCGTATAACCTTTTAATTTACCGGCCTGAACGACTGACCAAACCTTGAGAAAAACTGTTGAAGTCAGATCTTGGGCTTCGGCCTCGGAATTGACCTTAAAATAAATGAAACGATAGATGTCCGCCTGATGGGCCTCGTAGGCCTGAATGAAGGCGGCTTGGTCTTTGATCTTGAGGCGTAAAAATAGCAGGCGGTCGCTGGATTGTTTGACTAAAGATTTCGTCATGTTCGGCTACGATTATATATACGAAAAAAATGGATAAGTGTTACAGTCAAATAGCGCTATCTATTTAACCATAAAGTCAGCAGAAAAACAAGCTAATCGGCACTAGCGGCCCAGGGCTTGCTTTTTTTAAGCCAGTGGTCTACAATAGGAAATCCGATGTTTTGTCCAGACTAGACTAGACTTTATTTGACAAAAAAGCTAAAATGTTCTCTACTTAAGTCTAATTTAAACTAGACTTAAATTATCAGCTGATTGGCGGTTTTCTCAGCTTTAGTCTAAATATAACTAGACTAAAGTCTCAAAAATGGTCAATCACCGCCAACCACTATTTGCTAAAGTCTAATTATTACTAGACTATATGCCGAGAATTACTGCCGCCACCGATCATACCCCCAAAGCTAGCGCCAATACGACGCCGACTGTTGCCGACCGCGCGCCGCTTAATCCATTGTGGGTGTCGGTCTCCGAAGCCGCTAAACTGGGCGGCGTCCAAAGCAAAACTATTCGCCGAGCCATTAGCGGCCAACTAATCACCTACCGTATCCGTGGTAATCGCTACCTGATCGAATTAGGCTCGCTGCTGACTTTTTTGCGCTCACGCACCAAGCTGCACAACAAACTCACCAAAGCCGGCCTCGGGCAGTATGTCAGTAATTGGAGTGAATAATTGTGTTGACGTCATTAATAAATTTTGCTATAGTCATTTTACAAAAACCTGTATTCCGAACTATCACCGGATGGTGGTGTGTCTGGCTTGCCCAGAATAGGATCGTGGTTGGAAATAGCCCTTATTGGGCTATTTTTTATTGTTCCATAACCATTCATGGTCAATATGTCGTTTAAAAATATTCCGATAAACCTGGTGGTCGGTTTTAGCTGCCTCAAAATAACATCGAGTACTTCCAGCAACCATGTCGGCTAATTGGATTAAGGTTTCGCTCTTGGAGTTAATCAGGCGACATTTCTTAAAAACAATCATTTGCTTTAGATTGGTTGCCTGCTTTAAATAGGCCAAGAAAGACTGGCGAAATAATCTCTCGCTCTGACCGTCAATAGTGATATGAGTCTCTTTAATAGAGTCGCCAAGATAAATTAATAGCTTTTTAACAATTTGGTTATAGAAAGATTGTCTATTCTCTTTAATTTCTCTAATATCAAGTAACCTTTTATCAATAATGAGTGAACTGATTCTAAAATTAAAAGTATTGACAGCCCTTAAAAAATCTACAACTACAGTCCGGCGGGATCCATTAAATTTAAACTCAGTCATTGGTGAAAAGCCAAGCCGGCACTTTAAATCTTTAATCGCGGTAGCTGTCATTGCCGCCCCTGTATTATCTTTAAATATAACGGCACTAATGACAAAATAATTAGTGGAGCCACCATTAAACTTGAAGCCAGTATCACCGGATTCGTCAATAAAAATAAGCATATTCAGACTGCGGGGGGTTATAAATAAAATCACCAACCCTTTATGGGGGTTGGTGATTTTTGGTAAAGAAACTAGAGGCAGTAGACTAAGCCACGGCGTCTTTAGCTGCTTTGGCCACACGGAACTTAACCACGGTCTTGGCCGCGATCTTGATCTGAGCGCCAGTCGCTGGGTTACGGCCCATACGAGCTTTGCGTTGAACTTTAACTAATTTACCAATGCCAGGAACGATGAATTCGCCGTTCTTCTTGACCTCTTTATAGGCCATACCGGACATTCCGTTCA
>CAYNWZ010000056.1:0-3302 GCA_964401085.1 uncultured Gammaproteobacteria bacterium
TTAACTTCTATGCTAATTATTTATCCGATAAAGAGATGGCACAATGGCTGATTAGTCCTTTGCGCAATGTCGGCGTTGATCCTGATTGCGGCAAGCTTAGCCTAGAAATGGTTAAGGAAAAATCCATTGGCGCTATCTTGTTTAAATTCTTTTTTCTATTCAACAAGAAATTTGTTATTAGGCTGCGCAATGAGGTTATTCATTTCTTGCCGGAAGAACGGGTGGAATTATTGCATATCAGGGCTTATTACCCGGACAATCTAAACACTTTTTTTAAAGAGCATGATTTTAAATTGGTCCAATCCAGAACCAATAAAGAAATTAGGGACGGCTTTTTCGTTTATCAAAAAATCAGTTAATAAATAATTTTAGTTATGTCTACCCTTTACCGCCAATATCGTCCCCAGAGTTTTGCTGAAGTTTTCGGTCAAAGCCATGTTAAGATAACCTTATCTGAAGAAATCAAGCGGCAGCAAGTGGCCTCGGCCTATCTTTTTTGCGGGCCGCGGGCGGTCGGCAAGACAACAATCGCCAGATTATTGGCCAAGTCGCTTAATTGCTTAAACCGGCCGGCTGATTCAGCTGAACCATGCAACCAGTGCGCCAATTGTTTAGCTATTGCTGCCGGACAGTCCCTGGATATTATCGAAATTGACGCAGCTAGCCAAACCGGCGTGGATAATGTTCGAGAAAACATTATTGCCAGCAGCCGTTTAGCTCCTAGCGGTGGACAGTATAAGGTTTTTATTATTGATGAAGTTCACATGCTGTCCAATTCCTCATTCAATGCCTTGCTGAAAACCTTGGAAGAGCCGCCTCGTCAAGTGATATTTATTTTATGCACGACCGAGGTCCACAAGATTCCGGCGACTGTTATTTCCCGTTGCGAGCGGTTTGACTTCAAGAAAATCAGTCCAGTGGATATGGCTAAAAAGTTACAGCACATCTTAAAGCAGGAGGGCTGGGCAGCTGATGATGCCGTTTTGGCGGCTATTGCCAAGAATTCTCAAGGTCATTTGCGCGATGCCGAGAGCCTGCTTGGCCAGCTACTGGCCATCAGTCAGTCAACTCAAGATGGGCCGGCGACTTTGACCATGGAAGATTTTTATCTATTGGCCCCCAATAGCGATATCGTGCTGATTAGCCAATTTCTAAAGGCGCTGGTCGAGCAAAACGCGATTGAAGCCATTAGTTTAGTTAATCAATTGGTTACCGATGGCCGCGATGTTCGTGTTTTTCTACAAGATCTGATTGAGCTTTTACGCCAGTTGTTGTTGAGCAAGATCAATCCGCAATTATTACCAGATTATCAGGCGCAGTGGGGCGATGACGACGCTCTTGGCTTGTTGGATTTGCGCCAGCGGCTGTCTACCAATAGATTAGTTCAGTTATTGCAAGCTTTTTTACAGGCTTTTAATGAAAGCAAGGAGGCCTTCATCAGCCAATTACCGATTGAGTTGGCCATTGTTAAGGTTTTGCAACCAACTGAATCGCCAGCTGCTAGCCGTCCAGTAAGCCAACCTAAGCCGCCAGTTAGCGATAAAAAAACTGATCAGGTCGACGAATCGGTTGAGCAAAATAAAGATAATCAAGAGACCAATCAGCCGCCGCTGTTAATGGAAGATTTGTTAAATCAGTGGCCGGCAGTTTTAGATAAAGTTAAGGGCCGCAACGCCGGCTTGTCGGTGATGCTTAAGGCCTGTCAGCCGCAATTAGATGGCCAGCAAGTGTGTTTGCTGTTTCGTTATAAATTCCATCAAGACCAAGTTAAACAGCCCAAGATTAAACACTTGCTAGAAGAAGTCTTGGCTGAAGTTTGCCAGCAGCCGATAGCTGTTACTACTAAATTATTAGCCGACCTCGATATTAAGTTAGAAAAGAAGCAATCATCAACTGAGCCGGCGCCGGCTCAGCAGTCAGATGATTCGTCAATTAATAATCTATTAGAGATTTTCAATGGCCAAATCGTTAGCGAGGCCTAAGCAGCCCAAGACAGTCAAGTCGGTTCGTCCCGTAGTCGGCTTAGCTTTGGGCGGCGGCGGTGCGCGCGGGCTAGCTCATGTCGGTGCGCTCAAAATTTTGTCTCAGGCCGATATCAAGATTGACTATATCGCCGGCACCAGCATTGGGGCGATGATTGGCGCCTGGTTAGCTCTTGGCAAGTCACTGACCGAGCTCGAGGAGCTCTGTTTGTCTTTTGATCGTTCCAAAGCCTGGCGGCAATTCGTTGATATTGGTAATCCGCGCTATTCATTCTTGGCTGGTCAGAAAATTAAAAAATTTGTCTACAAAATCTTTGGCCGGAAACAATTTAAAGATTGTCAGATACCGCTGGCTATTGTCGCCACTGATTTGGCCAATGGCCGGGAGGTGGTTCTAAATCAGGGCAGCATTGCTCAGGCGGTCTTAGCCAGCATTGCCATTCCCGGACTACTACCGCCAGTTAAGTATGGTCACAGCTATTTGATTGACGGCGGTCCGACCAATGTCACGCCCGCCAGCGTTGCTGCCAAAATGGGGGCCAAGATTGTTATCGCCATGGATTTGTCGGTTCAGCCATCGGCGCATTTTCAGGCTAAGCCGACTTTGTTTACGACCCTAATGCAGTCTTATACTATTATTAGGGAACAATCGGTTAAATATCAGCTTGCTAAAACAAAGAGTAACCATCGTTTGATTTTAGTTCGACCAATTTTTAATGATATTATTGATACTTTTCAGTTTGATCAGACGGCCGAGTTCATTAAGTTAGGTGAAGAGGCGATGCGTCGCCGTTTGCCGGCTCTTCGTCAAGCTCTTGCCAAGCCAGTTAAGATATGATTAAATAAGAGCGTTCTTCGGGGATCGTCTAATGGTAGGACGACAGGTTCTGGCCCTGTTAATCGAGGTTCAAATCCTTGTCCCCGAGCTACTACTACCATTCTTACAAAAACGCAAGCACCATCAGGAGCAATGAAGGCAGGCTGAGGCCTGTTTTTGTTGTGGCGTAGTGTTTCTTGATTTGCCATAAAAATGATTGACAGATTAAGTTCATAATGTTACGATTTAACATCGTTTTTTAACAACTAGATAAATAAAAACAAGGAGATTAGAATGAAACGAATTCATATTGTCATGACTCCATTGGTACTGGCTGTAAGCATTTTTGCTTATCTCCACGCCCAGAAAGAGCTCACGAGCAGGGAGAGAGTTCCTCTATTGAAAGCAAAATATTTCTATTGCCTAGAGAGGGCAAGGGTGTGGAATCAGCTAGCTCATTCCTATATATGTCTTTTGGCACCAGAAGACCATGATGGCATAAG
>CAYNWZ010000057.1:0-3095 GCA_964401085.1 uncultured Gammaproteobacteria bacterium
TAGTGTTGTTGCCAATCTTTTTTTAATCCCGCGTTATGGCGTGATTGGTGCCAGCTTGACGGTAATGTTGACCAATATTTTAATGGTTATCTTGGGTGCTGGACAGGTGAAAGCAGTTCTGGGTCAGTCGCCCCAGCTGTTAAGTGGTCTGTTGCGGATTTTGTTGGCTGCCGGCTTGATGGGTCTGGCGGTTTGGCAAACTAGGTTTGTTGATAATATCTTTATTCTAGTGGCCTGGGGCGGTTTTATTTATCTAATGGCCTTATTCTTATTTAAAGCATTACGTTGGTCAGATTTGCTGAGCATTATCAATTCTTTTCGCCGCCGTTCGGCCCAAAATTAATTTATGCGCTGTCTATTGGTCACTTTAGAATATCCACCCTTTCATGGCGGTATCGCCCATTATTATAGCCATCTGGTTGCGGCTTGGCCGAGTGGTGATGAGGTGATTGTTTTAGATAATAATCAGCATCAACTTCAGGCTGCCAGCGGTTTTTGGCCATGGCGGCGAGCCTTTCAAACTATTTGGCAGACAATTAAACAGCGGAAGATCAATTATGTTTTAGTCGGTCAAATCTTGCCACTGGGCACAGTAGTTTGGTTATTATCTTATTTTTTACCGATTAAATATGGTATTTTTCTTCATGGCATGGATTGGGGTCAAGCCATGAAGCGGCCGCGTAAACGGTGGTTGGCTAGAAGAATAACTAGCCGCGCTTCAGCCATTGTTGCCGCCAATAGTTATGTTGCTGGGTTGGTCAAACAAGATTATCCGCCAGTCGCTAATCGTTTGGCAATTATTAATCCCGGCCTAAGCCAGACAACACCGCCGGTTATCAGTAATCATTATCAACAGCAACTGCGTCAGCAGTATGGCCTAAATGACAAGAAGATTTTATTAACCGTCGGTCGTTTAGTAGAGCGCAAAGGCGTTGATCAGGTTTTGCGAGCTTTACCGAGATTAATTAATAAATATCCTGATTTACGTTATTTGGTTGTCGGCCAAGGGCCTTATCTAGCTGTTTGCCAACAATTAGCCATTGATTTGGCTGTTAATTCACATACTATTTTTATAACCGATGCTGATGACCAACAGCGGGCAGCTTGGTACCAATTGGCTGATGTTTTTATTATGCCGGCTCGTCAACTGGGCGGTGATTTTGAGGGTTTCGGCATTGTTTATTTAGAGGCCAATCAAGCGGGCAAGCCGGTTATTGCCGGCCAATCCGGCGGTGTTGCTGATGCGGTGGTTGATGGTTTGAATGGCCTAATGGTTGACCCAAATTCAGCCGATGAAATTATAGCCGCGGTCAGCCGACTTCTTGATAATCCGGCGCTTAGTCAACAACTCGGCCAAGCCGGTCAAGCTCGATTGGCGGATTTTCTTTGGCCGGCTTTGGCGGCTAAATTAAACCAGTTTATTAATAAGCATTAACTATAATTTATGATTTCTGTCATTATTCCAGTCTATAATCAGGCCGATAAATTAGGTGTTTGCTTGAATAGCCTAATACATCAAACCTATCGCGATCTAGAGATAATTATTGTTGATGATGGTTCAACTGACGGTTTAGAAGCGGTTTTGGCTGAATGGGAGCCAAAATTACAAGCCGCTAAATTGCCGTATAAAATAATCGTTCAGGCCAATCAGGGATCCAATCCGGCCCGCAACCGCGGTCTGGCTGAGGCTAGTGGCGACTATCTGCTATTTAGTGATGCTGACATTTGTTGGCGTTCCGATGCCTTGGCTAAAATGTTGTCAGCCTTGGAGACCAATCCACAGGTTAGTTATTGTTATTCTTCGTTTCGTTTCGGTTGGAAAAAATTTCGTTTATGGCCGTTTGATGCCGAGAAATTGCGTCGGCAACCCTATGTTCACACTTCAGCCTTGGTCCGTCGTGCCGATTTCCCTGGTTTTGATAATAATATTAAACGCCTTCAGGACTGGGATGTCTGGTTGACCATGCTCGAAAATGACAAAATCGGCTTATTCTATGACGACTTCTTATTTACCGTGGCCGGTGGCGGTCATATTAGCAGCTGGTTGCCGAGCTTTGCCTACAAGTTGTTGCCGTTTTTATCGCGGGTTAAGAAATACAAGCAGGCCGAAGCTATTTTGCGAGCCAAACATCATCTACCTAATTATGACTAAGTGCCAATTAATAGTGGCCGGCTTATTGGCTGCCGTAGTTCTCTTGGGCGGTGTGGTTTATTTTTGCAACCGCCGGCCGGTTTTTCGCGGCGAGTATAAATTATTTTCGACCAGCCAGCAATTCTTGGGCAATATTGATGTTTTAACTGATAAGCGGCAACAATATCGCGGTTTTAGCCGTCAAGCTCAACCTTGTCCTGACTGCGGTTTGCTTTTTATTTGGCCGATTTTATCGCAGCCAACCATGGTGATGCGCGATATGAGTTTTGCTTTAGATTTTATTTGGCTTCGTGATCGGCAGATAGTCCAGTTTACCGAAAATGCCGCCCCCGAGGGCCACAATCCTCAGGCTGAGTATCGTCCCGATCAGCCGGTTGATGCTGTTCTAGAGATGCCGGCCGGTTTTATCCGTCGCCACAATTTACAAGTCGGTCAGTCTTTAAATTGGCGATAATTAGCAAACTATGCAATTTTCTTGGAAAATGGTGCGTCATATTTTAGAAGCGATTGTTCTATTAGAATTATCGGCTGCTCTTGGATATTTTTACCCAGATGTCGGCGCGGCTCTTTTTATTATTAGTTGTCTGGGGGTTCTTTGGCTGACAATTCGTCGATTAGAGTGGGGGCTGTATATTCTAGCTACTGATTTATTAATCAGCTCTAAGGGTTATTTATTATCATTAAATTTAGGCGGCTTTAAGTTGTCATGGCGAATCGCGGTCTGGCTGATTATTATGGCGGTCTGGTTTGTTAATCTGCTCTTAGCTATCTATCGTCGTCAATCCTGGCCGAAACAATTGTGGCAACATCTTAAGGGTAGCGGCTGGTTAATCTTGCTGACCATGATGATTTTTTCCGCTATTAATGCTTGGTGGCGAGGCAACCAATTGACCAATATTTTTTTTGATGCCAATGGCTGGTTGTTTTGGCTAATATTATTGCC
>CAYNWZ010000058.1:0-3048 GCA_964401085.1 uncultured Gammaproteobacteria bacterium
ACGCTACTATCGTTCCAGCACCGGTCGGTTCAACCTGGGGATGGGAGCTTTATGTCAATGGTGAGAAGATGGACATGTCCGAGGTTCAGCATATTGCCATCAAGTCCAAGTTCGGTACCGTCAACTTCGGCACCGAGGCTGCTTCCGGCTACAACATGTTCTCTTACCGTGAAGTTGGCCTTGGCGGATCGGTGACCATTCCCTTCGTTTTGCTCAATGATCAAGGGAAGATTGTTGAGCATATCAGTGACGCCACCCATATTTTGGTGGGCGTTATTGAGCAGAACCGTCCCAAACAGGGCGGTCTGGTCCAGAATTGCCCGCGCGGTTTCCTGGCCTCCGAAAAAGAGACACATCAAGAGGCTGCCGACCGAGAGCTCTGCCAGGAGACTGGTTTCAAGGGTAACACCTTTGAATTGCCAGGTCGCCCTATGAATTGTAATTCCGCCCTGGTCGAAACTGATCAGGATGGCGGCGTCCGTTTCTTTGCTATTCAGATGGCCGGCGAAAACCTGGTCATGGTGGATGGTAAGTTGGAACTTCCGGGAAACCAGGAATCAATTCCCGAGAAGACGGCGGAAATGATTGGCAAATGTCAATTCATTCCTATCTGGGAGGCTATCGAACTTGGCGATGGCTTCACCAATGTCGCTGCCGCCAGACTGACTGCCTGGGTCAGGTCCCAGAAGTCCAGTTAACCGTTTCCAGTAGAGTTATTGATTGCTAGTGTTTAACACGGCAACTCAGTCACTCTACTGGTTCTTTTTTTACCCAAAATTGACAAATTATCAATGATTAATTATACTAGCTAATACGATTAACCATAAGTTAAGTATTTTTTTGTTATGAAAAGCGAATTGAAATTAGCCGCTATTACCCGACAGCCAGGCCGGCAGGCATTGAGCCAGTTACGCGCCCAGGGTTTTATTCCAGCGGTAGTCTATGGACCAAAAACCGATAATCTCCATATTCAAATCAAGAAAGCCGAAGCTCTAAAGATTTATGATCAGGCTGGAGAATCCAGTCTAGTGACTTTGGATATTGACGGTAAAGATCAGCGGCAGGTTATTATCAAGGATCTGGCTCAGACCAAGGTCAAGGACCAGCTGATTCACATGGATTTTTTCCAAGTGGATATGGCCGAGAAAGTGACCACTGAGGTTGAATTGAATTTTATCGGCGAGGCCCCGGCCGTTAAACAACTGGGCGGCGTGGTCGTTAAGAATTTTGACGCTGTCGAAATTGAATGTTTGCCAAAAGATTTAACCAGCGAATTAGATGTTGATTTATCAGTTTTGACTGATTTTGATACCCATATTACTTTTGCTGATTTGAAATTGCCAAAAGGCGTGGCTTTGTCAGATAAACATGAGATGAATGAAATCATTGTCGCCGTGGAAGAGCCGCGGGCGGTGGCTGTAGAAAATGCTGCTGCTGAAGAATCGGCAACTGGTGAGGCTAAGGCGGAAAATAAGCCGGAGACTGAGACTAAAGAATAATTTCGTTAGACTCTATAATTAAAAAACAACCCTATTCGGGTTGTTTTTTAATTATGCCACCAGCCGAAGCGTTGCCGGTTGGTTAGGTCGGGAAAAGATTGTTGCCAATTGAGACCGCCGACCGCTAAGCAATTTTGTAGCGGAGATACCTGGCGCAGTCCGCTTTCAGTTAGTAGGTGAATGGTTTGGTTGGGGTGATTTTGAATGAATAAAGGTAGTTCCTGAGCTAATCTTTTGAAAAGAGCAAGGCCGTCATGGCCGCCTAATAAAGCTAGCTTCGGCTCGTGGCGTAGTTCGGCGTAGCGCTCACGGTAATTTTCCGGCTCCAGATAGGGCAGGTTGGCTAGTAGGAAAATTTGTTTAGTTGGACCGAAGTTAGTTTGCAGCCACGGCTTTAATAATGATCCATGCTGCCAAATAACTTTAGCATCATGGAGGTTGGCGTTTTTTTGGGCAACCCGAAGAGCGGCTGAGCTGATGTCGGAACCGCCAAAATAATCATTATTTTTTAGCTCTTTAGCCAAAGTAATAGCCAGACAGCCAGAGCCGGTGCCGATATCCAACCAGGCGCTAGGATCGGTCATTTTTGCGCGTAAATTTAAGGCAATGTCAATAAGGCATTCGCTTTCTGGGCGAGGAATTAGAACAGTCGGCGTGACAATGAACTCTCGGCCATAAAAATTTTGCCGGCCGGTGATATAGGCCAGGGGATAGCCTTTAGCCAGCTTAGCTAGTGCTTGATTCAATTGCTGCCATTGTTTGGCAGTTAATAATTGGTCAGGATAGGCAATAAGATGGCTAACTGGCTGTTGTAAAGTAAAAGATAATAGCCAAGAGATTAGAGCTGGTTGAGCTTGGCCAAGCGGCCAGTGTTTATTTAGCCAAGCCTGTGCTTGGCTGATGGTTAGCCGATTAACGGCTGGATTCTTGCGCCAGCTGTTTAGCATATTGCTGCAGATGCTGGATTATCTCGTCAATTTCACCGTCCATAACGCGGTCAATAGAATGCCAGGACTCTTGGAGGCGATGATCAGTGACACGGTCTTGAGGAAAATTATAAGTGCGAATCTTTTCACTGCGATCGCCGCTACCGATTTGCTGGCGGCGTTGGCTGTCGGCCGCCTCGCGCTGCTCATCTTCCATTTTTTGTAATAGGCGTGAGCGCAATATTTGCAAAGCTTTTTCTTTATTTTGATGCTGTGATTTTTGGTCTTGGCAGGTAACAACCAGTCCGGTCGGTTCATGGATAATGCGGATGGCTGAATAGGTGGTATTGACGCATTGGCCGCCTGGACCGGAGGCGCAATAAGTATCAATTCGTAAATCACTGGGCTTGATTTCAATATCAACCTCTTCCGCTTCTGGCAGAACGGCAACGGTGATGGTGGAGGTATGGACGCGGCCTTGTTTTTCGGTCTCGGGGACGCGTTGAACACGATGGGTGCCGCTTTCATATTTTAGCCAGCCAAAGACCTGCTGACCGGAGATAGCGCAAGTTATTTCTTTGTAGCCGCCGATGCCAATAGGGCTGGAATTAAGAATTTCTATT
>CAYNWZ010000059.1:0-2798 GCA_964401085.1 uncultured Gammaproteobacteria bacterium
CTAAATTTTTGCTCAACTAAATCATGCAAATTACCAGCTAACTTTTGCGCTAAAACCGGCTGATGAATCAACTGAATTATCTTCTCGGCTAATTCTTGCGGGTTATGCGGATTAAACAGCAAACCATCTTGCTGATCAATAATAATTTCCCGGTTGCTGGCAATACTAGAAGCCACAACCGGCAAACCGCTGGCGCCGGCCTCCAACAAACAGACCGGCAAGCCCTCCCAAAAAGACGGCAAAACAAAAATATCTAGCTTATTCAAAAATTCCGCCGTCTTGGACTGCCAACCAGCTAGCTTAACCTGTTGGGCCACGCCAAGATCATCAATCATTGTTTGTAATTTTTGCTTATCCGGACCAGTCCCAGCAATGTTAATGACAACATTACCTGGCAAGTACTGAGCCGCAGCAATCAAAGCCGGCCAATTCTTCTGCTGACTTAATCGCCCCAAGGAGCCGACAATTATCGGATCTTTAGTAAAATCAACAGCTGACCGATTGGCAACAAATTTATCTAATGGGACGCCATTATAAATTACCTGACCCTGCTCTTTAGCAACGCCTTCATATTGTTGAGCATAGGCCAAAACCGTTTGTGAAACCGCTACTACTTTTTCAGATAGTGGGGCCGTCCAGGCCTTAAGCCGGCGCCTAAGGTAGCCTTCGGAAAAATTAATATTGTGCTCAGTGCTAATAATATGCCGCACGCCAGCTAGGCGGCCAGCTAGGCGGCCATAAAAATCGCCGCCAAATAAATGAGTGTGCAGGATGTCCGGCTGATTTTTTTTCAACCAAACAGCCAAACGCCAAACACAACTTGGATCTAATTTAATTTTTTTATTGAGCTCAACCAATTCAACGCCGGCCGCTTCCAGCTCACCGCGCCACATCGGTGCTGCTGATTTTTTCAAACCAACCACGGTCACAACATATTGGTCCTTAGGCAAACGAATAGCCAAATCAACTACCAGCCGCTCGGCCCCTCCACCAAAAAGTTGCGGCAACAAATAAACAATCTTAATTTTTTTAACGCCAGAATCGTTCATAATAATCTTGATAGTTCTTAACGGTGGTTGCAATGGAAAAATTTGCTTGCACCTTCTTCTGCAGATTATGCGCCCATTTTATATAATCCTCTTGATTAACATTGGTCAAAATATCTATTAAGCCTTCGGCTAACTTATCAATACCCCCAATAGGTATCAAATAACCATCTTGTCGGTGTTTGATTATCTCCTTAAGACCATCGACTTCACTGGCTACCACCGGCACACCAGCCGCTCCAGCCTCTAGAGCAACCAGCCCAAGCCCCTCCCAGCGCGAGGGCACAATTAACCAATCTAAGCCAGCTAAGAATTGTGGTATATCAGTTTGTAAACCAACTAATTTTATTTTATCACTTAAGCTAAATCTGGTAATCAGACTATTTAAATAATCGGCTTGCGGTCCGGTCCCGGCAATAAAGCATTGCCAATTTATCTCTTTGGGCAGTCTAGCTAATGCTTTAATTAGTAAATCGAAACCCTTCTGCTTAGTTAAACGACCAATGGCCCCCAGCCGCCATAAGAATTGATTTTGGCTAGCTGTATTAGGCTTAGCAATTGGTCTAAAAAATTTATCTAAGTCAACGCCGTTATAAATCACCTCAACCTTATTTGGCGAATAATGATAGCGCCGGATGACATCCTGCTTGACCGCCTGCGATACGGCAATTATTCCCTCAACCGACCAGCGATTAATTATCTTCGCCAGCCTAGTCCAGGCCGGCTCATCATAATCTAAATTGTGTTCCACGCTAATGATTATCGGCACACCAGCCATCCTGGCAATTGGCCGATAAACATCGGCAAATAATTGAGTTTGCACAATATCTGGCCGAGTTTTTCTTAAATACCGCCACAACCGCCAGCCAATAGTCATCAACCGCCATAAACGGCCAACCTTTAGACTAGGCTTTTTAGCACTAGCCAAAACTACCGCCTCAATACCGGCTCGTTCTAACTCTGATCGCCAAGCCGCTGAATCATCGGAACTGCCCTCTAAGCAACACCACTGCGGCTGAAAACGCTGGCGGTCCAAGCGGCTAAAAATATCAATCATTAAACGCTCCGCTCCGCCGACAAATAAACGCGGCGTCAAACAAACTATTTTTAGCTGCCGATTACTGCTTAGTCTTTTTTTCATAAGCTAATAATCGAATGGCCGCCAAACTAATAGCTATCGGCAACCACGCCTTGCCCTTATAATATGAAGTATTGAACAATTGAAACAGCAACCCGCCGGCCGCCCCTAAAATCAAAGGCGTTAGCCAGGCTCGTGATTTGGGATTATTCAGCCAACCCCGCCACCAAGCAATTATTAAACTAATAAATAAGACGGCTAAAGCCAGCAAGCCAAGAACGCCATTTTCAGCGGCCACCTTTTGTAAGACCCCGTGGGAGTCGATTGGATCACCATACTTGGCTCGAAAGCGTAAATTATCATCAACTAATTGCAAAAATTGACCGCTCCCCCAACCTAAAATCGGTTTTTGTTTTAAGCCTTCCCAGGCGATATTGGTTAATAAAACACGATTTTCGGTTGAGCTAAAATTAGCGTTTTGTAAGCTGTCCATCTTTAACCACAAAGGCAGGGCTAAAATAACCAGCAGGCATGAGGCGATCAACCAACCCATCCGCTGGTGGCGATTACTTAAAGACAGCCACCACAAAAACAATTGAACAGCCACCACTATCCAAGCGGCTCGAGAAAAGGTTAATAAAGTGATAAGTGTTGAAACAATAAAAAGAATATCT
>CAYNWZ010000060.1:0-2462 GCA_964401085.1 uncultured Gammaproteobacteria bacterium
TCTAGTGATCCTGGTAGTTCTAAATATTTACCGCCGGCGTTAGTTTTTCTTTCTTGCTCATTGTTGGCTAGCCGTTCCAGTTTACCCAGTTCGGTTGAAGTGCTGATTATAGTATCCTGTCGCGAGCTTATTGAGAAAGCAATACCAAGATCATTAGCCCGCGGGTCAAAAATGCTTTGAACATTTTTTAGATAAGCCTTCTGATCAGTAATTGATTGTTGAATGGCGGTTGCCCAAGAACTAGTTGCCCCATCTTTGCCAATTCCATAAAAAGCATCTCGAGCGTTACATAAATTCTCAGTGGGATTGCCATCAGCGCCACTCAAGCCTAAGCCAATTTTAAAGCCAACCAATATGCTGGATGGTTGGCAAATATCAAAATCACTGCCAAGGTATTTTTTAAAAGTAAAACCATTGTTACTGCCTGTGCTATCAAAAACGCCTTGATTGAGCTTTAAGTTATTCACAGCATCATTAACATCGTTTAAGCAAGTGGTGGCAACCGCTGAATCAGTTATTTCATTATTTATAGCAGTTTGAAGGTCTAAAAATGTATTATAAGTTGGCCCAGCATCAATTTGAAAATTAGCGGCAACTGTTGTGGAGTCATTTTCATCATACCAGGCAGAATTAGTGGTTGTTGATATTAATACGACATGAACGATCTTGGAGCCGCAAGTAACATCTTTTTTCTTGACTCCGGTTTGAGTTGATCCCTGTTCCAATGCGGTAAAATAATTTTCAACAAATGTCCCCGCAGCATTATTGGCCAGATCGGGTAAAAAAGTTGACCAAGTATAAGTAAAGAATTCAGATTTTTGCCCCTTGCCGCCGCTAGCAATATAAAGGGCGGTTTGGTTGGCAAATTCATTGGCGTATTTTCTTAATAAAGATTGATATGTTTTGGTTGTTGCTTTTTTAAAAGCCGCCCATAGCTGGTTGGTAACATAATTGCTAATTTTTTCGGAAGTTTTGCCCAGCCAAGCAGTAATATCAAAGGTTGGCGCACCGCCAGCTGGCGGTGTTACTGATGGCGGCGACACTGCAGCATCTTGGGCATTGGCTTGGCTAGAACCAACAAGCAAGAGGTAGCTCAACAATAGGCCACCAAAAAACAAACGAAAAAATATTTTCATAGACTATTGTTTAATAGCTTCCTGGTAAGCGTCCAGTAATTCCTGGTCGCTAAATTGATCTAGCATTGTTTGGTCCATACCAGATTCTAAAAGGACTTGCCTTAAACTGGTGGCGTCAGATGGCAGTGTGGCAGTTGTCGGGCTAGAAGATTCGTTATTAGAATCAGTGGCAATTGGTGAATTGATGTTGGCATTAACAACAGCAGCATCTGATCCGGTTGGGGTGGCAACTGGATTAACCAAAATTGATCCGCTGCAATCTTTACCAATCGGACAGTTGGGATCCTGGCCGCGTTCAACCTCTACCTTATCTAAAACGCCATCACTATCGCTGTCCTCTAAAAATGGTGAAGTATTGTAAAGATTTAATTCATCATAATCGCTTAAACCGTCTTTATCGGTATCGGCTGATTTAAGGGCTTCGTCCTGTTGAGTCAGCTGCTCGGCCGTCTTGCCCTGAAAAGCGGTTTCAATTTCCTTATTGTTAGTAAAACCCATTTGTCGATAGAGCGGCGCTGTAATATTTTGCTTAAATTGCAAAAACCACATCACCACAATTGCCACCGACATGGTGCTAAGTCCAGCTAATGCCCAGTTTTTTTGTCGTTGAGCCCGGCGGCTGGCTTTCCATAGCGCAAACTCTTCCGGGGACATTGGCTGTTGGCTATCCGGATTGATATGGGTCATAAATAGATTGATAAACCGAATTAAAAATAATTATTTCAATTATAGCATAATCGGCCGCAGCAGGGCAACCAATTCCATCCACTGTTTAATCGCCAAATCTTGGGCGCGGCAAGTTGTTTTTTGACCAATTTTTTCCAGAGCCTGGCTAATAATTGCTTCGTCAATCTTTGAGCCGGCGGCTAAATTATTTTTTAACATCTTGCGTCTGGCGCTAAAGCCTAGTCGGGCTAATTGCCAAAACAATTTTTCATCATTAGCCGACAAGGCTGGTTTAACCGGTTTGAGACGAATAATGGCGCTATCAACCTTTGGTTTGGGCCAAAAATCAGTAGCGGGAACTACTGATAAATATTCAACCTGACTATAATATTGAGCCATTAGCCCGAGCAGGCTTAATTGACCAGGCTTGGCGGTCAAGCGTTCGGCCACTTCCTTTTGAACCATTAGCACCATTAAGGCTGGTCTCTTGACTTCGCCAGCCAAAAAACGTCTTAGGCAAATCGAGGTTATGTTATATGGCAAATTGGCGACCAATTTATAATTATCGGCCAAGCTGATGTTGTGTAACTTGTCATTACCTTGTAGGTCTGGACGATTAATGACTGTCTGCAAAATATCATGGTTAATCAGCTCAATATT
>CAYNWZ010000061.1:0-2449 GCA_964401085.1 uncultured Gammaproteobacteria bacterium
GATTTAGATCATCTTTTTGCTACTCATCATTTTGCCGGCGTGCTCCATTTTGCCGCCCTATGCTTAGTTGATGAATCAATGTCGCAACCGGAGCGTTATTTTCAGAATAATGTTATCGGCAGTTTTAATTTATTGGAACAATTGCGTCAGTATGACTGTCCGCCGCTGATTTTCTCTTCAACTTGCGCCGTCTACGGTGAGAGCCAATATTTGCCAATTGATGAGCAGCATCCGACTAATCCAGCTAATCCTTATGGAGAATCCAAATTGTTGGTGGAAAAAATGATTAAGTGGTATGGCTCGCAGCACCAATTGCCATATATTATCCTGCGCTATTTTAATGTTTGCGGCGCTGATCGGCAGGGATTAATCGGCGATAGCAAGAAACCGAGCCAGCTATTGATGCAGAATGCCGTGCGCGGCGCTTTAAATATTGAGCCGTTTGCCTATACTTGCGGTCAAGTGGACACACCCGATGGCACGCCGATTCGCGATTATATTGATGTTGAGGACCTGGTAGCTGCTCATGCTGCCGCCTATGATTATTTAACCGCTGCCGGTTCCAGTCAAACGATTAATTTGGGCAATGGACAGGGTTATAGCGTTAAAGAAATTGTCAGTGCCGTGGAGAGTAATCTTAATTGCCAGCTAGTTAAAGCCCAGGCGCCAGCTCGTCTTGGTGAGTATGCCAATGTTTATGCCGATAACTCCAAAGCCAAGCAATTATTGGGCTGGCAGCCTAATAAAAGCCTTGACGATAGTATCGCCAGCCTGACTCAATGGTATAAAAAATTTCCCAACGGCTACCAGTTTTAGGCCAGCTTAGAGCACCCCTTGACAGATGTCGGCTTTGCCCTTATAATTAGACCATATTTACAAATTAAATAGTCAGACATAGTGATAATTTATCAGTTTTTGGCTTGATAAATTATTTTATGTTAGTAAAAATAATTAATGACCAAAGCTGTTAGCGAAACCAACGCGTCCAAAAATTTCCTAGAGTGTGAAGGGGAAATTTTAGAATTGATGCCTGGTTTAACCTTCAAGGTTCAGTTGGAAAATGGCCACGAATTATTAGCCCATTTGTCAGGCAAGATGCGGATTAATAAAATCCGTTTAGCGCCAGGCGATCGGGTGCGCTTAGAGATCAGTCCTTATGATTTGACTAAGGGGCGGGTCATTTACCGTCTCTAATTAATGTAGAGCAAGTATGAAAGTGAGAGCTTCAGTTAAAAAAATCTGTAAAGATTGCAAAATTATCCGCCGATTTGGTCGGGTGCAAGTGATTTGTAAGAATCCCAAGCACAAGCAGCGGCAGGGTTAGTTTTAATTTTATATTCATATGGTAGTACGTATCGCGGGCGTTACCCTGCCCAACGACAAACGGATTGAAGTCGCTTTGACTTATATTTATGGTATCGGCCAGACCAAGGCGCAGAAGATTTTAACTGCCGCCAAACTGAGCCCCGATATTCGCACTAAAGATTTAAGCGAAGATCAAGCCAATCAATTACGTGTTTTAATTGAAAAGAATGAGCGTGTGGAAGGTGATTTACGGCGCGAAGTCGGCGGCAATATCAAGCGCTTAAAGGATATTAATGCCTATCGCGGTTTACGCCATAGCCGTAATTTGCCGTGTAACGGCCAGAGAACCAAGACCAACAGCCGGACTGTCCGCGGCAATCGCCGTCAGACCATGGGCTCTGGTCGCAAGCCGACCGGTCAGAAGACCTAGTTTCAAGTAATTAATGAAGTTGTTTTTATGACTGATGAACAAAAAAAAGTGGCCGAAGAAGCTGTTGTTGAACCAACTGCAGCTCCAGTAATCGCTGCTGATCAACCAGCGCCTGCCGCTACCGGTCCGGTAATGGAAGAGTTGCCTGACGAAATCAAGAAAAAACTAGAAAAGAATAAGGCCAATCGCTTGGCCGCCACCAAGGGCAAACGCCGCCGCCGTAAGGCCGAGCGGACCTTAACTGTTGGCTCAGCTTATATCAAGTCTACCTATAACAATACTATTGTTACCATTACTGATGAGAATGGCGATGTTGTTTCTTGGGCTAGCGCCGGCTTGGCCGGTTTTAAGGGGCCAAAGAAATCTACTCCTTATGCCGCTCAGATTATTACCAGAATCGCCGTCGAGCGGGCCAAAGAAATGGGTCTAACCGATGTTAGTGTTTTTGTTAACGGTGTCGGCACTGGTCGCGAAGCCGCTGTCCGAGCCCTTAATGCCAATGGCTTAGTGGTGACTTCTATTAAAGATGTGACGCCAGTGCCTCATAATGGCTGTCGTCAACGCAAACCCCGCCGGGTCTAATTATTGTTTGTAATCGTTTGTATGTCCAAATACCTAGGTTCAGCTTGTAAATTGTGCCGCCGCGAAGGTGAAAAATTAATGCTCAAAGGCGAGCGCTGCAGTTCCAGTAAATGCGCTCTGGCTAAGCGTAAT
>CAYNWZ010000062.1:0-2299 GCA_964401085.1 uncultured Gammaproteobacteria bacterium
ATGTTTTTGCCTTGCGAGTGATTGTTCCGACTATTGATGATTGCTACCGGACACTTGGAGTTATCCACAGTTTATGGAAACCACATAATAACCGCTTCAAAGATTATATCGCCATGCCTAAGCCTAACGGTTATCAAAGTCTTCACACCACTGTTTTTGGTGAAGAAGGTCGAGCAACTGAATTTCAAATCAGAACCCCGCAAATGCACGAACAGGCCCAATACGGAGTAGCCGCTTATTGGAACTATAAAGAAGGCAGCAAATACCAATTAACCCCTAATCTGTACTGGACACAAGAAATATTAGCCCTACAAAAGGATAATCCTGACACTCAAACATTTATTCAAAAACTGCAATTAGATATTTTTAATTACCGCTTATTCGTTTTAACGCCGCGGGGCGATGTCCATGAGCTGCCGCTCGGCGCGACACCGATTGATTTCGCCTATGCTGTCCACACGGAAATCGGCAATAAAGCCAAGGGCGTCTTAATTAACAATAAAATCGGCCGCCTAGATGAAATATTACACAACAATGATCTGGTGGAAATAATTATTGACAAAAAACAGGCCGGGCCGGATTTGGCTTGGTTAAAGTTTGTCAAAACCAGCAAAGCTAAAGCCGCCATCCGCCAGTATGCCCATCAATCAGCGCTAATTAGACTAGCGAAACTACAAAATCTGCGTGATTGGTGGAAACAACGAGAGCAGAAGAAAAAAGGATAAAATTAAAAACCGCGGCCGAAACCGTGGTTTTTAATTGGTAGCTGGTGAAACGCCTTACCATTGGCGAAACTCATCTTTCAATTTACCGACTCGCCTTAAATAGGCCCGTTTTTCCCGCAATTCCTTGCGGACCAGGGCGCTCAAACGGACTTGCCGCTTATTGGGATCGTCTTTGTGGTAACGGCTTTTGCGCACCAACATTAACTTGCCATCAAGCTGCAGCCGCTTATTAAAGCGACGCAAAAAGCTTTCAAAACTCTCGCCTTTCTTGCGTTTAAATTCAACCATACTACACCTGCCTTTCTAGCTTTATTAAACTAAATAAAGAATTAATTTTTGCCCAGACGCTTAGCCATAATAGCTTTAACCTTCTTAAAGTCAAGCACCTCTTGCGAACCAGATTCCATATCACGCAACAAGATCGTGCCATCCAATAATTCTTTCTGACCGATAATCAAGGTATACTTGGCACCAGCTTGACTGGCTAGAGCCAATTGGGCTTTAAGACTGTCTTTAGTAAAAGACTGACGGATAGTCAGGCCGACTTGCCGCAATTCTTCAAATAACAACAGTGATTTCAAGCGCGCTCCGTCACCCAGCTGAGCCAAAAAAATATCCGGCTGGTCTTGGCTGGTCGCTACCTTAACACGATTCTCATCTAGTTGCAAGATTAATCGCTCGACACCCAAAGCAAAGCCGCAAGCCGGAGTTGGCCGACCGCCCAAATATTCCACCAATTGATCATAACGGCCGCCGCCGCCCAATGACAATGGCCGTTCGGCAGTCTGGCTAGGAACGACTAACTCAAAAACAGTTCTAGTATAATAATCCAGTCCACGAACTAATTGCGAATTGAGATTATAGGGAACGCTTAGACCATCTAAAAACTCTAAAATCTTGACAAAATGCTGCTTACACGGATCGCACAAGTAATCAACCATCTGCGGGGCCTCACGAGCAACATTAATACAGGCCGGCTCTTTACAGTCTAAAACCCTTAACGGATTTTTCAGTAAACGTTTACGGCAATCTTGACAAAGCTGGTCGCGATGCTTCTTTTCACGATAATAAGCCAAGAGCTTATTAATATAATTCGGTCGGCAATCAGGACAGCCCAAACTATTAATATCCACTTGGGCTTCAATGCCAAGGTCGCTAACGATTTGGTGGGCCAAGAAAATAACCTGGATATCAGCCAGTGGACTAGCTTCGCCAAAAATATCAAAATTAACCTGATGATGCTGACGATAGCGACCTAACTGCGGCTTGTCGTGGCGGAACAGCGGGCCATACCACAAAGTCTTGACCGGCTGCGGCAAATTAAGCCAACCGTGTTCAATATATGAGCGGACAATACCTGGAGTCGCCTCGGGCCGCAAAGCAATGCGGTCACCGCTCTTGTCAACAAAGCTATACATCTCTTTGGTGACAATATCACTGGTTCGACCGCTGGAGCGCTCATAAAGACCTAAGTTTTCTAAAACTGGCGTGTCGACCCGTTCAAAACCGTGAAAATCGGCCAAACGAAAAGCAGTGCGCAGGACAAAATCCCAAGTTGAATAATCGCCAGGCAT
>CAYNWZ010000063.1:0-2271 GCA_964401085.1 uncultured Gammaproteobacteria bacterium
AAGCCTCTTTCTTGCAGGGCTAATAAAATATCATTATGGACGCTATTAATATCCTTCTCACCCTTGATTATGGCCAATTCACCCAATTGCCACCATAAAGCCACCAGTGGACCCATGGTCCGCTGATAAAGCGCCAGTCGCTCTTTAATAACCTCCGGATTATCATCGGGGCGCTGCTCTAGCAATGTTTGACAATCATCACAGCGATCGGGTTGAAGGCTTGGTTTATAGGTTAAATGATAGCCGGCACCACATTTAGGACAAAACCGCCGGCCAGATAGACGATGATAGATTTCTTTGTCACTAACACTAATCTCAATGGCACAACTTTGATCATCGTTGCCGATAATATCGTTATAAAAATGCTCAAATTGAGTCTTGTTGCGCGGATAGCCGTCCAAAATAAAACCACGCTGAACATCGGGCTGACTCAAGCGCTCAACCAATAAACTATTAATTAAATCGTCACCAACCAGCTGCCCCTCATTCATGGCCGCGTTGTGTTGGCCAGTCAACTGATTATGCTGACGCAAAAGATTGCCGGTCGAGATTGCCGGCAAACCGAGCTGTTGCGATAAATTGGCTGACTGTGTTCCCTTGCCCGAACCTGGTGGGCCGAAAAAAAACAAAATTAATCTGGCCATAGCCAAAAAATTATTGATTTAACACCTTTACTATATCACAATCCACTAAAACAAAACAGGCTCGCTAACGAGCCTGCCTGTCAATAATCTATCTAGAATCTAATATCCATCGTATTGCCGCATGGTCATCTGGGCTTCAATCTGTTTAACGGTTTCAATAACAACTGAGACGACAATTAAGAGAGAGGTGCCGCCAATGGCTAGCGACTGCATACCGGTGGCTGACTTCATAATGAGCGGTAAAATAGCGATTATGCCCAAAAATAGGGCACCGGCCAATGTAATCTTATGGATAACACCAGATAAATAGCGGCTAGTCTGTTGACCGGGTCGAATACCAGGCACAAAACCGCCCTGTTTTTGCAAATTCTCGGCCACCTGATCGGGATGAAAAACCACTTCAGTATAGAAATAAGTAAAGGCCACCACTAAAATAAAATAACTAATGCCATAGAACCATTGATCGGCCAACAAGCCAATAACCCAGGTTGAGGCACTAGCTAACCAAGCCACTTTACTGGTTACAAAAAACTGAGCAATCATTGACGGAAAAAGAATCACCGAAACGGCAAAGATAATCGGAATAACGCCAGCCATATTAACTCTAAGCGGTAAATGGGTGGTGCTGCCGCCATAACTGTGGCCGCCGTGCATCTGGCGAGCATACTGCACTGGAATATTGCGCTGGCCTTCACTAATGTAAATAACACCAACAATTGTCAGAACAGCAATAATAACAAAACCGATGACCATAAATAACTTGGAGCTATCGTAAGTCAAAGCTAATTGCTGAACTGACTGCGGTAAGCCAGCGATAATACCGGCAAAAATCAGCATTGAAATACCGTTGCCAGTCTTTTTTTCAGTAATCAGCTCACCGAGCCACATCAAGAAAATGGTACCAGCCGTAATGGTAACGATGATGGTAATATAACTCAACCAGTCAATGGAACCGAGAATCTGATAGCTAGACCGGCGCAATAAGGCAATCATACCATAAGACTGAATCACCGCTAACGGCACTGTCGCCCAACGAGTCCACATATTAATCTTTTGCCGGCCAGCTTCTTCCTTGTTCATTTCCTCAATTGACGGCACGATCATTCCTAACAGCTGGAAGATAATGGAAGCGGTAATATATGGGGCCACGCCCATCATGACAATGGAAAAATTCTGCATGCCGCCGCCGGAAAACAAATTCATCAAGCCCAAGAATTGATTAGACGCGAATAAATCGCGCAAAGCCTGAGCGTTGACACCGGGCACTGGTAAATGAGCCGCCAGCCGGAAAATTACCAGCATGGCGATGACAAACAAGATATTGTTTCTCAATTCACGAATCCGCCAAATTTTCAGTAATTTTTCCATAAAAGTAATTTATTCAACTATTTTTCCACCCATTTTAGCCAACTGCTCCTGAGCGGCCGCGCTGAGCTTTAGTCCTTTCACTTGCAGATTCTTCAACTTCAATTCGCCGTTGGCCAAGAGCTTGATATTCTTGGCCTGACTGACTAAACCGGCCTTCAGTAGACTGTCGGCTGAAATAATGGCGCCGTCAGTAAAGCTGCGGCTCAGAGCCGATAAATTAACCACCTGATATTTGGGCTTATCGGACTGAAAACCACGT
>CAYNWZ010000064.1:0-2253 GCA_964401085.1 uncultured Gammaproteobacteria bacterium
GGTTTTGGTTCGCAGACCCAGTTGAAGTTTTTACCAGAGGCGCAAACCGATTTTATTTTTGCGGTTATTGCTGAAGAGCGAGGGCTGTTGGGCGCCGGCTTGGTGGTTTTATTGTTTGCCGTGATTATTTATCGCGCTCTGGCGGTTTTGCCGAAAATTAAAGATGACTTTGGCTGTTTTGTGGTGGTTGGTGCCGTTGGTCTATTAGCGATTGAGGTTTTTGTTAATTTGGCCATGAATATCGGTCTTTTGCCGGTGGTCGGTATCGCTTTGCCGCTAGTTAGTTATGGCGGCAGCTCGTTGATTGCCAGTTTATTATTATTGGGCTTAGTCAATAGCGTCATTATTCGGGCGCGTAGTTAAGGCAAAAATATGGACATCAAAGATTTGAAAAAACTAATTGATCGACCACTAACCAGCGAATTAGAAAAGTTAAATCTGCGCAACGATTCAATTTATCCGATTCCTGATAGCATTCAACACATTTGGCAAATTTTTATCGACGGTAAATTAATTAAAAATTATTCACATTTAGCTGCTAAGTCAAAATACGGCGTCATGAATTTAGGTATTAGTCCCGACCTTGGTCAGCATATTACCTTTCAAGAACCGGGCGGCGGCGGGTCGGTTATAATTCCTTTTGTAATAATTCAAGCGCGGCAGGTTGTCAGTTTAAATAAGTTAAATAAAGGGCAGGACTATCAAGTTTATGCTGGTTTAATTGAGCAACAGCGTGATCGTCAGGGTGGTTTAGTTTGGAATGTGCCACGTGGTTATGTTAATCAGGGCGATAGCCATGATCAGACGGCGGCTAAAGAGTTGACCGAAGAAACCGGCCTATCTGGCCAGCCATTCTTATTACCTGGTCAGTCGCTCAATCCCAATAGTAGTTATTTTGAAACCGGCAAGGATAATGGTGTGCGAATTTATGCCATTAATCTGGGGCCAGATCGAGCTAGCTGGCGGGATGGGCAAGTTGTTCTGCCAGACAATCCCCAGCCGACTGAGATTCATGAGAAGGTCGGACAATGTCGGTTTTTCCCGCTAGCCGAATTATCGCAACTAGGTGATATGTTCTCGGTGGCAGCCGAGGCAAGGTTGAGGTATTATCTTGACAGTAAGTTATAAAATTGTTAATTTTCAGCCATCTTTCTCAGGAGGTAAATAATGAAAAAGCAATTAACCCCATCAAGCTTCTTGAGTCTAGCCAAAAAGCTAGCTGTCCAACTTCGCTTACGCTATGAAGATTTGGACGCCAGTGATGGTCGTTCGCCAATTGATTTAATTAACCAGTTCGGCGACCAAACTTTAGTTGCCGACTGGGAATTAGAGGAAACTGTTGTTAATTTTTGGCAATCAACTGGTTTTAAGATTGGTTGGATTGCCGAAGAACACCCAATGCTCTTTGACAAAAACGAAGTGGATTATATTGGCTATCTTGATGGTTTAGATGGTTCCTCTGTCTATAAAGCCAATGAAGATGGTCGCTGTGGCACAATGATGTCAATTTATCGGGCGGATGATCAGACTTTTGCCGGCTATGTCGGCAGCCTGATTGTTGATTATGGCAGCCATAAAATTGGCGGTGACTGTAGTTATGTGGCCGCTAATGGTATGGGAGCCTGGGCCGATCCAGTGATCAGGGGTGAATATATCCCTATTAACGTTGCTCCAGGTGGTCCTATTCGCCAAATGAAAAAGCTATTGGCTTATGCTGACCTATATTTTGAGTCGGTTCGTCGAGTCGCCAAAAAAGTTACTGGGGTTAAGTTTAGATATCTTAAGGCTTCGATGCCCTATTATGTCGACTTAGCTCAGGGCTATGCCTGGCTGGTAGTAGAATGCACCCGTAAGCATTCTCTGGAAATCGCCAGTGCTTATCCGCTGATTCATGAGGCTGGCGGGGTGATGGTTGATATGGCTTCAAAACAGGATCTGGGTGACTTAGATCGATCATTAGCTGAAACTAAAGAGCAGATTATTATTACTGCCCCAAGTCTGGAAATCGTCGGAATGAATGATTGAACAGTAGGTTCACACCTATTGACAAATTTTGTTTTAAGTGCTACTAATCTAGTAGTTCTCAAACAATTCCTCTGTCAAATAAAAATAATAGGCAGGGGATAAATATCAGAGAAAAGGAGACAACAAGATGAAAGTTTATGAAAATGTCGATGAGCTGAAAGGCCTGTTGGAAGAATTGGGCATCCTGAACGCTACTATCGTTCCAGCGCCGGTCGGTTCAACCTGGGG
>CAYNWZ010000065.1:0-2225 GCA_964401085.1 uncultured Gammaproteobacteria bacterium
GCTATGATCCAGATAGCTTAGAAGCGCAGGCGATTACTGAAGAAATTATTAAGTTGAAAAAAAGATAAAGCTATGTTTGATTATTTGCAAAAATATCAACAAATACCTGCCGATGTTCGGGATAAACTAGACACCCCATTAATTAAAGCGACCATCAAACAGCTAGAAGAAAACTATCGACTTTCTTTGGCCAGCCTATTAATTAAAATCATGGTCAAAGACATACCACTAAGCCGCTTGTCCTATTATCTTAGTGAGAATTATGGCCTGTCTGGTGATCAAGCTCAAAAATTAACGGCCGAATTACAGGCCAAAGTGCTGGTAGCTGTCCAAAATTATTTAGCTAAACCCTTAAATGCACCGATTGATATCAACCAGCTAGCCAAAGGCGGTACGCTTAAAGCTTTAACACCCCCCATCCAACCGCCAGTTAGCCAAAAAGCTGAGCAAGAACCGCCGATGGATTTGGAATCAATCTTGAACAAATTAGTTAGTCAGCAAAAAATATTTAAACAACCAGGGCAAATAAACCGTTGGCGGCAGTTGGCTAAAACCTTTTTAATCGGCGTTCGCAATCAACGAGCCGTGGATGATTTTTTGTCTCGTTCACTAGATAGCGGTGGACTAGGGGTTTCCGCCGATCAAATACCACAGCTTAATCAACAATTAGCTGAGGCCAAAGAACTGCTTCACCAGGCGTCTGAGCAACAAACAATTATTCAACCGCCAGTCAAGCCGGTTGATCAATTAATTAACCAGGCGGCCGTCCGTGATTTTGAGTCTGATTTATTGGCTAGTCTCAAAAAGATTGATAGCCAGCCACGGCCAGAGCTAAAGACGGAGAATGAATTACCAGCACCGCCAAATGATAGCCCCAAGTTACTGGAAACCGCCCAGCTGACAGAAAAAGCCCCAATAGTCAATCAACAGACCCCAACTATTAACAATCAACCACCAAATGATTCAGCGCCAACAATCGTCGTTCCAATTGATCAGCGCACCGCTGATAATAAAACCGGCAAAATCCGCATGGACGATGTTCGCTTTACACCTAAAACTTTAACCCCGATTGATGAGCTGGCTAATCTAAACTTAAAACGCTTTCGTTATCTTGGCCGCAGTCCGGAAGAACGGGCCCAAAAGATTAAAGACAAGATCGATATGTTGGCTGAGCACGGTTATAGCAAGCGCCTGCAGGGTCTTAGCGCTTGGCGGCAAAGTCCGCTCAACCGTCTTTATCTGCAAATCGGCCAGCGCAGCATTCAAAATTGTCAGCCAGCCGAAAAATTACTATCAAAAGAAGATAACCAAGATAATGATAATTTAACTTTCAACGAATTTGTCGCTATAATGAATTTAAACAAACAGATCCGTTTTTAAGTATGCAACAATTTACTGTTCCACAATTTATTGACGCTGAGGATAAGATTATTGGCCCGATTACTACTCGACAATTTATCATACTGCTGGTTATGTCCGGGGTTATTTTTTTAGAATATAAGCTTTTTGACTTTTCCTTATTTTTAGCAACTACCCTATTGACTGTCGGTGTATTTTTTACCTTTGCCTTCAGTAAAATCAACGGCCGGCCGTTTCATTATTTTTTGCTCAACCTGATTCAAAGCTTATTTATGCCACAGCTGCGCCTTTGGAATAAGAATTTTGGCAAAAACTTGGCTGAAGCTCAATTTGACAGTAAAAATATTATTAAATCACAGCCGCCAGCCATCAAAAACCGCTTTACTTCTTCACGCCTAGCTGAATTATCATTAATTGTTGATACGCGCGGAGCTTATGGCGGAGAGACAGAATTGGTTGATGAGTTAATTACTAAGCCCTAATTATGGCTAGCCAGCAAAAAAATAATCCAATTTCTACTCAGCGCTATTTAAAGATAGCTGATATTAAAAAAGATACTGTCATTATGAAGGATGGCACATTGCGAGCCGTTCTAATGGTATCGAGCATTAACTTTGCCCTAAAAAGTGAAGATGAGCAAGAGGCGATTATTAGCGGTTATGTCAGCTTTCTAAATAATCTTGATTTTCCCATTCAGGTGGTCGTCCAGTCACGCGAGCTCAATATTGCCAACTACCTAGAGTCAATGCGCAAAAAAGCCAATGAACAGACTAACGAATTATTAAAAAATCAAACATTACAATATATTGATTATGTCAGCCAGCTGGTTAGTCTTGGCAAGATAATGAACAAGCACTTTTATATCA
>CAYNWZ010000066.1:0-1805 GCA_964401085.1 uncultured Gammaproteobacteria bacterium
AATCTGGTTGGTATTAAGGATTTCTATTTTAAAATTATGATTTTCGGCGAAACGACTGTACATTCTGAATATTTCAGCTACAAACAGAGCAGCTTCGTCGCCGCCAGCGCCAGCGCGGATTTCCATAATGATATCTTTCTTGTCGCGCGGGTCAGCCGGATGCAAAGCCTCGTCTAGCTGTTGTGATAATATTGTTTGTTCAGCGGCTAATTGCGCTTGTTCCAACTCAGCCATTTGGTGAATTTCCGCATCGTCGCTTTCAGCTAATAATTGGTTAGCTTCAGCTAGTTGTTGTTCGACGGTTTCTAGGCGGATTATTAAAGACACCAAGCTGGCCAGCTCGGCTTGTTCTTTAGCTAACCGGCGGAATTTTTGGTTATCAGCAATAATTGCCGGGTCGTTAAGTTGGCTATTGAGTTCAGTTAGTTTGGCTTTGAGTTCTTCGTGCATAAACTCTTCTTAAAAAATTATCTCCCGAACCAAAAGGCCGAGAGATAATTTATAGTCAATTATTTGGAGTTAAGCAGCCAGTTCTTTTTCCAAGGCTTCTTTGGCGGCCTGGGCTTTAACTTCGCGAGCTTTATCTCTAGCTTCACGCTTAACTTTCTTGCTGCGAGTATCGGCTTTTGATTCTAGCTTGGCAGCAAATTTCTCCACCCGGCGGGCAGTATCTAGAAGTTTCTGCTTGCCAGTATAGAAGGGGTGGCAAGCTGAACAGATTTCCGTCTTGATTTCAGCGACGGTTGATCCGGTAGTAAAGGTATGGCCGCAGGCGCAAATCACCTTGGCTTCTGGATAATAGGTTGGATGTAGGTCTTTTTTCATACTATAGACTAAAAATAAACGCCGATATTGGCGTGCTGTTGTCAAGATATCATAGCTCCAGAGAAAAATCAAGAGCCCTGCTTGGCAGCCATTGCAATTTGTTATTAATCGGCCTATAATTAAATAATTGGCAGCATAAGCCAAGTTTAGAATACTAATTTTCATCTTATGTCAAACTTTGAAGCATTTCCTGGCAACAACCATGTTGAAACAAGTGAGCGCGACAAGCAGGAGCAAGATTTACGCTTTATGCTTAATCGTAGCTATGATCAGAGCGGTCAAGAGAGTCCCCTCGATCGGATTCAACACACGGCCATTGATTATCCAGCCCTAAGCCAGCAAGATATTATTGATATTTATCTTGATGAGCAAGAATACGAAACTGTTGCTGATTTTATTGATAAATTTCCCGAGGTTGATTCTAAGGCCGTCGCCGATCGCTTGATTGCCGCCGGTCAGGGTAGTCATGTTTTAAGAAATCTGGATAAATTTAACGGCGTCAGTCGCGAGGATGTGGAAAAAGGCGGTTTACAGCCGCAGGCTGAGCAGTCAGACCGTCAGGCGGCTTGACAGACCGGCAGATAATCTGTAAGCTAGCTAGTGATTTTTACTATAAAATAAGCCGTTAACAATTTTTAATTAACGACTCATGCGTTCTATTTTTCCTTGCCCGATCGGCTTACGGGTGACGGAACGCAGCGGTTTAAAGGAATTTTATGTCCCAAGTACCAGCTTTGGCTGATTTGTTGGCCGCCGGCCTCCATTTCGGTCACAAAACCTCAAAATGGAATCCCAAGATGAAACCGTATATTTACGGTAGTAAGCAGGGATTGCATCTGATTGATTTAAGCAAAACCCAGGAACAGATGGAGAAAGCCTGGGCTTTCGTCACCAAAGAAGTGGCCGCCGGCAAGAATATTTTGCTAGTCGGCACCAAGGATCAAGTTAAAGAGCCGTTGCGCCGCGTGGCTGAGGCAACC
>CAYNWZ010000067.1:0-1793 GCA_964401085.1 uncultured Gammaproteobacteria bacterium
CAATCAAATTACCGATAAACCAACCATTTTATTAGTTGACGAGATTCATCGTTGGAACCGTGGCCAGCAAGATGCGCTTCTGCCTTATGTGGAAGACGGCACGATTATTTTAATCGGCGCCACCACCGAGAATCCCAGCTTTTCAGTTAATGCCGCGCTATTATCTCGTTGCCAAGTAGTTGTTTTTCAGTCATTGACCGCCGACGACATTACTAACCTTTTGGAACGAGCTTTAAAAGATAAGCAGTGTGGCTTGGGAAAATTAAAAATTAAGGCTGATCAACCGGCATTGGCCAGAATCGCCCAACTGGCCGATGGTGATGCCCGGCTAGCGCTTAATTTATTGGAGGCGGCGGCTAAGACTAGCTCAGAAATTACCTTGGAGGTTATTGATAAAATTAGCCGGCAGATTGTTTTTAGCTATAATCAGGCCGGTGATGAGCGTTATCACTTGATATCCGCTTTGCATAAGAGTTTGCGAGGCAATAATGCCAGCGCCGCTGTTTATTGGTTAGTTAGGATGCTGGAGGCCGGTGAAGATCCGTTATATATTGCCCGTCGTTTGGTTCGTTTTGCTAGCGAGGATATTGGCTTAGCCAACAATACGGCATTATTGCTAGCGACGAGTTGTTTTGAAGCTTGCCGACAAATCGGTTTGCCAGAATGTAAAGTTATCTTGACTCAGACCGTTATTTATTTAGCTAAATCGGCCAAAAGTATTGTCGCTTATCAGGCCTATCAACGGGCGGCGGCTGATGTTGGGCAATTTGGCGCCTTGCCAGTGCCGCTACATTTGCTTAACGCCAGCACCAAGCTAGCCAAAGAAATGGGCTATGGAAAGGATTATAAATATACGCCGCTAGAGAATGATGCCGGTCAAAGTTATTGGCCGGATAAGCTGTCGGCTAAAGATTATTTGGCTTAATTAACGAGTATCGCGGATATAAATAATCGGTATTAGACCGATAATTAGGCCAGTTATCAAAACGATGAATATTGAAGTTAGCGGCAAAAAGCTGAGAGTGGCAAAGGCGGCTAGCGAGGCGATGAGCCAACCGATTGGTTTGTTTTGTCGGTAGAGATTAATGACCGCCATATCGCGGCTGTCAACCTTCTTGAAGAAATAAGTTTCGTGCATACTTTCGGCCAAAGCAGCGCCGATACGGCTGAAAAATAGCAAGAAGCCCCAGACAAAAGGATTGGCTGTTTTGGCGAAGAAAATTCCCGCCACAGCGATAATCATTATCAGGTTGCCGATAATTAACATTTCTTTTTCACCTAAAAAACGATCAGCTAGGACGCCGGCCGGCATCTGGATTAAGACAAATGGTAGCAGCATAACGGTAAAGACGATGCTTAGGGTGGCCCAGCTCAGACCGATGTGCTGGTGTAGATAAATCGGCGTATAAAGACTCATCAGGCCATAGAAAAATTGTAAAGCCAAGGATGATAGGAAAATACCGCGGCGATCGCGATTGCCCAATAGCTGGCTAACTGTTATGGCGGCATCTTGCTCACGATAGCGGTTTTTGGCATCAATAAATTGTCTACGACGGGTAATCAATAAAAACAGAGCTGGCAACATTAATAGACCACCAACATAATAAATGCGCTGATAATTATTATTGGCACCAACTAAGTAGCCCATGATTAATGGTGAAATCAGCCAAGCGGCGTTCATGGCCGTCAGATACTTAGTGCGAATAGCTCCAGTGCAACCATCATCGGAAATATTTTCCAATAAAACATCCATGTTAACAAAAATAAAGACGATGGAGAGATAGCGAATAATA